>JAICLL010000090.1 GCA_025927475.1 Pirellulales bacterium
CACGCCGGTAAATGCGAGGAACCAACCTCGTAGCGACAACGGGGAGGGGGAGGTCTCACGACCTCCCCCTTACCCACTTATCACTTTGCACGGCAGCACCGCACTATTAGGACACCACCCCGCAGAACCGGCTCATTTCGTGGGGCGGGCCGTATCGGTTATATTCGGCAAATGCCATTGCCCATGAACCATCTCGATCATTTCCGCGAGCGGCTCGATTCGGGCCGCGTTTGCCTGGGGCCCTCAATTACGCTCAGCGACCCGGTCGTTACGGAGGCGTTGGCCCCCAGCGTCGATTTTTTCTGGATCGATCTGGAACACAACCCGCTGAGCCTGGAGTCGGTCTCGGCCCACCTGATCGCCGCCCGAGCGGGCGGCGCCCCGGCCTTGGTGCGCGTGCCCACGTCCGATGTGGGCTGGATCAAACGCGTTCTCGATACCGGCGCCGAAGGCATCATTGTGCCGCAGGCGCGTTCGGCCGCCGAGGTGCGGCAGGCGATTTCGGCCTGCCGCTATCCGCCGCAGGGCACGCGCGGGTTTGGACCGCGCCGCGGCGGCAACTATGGCCGCGAACCGTTGCAGCAATACCTGGCCGAAGCGAGCCGTCGTGTGTTTCTGGCCATCCAGATCGAAACGGCCGAAGCGCTCGACCAGCTCGATGCCATTCTCGAATTGCCGGGCTTCGACTCGATCGTCATTGGTCCCAATGATCTGTCGGGCGCGCTGGGCGTGATGGGCCAAATCGACCATCCCCGCGTGGTCGAAGCCGTCGCGTCGATCGCCGCGCGATCGCGCGCGGCGGGCCGCTATGTGGGCATCGGCATGGCGCCCGACGTCAATCATGCGGTCCGGGCCATCCGCCAGGGCGTGCAATGGGTGCAATTCGGCGGCGATTGCGGCTTTCTGATCGACGCCGCCGAGCGCCACTATGCCGGTGTGCGACAGCGCCTCGACGCCTCGGGAGACTGACGCGCCGATACACTCGCCACATTGGCGTCGGACGTCTAAAATGATGGCTCACACCGAGTGTCCATCATTCTCTGCCTTATCATGCTAAGCGTGCAACGATGAACGTCTTGATCATCGGCAACGGAGGGCGCGAACACGCGCTGGCCTGGAAAATCGCTCAAAGCCCGCGGGCCGACCGCGTCTTTGTGGCGCCGGGCAACGCCGGCACCGCCGCCGACGCCGAAAATGTCGATATTCCCTCTGCCGATTTCGGCCGGCTCATTAAGTTTGCCCAGGAAAACCAAGTGGGCCTGACCGTGGTCGGGCCAGAGGTGCCGCTGACGGCGGGCATCGCCGATGCCTTCGCCGCCGCCCGGCTGCGCGTGTTCGGGCCGGCGAAATCGGCCGCCGAACTGGAAGGCAGCAAGGTGTTTTGCAAAAACCTGCTGCGGCACGCCGATGTGCCCACCGCCGATTACCGCGTGTTCCGCTCTGCCGAGCGGGCCATCACGTTTCTGCGCGAACGCGAAGACGTGCCTGTCGTGGTCAAGGCCGATGGTCTGGCCGCCGGCAAGGGCGTGATTGTCTGTTCGGGCCGCAACGAGGCGCTGGCAGCCGTCGATCGCATCGCTCGTGCGAAAGAGTTTGGCGAGGCCGGCAATCAGATTGTCATCGAAGAACGCCTCGACGGCCAAGAGGCGAGCGTGCTGGCCATCAGCGACGGCCAGACGATTGTCACCCTGCCGCCCTGCCAAGACCACAAGCGGGCGTTCGACGGCGATACGGGACCGAACACGGGCGGCATGGGGGCGTATTGCCCCACGCCGGCGCTCGACGACGCCGCGCTGCGCTGGGTCGAAGAGCACGTGCTGGTGCCGACGGTACACGCCATGAAGCGCGCCCGGCGGCCCTTCCGCGGCGTGCTTTACGCGGGGCTGATGCTCACCAATCAGGGACCGAAAGTGCTGGAATACAACGTGCGCTTCGGCGACCCCGAATGCCAGCCGTTGTTGATGCGCCTGAAGAGCGACCTGCTCGACGTGCTCGAAGCGACCATCGACGGCAAGCTCGACTCGATTGCGCCGCCGGTGTGGGATCCGCGCCCGTCGGTTTGCGTGGTGATGGCCAGCGAGGGCTATCCGGGCAAGTATCAAACCGGCCGCGCGATCCGCGGGCTGGAGCAAGCGGCGAAGGTGCCCGACGTCAAAGTGTTTCACGCCGGCACGGCGACAGCGGCCGGGCAGGTGGTCAGCAACGGCGGGCGTGTGCTCGGAGTCACCGCGCTGGGTTCGACCGTGGCCGCCGCGAAACTGCAGGCCTACACCGCCGTGAAGGCCATCCGCTGGGACGGCGCCTGGTGTCGCAAGGACATTTCCGATCGGGCCATCGCCGCCGCCGTCGGCAAGTAAGCTAATGGATAGAACCGCGCGACCCGCCCTCTATAACACATCGGCGTCGAAAGGCTGCTCGCCGGCCGCCGAAGCGGAGAAAGCCACGAGTCGTTTCAGCGCAGGCTCAGCTCGCGAGCATCCTGAGTTCAAGTTCCGCAGTTTCGCTGGCGGGGGGCGGTGCTCACCAAGCGGCCAAATTGCTGCAACGTGCCAGTGTCGCGCGGCGACGGCGGATCGTATAGCGGCGCAGCAGTGTCCGGGCGAGTTTGCCCGCATCGAAATCGACCACCCCCAGCAGCCGCACCAAGGCCCAGGCCGAACCGAGCGAAACGGCGGGCCGGGCACAAAGATAGCGCGGCTCAAATCGCGGCCGAAACCGGCTCTTGAAGTGATACAGCCCCGCCGTGTCAAAGACAAAATTGAAATAGCGGCTACCAATCGTCAGCGCGTGGCGCACCAGCGGGCTGTCGCCAGGCATCGGTTCACTGCACCGCATGCCCGGCACCAGGCAGAGCGATACCCGCCGCGCGCCCTCCAGTTTCAGTTCTCCGATGACCTGCCGCATCAAAAAAGGAATGGCGCCGCGCACGGCGTCGGGGCGCTGGCGATAAATTTCAAACGCCCAGCCCGCGCCATCGAGATACGGATTGCAGACCAAAAAGCACTCGACCCGGCCCAGGCCCCCGTCGGCACGAGCGGCAAAGATGCGCTGCCGGCCGAGTCGCTCGGGATCGAACGTGCCGTCTAAAAAACGCAGCTCGCCGCTTTGCGGCTTCGCGGCCAGGAAGGCCGCCGACGTGTGCGACAGCTCGGCCATGACGCTCTGCCATTCTTCGGGTGACATTCGCGGGCGGACGCACTCGACGATCCGCAGCCCATGGCGGCGGCCATAGTTCGTTTGCCTCCGCAGCCACTCAAACGGCTTGCCCCGGCAGTTCCAATCGTCAAGATCAATCACCGCTTCTTCGCCAAGCTTCGTCGCCTGGAAGCCTTGACGGCGGAACAGCGGCAAATCTTCCTCGGCGATGTTGTAGAACGAGAGGCATAGGCCGCGCTGCTCGGCCCATTCGATCACCTCGGCCAGTAACGCCGCGCGTCGCTCGTCTGGCGCGATCAGGCCGCCGCCGGCCTTGAAATAGCGGCCATAATGCACCAGCGAAACCAGGCCTTGGCCATCGCTTGACCAAACGATCTCTCGGCCCGCTTCCGTCGCGAGATAGGAGTCGTAATTCCGCCCGTGGCGATAGGCGACTTCCTCGATGGCATCGTCGTCGGCCTTCGCGACCGGCAACGGGGCGTCGGCGGCCAGCCAGCCGGGGGCCTTGGACTCGAGGGCGATGGACATGGGTCGCGTCCTTGCGTGTTTTTTCGATTCCGCGATAACGATCTGGAACACACGGAACTAACGCCGGCCACAAGGGCCGGGACTACCGATCTTGCTGAATCGGATCGTAGACCATCGGGGCGGCATTTCCAAGAGAGCTATTGACGGCGCATGGCACGGGCCAGGTCGCGCTGCACGTCGGCCTTTTTGAGCTTCTCGCGCTTGTCGTGCAGCTTACGCCCGCGGCAGACGCCCAGCAAGACTTTGGCCCGTCCGCGTTTGAAATACATCTTCAGCGGCACCAGCGTCAGCCCGCGCTCGAACGCTTTGCCGGCGAATTTGCGGATCTCGCGGCGATGCAACAAAAGTTTACGCGGACGGCGCGGTTCGTGGTTGAAGCGGTTGGCCTGGGCATATTCCGGAATGTCGCATCCCACCAGCCAGACCTCGTCGCCTTTCACCCGGCCATAGGCTTCTTCGATCGACAACTTGCCCGTCCGCAGGCTCTTCACCTCGCTGCCCACCAAGGCGATGCCGCATTCGAGCGTTTCGAGCACCTCATACTCGTGACGGGCGCGGCGGTTTTGGGCGATCAACCGCTCGTTGTCGTGCTCGCGGTCGGGCTTGGTTTTACCTTGGTTCGCCATACATGCTCCCTGCGGACTGCGCTTTTCCGGCTTTCCGCCAACTGCTAAAATAACCTCACGGCCAACGGTAGGACCAAGCATACTACCATGAAGTCTTTTAATCTCTCGACCAGCCCGACTCAAGCCACACGGTTTGCCGGGCGAAGCGACGACGCAATCTCACGCTATGCCTCAAGACCGATCACTCTCCGCGGCACGCACGCCGGCCCTGGCAGCGCACCTGCTCGGCCTGATCGATTTCGGGGCTTGCCTGGCTCTGCAGCACCGGTTGGTCTATGAGGCCGCCGGTCGTGCCGACGGGCAGATTACTCTGCTGGTCTGCGAGCATCCGCTGGCCATCACCATCGGGCGGCTCGGCTCGCGCGGGCATCTGCGGGCCGCGCACGGTGAGCTGACCAGCCGCCAAATCGAGCCGCGCTGGGTCAACCGCGGCGGTGGTTGCCTGGTTCACGCCCCCGGGCAATTGGCCATTTACCCCATTGTTCCGCTGGAGTGGCATGGCCTGACCGTGGGAGATTATCTGAATCGTTTGCAGTCGGGGCTGGCCGCGGCCTTGACCGATGTCGGATTCTCCACCTCGACGCGACCCGACCGATACGGACTTTGGGGCCACACCGGCCAATTGGCCGCCGTGGCCGCGGCTGTCAAGAATTGGGTGACGTATTTCGGCGCCTATCTCAATGTGTCGCCGGCAATGTTTCCGCAACGTTGGGTCGAGAGCGATCCGCATCAGCGCGCGTCGATGACTTCGCTGGCCGCCGAACGCCGGCAGCCCGTGCGAATGTCGGGCGTGCGCGAGGCGGTCGTGCGGCGGCTGGCCGAGGCGCTCGGCTGCGACCGCTATCACCTCCATTCCGGGCATCCGCTATCGCCCCGCCCGCGCGATGCCAGCCCGGCGCCGGCGCGCGTGGGATAATTGCTATGCCTGATGCCAAAACGCGCGTGCTCATCCTGGGAGGCGGATTCGGCGGTGTCTATACCGCGATGCACCTGGAGCGCTTGCTCGGGCGGCGCGGACTTCAGCATTGCGAGATTGCGCTGGTCAATCGCGACAACTATCTGGTCTTTCAGCCGATGCTGCCCGAGGTGATTTCTGGCGCGATCAACACGCTGCACGTGATTTGCCCCATCCGTCGCCTGGCGCCTCGCACGCACGTTTACACCCGTGAAATCGAGCAGGTTGACCTTCAGAACAAGACCGTCCGTTTGGCGCCCGGCAGCCGCCCGAAGCCACTGGCGCTCAACTTCGATCATCTGGTGCTTGCGCTGGGCAATGTGCTCGACGACAGCAAAGTGCCCGGCATGCGCGAGCACGCTCTGCCGTTCAAATACCTGGGCGACGGCCTGTTGTTGCGGAATCATCTGGTCCACGTGCTCGAAGAAGCCGACACCGAAACCGATCCGATCGAGCGGCGGCGGCTGCTCACGTTCGTCGTGGCCGGCGGCGGGTTTTCGGGCGTCGAATGCGCTGCCGAGTTGAACGATTTTGTCCGCGGGGCGGTGAAAGTTTATCGGCGTCTGCGTCCCGACGAGCTGCGGGTAGTGCTCTTGCAGAGCGGCGAGCGCATTTTGCCCGAAATCGACGAGGGGCTGGCTCGCTTCGCGCACCGCATTCTCCAAAGGCGGGGCGTAGAGATTCGCTTGCAGACGCGGTTGCAGGCCGTCACCGCCGAGGCCGCGTTGGTGGCCGACAAGTCGGGCGGCGGCCCTGAATCGATTGCCACCCGCACCACGGTGACCACGGTGCCCACGCGTCCGCATCCGCTGATCGCCGGCTTGCCCTGCGAACAAGAGCGGGGGCGCGTTCGGGTCGACGGCTCGTTGCGAGTGCTCGGATGGTCGGGGCTGTGGGCCGTGGGCGACTGCGCGGCGGTGCCGCAGCCCGATGGCATCACCTCGCCCCCCACCGCGCAACACGCGGTCCGCCAGGCGCGGCTGTGCGCGGCAAACATCGCGGCGTCGCTGGCCGATCGGCCGCCACAAACCTTCGCGTTCACGGGCCTGGGCAAGCTCGGCTCGCTGGGCCGCCGTTCGGCGGTGGCCGAAGTCATGGGATTGAAGATTTCGGGACTGCCGGCGTGGGTGCTGTGGCGGGCGATTTATCTGTCGAAGTTCCCCGGCTTCGACCGCAAACTGAGAATTCTGGCCGACTGGATTTGGGACATGCTGCTGCCGCGCGACGTGACGCAAATCCGGCTGCGCGACGGGCAAGCGGTGCGGCAAGAGCATTTCGAGCCGGGGCAGGTGGTCTTCGATCAGGGCGATTTTGGCGATAAGCTGTATGTGGTCGTGCGGGGCGAAGCCGAAGTGACCGACAACGGCGCGGTCTTGCGCACGCTGGGGGCCGGCGACGTCTTCGGCGAGATCGCACTGATTGCCGATACGCCGCGCACGGCTTGCGTGCGCGCCCTGACCGCGCTCGATCTGGTGGCCGTGCCGCGCCGCGCGTTTGGCCAGCTTGTGACGCACCTGCCCGGCGTGCGCGAAAGCATGGAGTCGATCATGCGGCGGCATCTGGGATCCGAAACGGCGGAGCGGGAAGTCGTATCGCCAAGAGTTTGGACAGAAGTTAACCAAGTGCACGAAGGGCGCTGAATGCCAACCCACGATTGGACGAGGCGTTCCCTACAGCCGTGAACTCGGAAATTAGCGGTTTTGGAAGCATGATGTACTCTCTGCCCGTCGTCGATCGTCCGCGATCGCGCGCGATTGCTCCGCCGGCGCGCCTGCCGCGCTGGCTGAAGCGCAATGTGCCGCTGGGCAACGCCAATCACTTTACCGCCCGGCTGCTCGAAGAGCTGCGGCTGGAGACCGTTTGCGACAACGCCAAATGCCCCAACCGCATGGAGTGCTACTCGCAGAAGACGGCCACTTTCATGGTGCTGGGCAATGTGTGTACGCGGCCCTGCGGCTTTTGCGCGGTCGATAAGGGCCGCACACAAGCCGTTGAAGCCGACGAGCCACAGCGGCTGGCCGAGGCGAGCCGGCGGCTGGGACTGCGGCATGTGGTGATCACGTCGGTCACGCGCGACGACTTGCCCGACGGCGGCGCGGAACATTTTTATCAATGCGTGCTGGCGGTGCGCGAGGCGACCGGCGCCGCCATCGAAGTACTTACCCCCGACTTTCTGGGCAAGCCGGGGGCCATCGAGCGCGTGGTGGCCGCCGCGCCCGAAGTGTTTAACCACAATACGGAGACGGTGCCGCGGCTTTACCGACAGGTGCGCGGCCGCAAGAGCGATTATCGCTGGACGCTGGAATTGCTGGCCCGCGTCAAGCGGCTCAATCCGGCCATCAAAACCAAAAGCGGACTCATGCTGGGTCTGGGTGAGACGCGCGACGAGCTGCTCGACGTGTTGGCCGACCTGCGCGGCGTGGGCTGCGACCTGCTCACGTTGGGGCAGTATTTGCAGCCTTCGCCCGAGCACCTGCCGGTCGAGCGTTATGTTCCTCCGGAAGAATTTGAAGAGCTGGGGCAGCGGGCGCGGCAACTGGGCTTTCAGCAGGTGGCGAGCGGGCCGTTTGTGCGATCGAGTTATCACGCCCGCGACATGGCCGAGGCGGTCTGATGCCGGTCGAGCGCTACGTGCTGACGTTGCCCGAGCTGGGCCTGGGCGATCGCGCGGTGGTGGCCAGCGTGTGGCTGGTCGAGCGCGGCGGCGAAGTCACCGCGGGCGATCGGCTGCTGGAGATTCTGGCCGGCGAAGTGACCATCGATCTGCCCGCCCCGGCCAGTGGCCTGCTGGTCGAAACGTTGGTCGACGAGGACGAGGCGTTGATGGTCGGCCAGCCGCTGGCGGTGATCGAAGCCGCCGGCGACGCTCCGATGGATCCCGGCACTTAGGCTGTGGGGCGGGAAAGACCGCGGTCAGCCGGCGATGGCTTCCAGCGGCTCGGCGGATTCGCAGCGATGCGGCTGGTTTTTTTGGGCGGCCTGCAGTTGGGCCGCAACCGCGTTGAACTCGTCGGCAAATTCGCGCCAAAAGTCGCCATCGCGGAAGTGGATCGGCTGCACGGGTGTGCCCTCGGCCAACTGCCGCAATGCCCGACGCAACCGAAACACCGGACCGACCAGCCGGTTGCTCAGCCGCAGCATGTCGAACACGATGACCGGCAGCATGAACACCGCCGTCAGTGCCGTCGGCACAAAGCGGAACCAGAGGCTATCGGCATTCGGGTAGAACAAGCGGGCCGGCTCGGCGAGCATGCTGGTGAAAGCCAACATCATCACCACGGTCACCAGGCACGTAACCCAATAGAACACCGCCCGCACGATGAAGGCGGTCTGGACCGCGGGATCGACAAACAATTGCCTGCGCTTAATCCGACGCATCGTTCTCTCCGCTACACTGTTCGAACCGCCTCGCGAGTCTGATCATTGATTGCGGTGGCTGGGGCAGAGGCTTGCCCATGCCCCGGCTCGCTTGCGCCGGGGCAGCCACCGGCCGATCTGCCGCCGTGCGCACGGAGATGCTGCTGAATCATCTCGGGTAGCCGCTTTAAGCTTAGGTCATGCTGGAACTGATGCGCGCATTCGGCCACAAGGGCCGGGGCTAGCGGCGTTACAACGGATACGACCGCTCCAGACGGAACTCAGGCCGTTGGTCCAGAAAACGGCCGACTCGGTCGGTGCGCGAAAAAGCATCCGGTAAGAAAGCCAGCGCCTCGTCGAGCAGGTCGTCCGGCTCGGCGCAACTGAATCGCAAAAAGCCGGCGCCGGCCTCGCCAAACGACTCGCCTCCCAAACACGCCACGCCCAACCGATCGTCGGCGGCTTCGAGCAAGTACATCGCCAGTCCGTGCGAGGTGATCCGCAGCCGGTTGCAAACTTCGGCCACCGAGGGAAACAGATAGAACGTCGCGTTGGGATCGAGACAGCGGACGCCTTCGATGGTGTTCAATCCGGCGAACATCCGCTCGACTTTGCCGTGAAACAGCCGCATGCTGCGGTCGCGTTCGTCGCCGTCGTGGTCCAGCGCGGCGGCGGCGGCCAACTGCGCCAAGGGCGCTACGCACGACAACGACGTGTTCAACAGCGTGGAGAAGAGGCCCACCGTGGCCGGACTGGCCACCGCAAAACCCACCCGCCAGCCGCTCATGCTATACGACTTGCTAAAGGTATACGCGGCGACGCACTGTTCGATCATGTCAGGCTGGGCCAGCAACGTATGGTGACGCCCCCGCCACACCATCTGATCGTAAGGCTCGTCGCTGAACACGGCGATGTTGCGCCCGCGCACCAGCCCAGCCAGGCCAGCCAGATCGTCGAGCGTGGTTACACCGCCCGTAGGATTATGCGGGCTGTTGATAAAAATCGCTTGGGGCCGTGGGTCGCGCTGCAGAAACTCTTCAACTTCGGCCAGGTCGGGGCGGAAATCGCGAGCTTGCTTGAGGTTTGAAAGCCAGACCCGCGCGCCGCGCCGGGCAATGTTGGGCAAATAGGTCGGAAAATAAGGGCTGAAAACCAGCACGCCATCGCCCGGATCGAGAAAGGCTTCGCAGAACAGCAGCTCAAATACCTTGGCGCCTGGCCCCACCACGAGGTTGGCGGCAGTGGTGCTCAGCCCGTGCTCGCGATTGACATAACGCGAGGCGGCCTCGCGCAGCTCGCTTAGGCCCACCGAGGGACAATAGTGCGAAAGATCGTCTTGAATGGCGGCGATGCCCGCCGCCTTGGCCGACGCCGTCGAGGGGAACGGGCTGTCGCCGATCTCCAACTCAATCACGCGCTTGCCCGACGCTTTGAGCCGCCGCGCGACCGCCAGCACATTGAAGGCGGTCTCCACGCGGACGCTTCGGGCAAAATCACTATAGCTGACAAGCGGCATGGGCCTTGATTCCGGCGAGCGTAAGCAGATTTGGGTTTGATGCTTGAATACGGCAGCGGCCCCTGATGGGTTTTGACAACCAATTCGGCATGTGGACCAGCCGCCCTCGGCTGGTTCGGCGATGCACAGCCGGGGGCGGCTGTGCCACATGCCGCCGGGGACGGCTGTGCCACATGCCGGCTCACGCGAAGTTTATTTCAGAGCGATGGCGCGAGCCAGGGGCCGCAGCACGTTCTCGATGACGTGGCTGTCGACCATTTCGTGGCAGATCTGCGTGAGGTTTTCCAGCGCGGTGACAAAAGTGCTGTCGGGTCCCAGACTGCCGTATTGCCGCGCAGTCAGGTAAACGCTGAGCTGCTCTTCGGGAAAGTCGCCCGTCCGCACCTGGTAGGCGTTGGTGCGGGTTTCAATGCTCAGGCGGCATTGTGTGCGGCAGTCTTCATCGAGAGCCAAGGTAATCGACGGTTCGTGGTTGATGATGCTGGCGCCCGGAATATCGGCCAGCCGCTCCAATGCGGGACTCAGGCCCAGCGCCTCGGCGACGAGCTGGTTGTGATTGCCGCGGTAAGTGAAATCGAACCCAAACAGCAGGTCGAGCGCCTCGCAGTCTAAAGGGCTGACCGAGAGCATATAGGGGGCCAGCTCCAGGACCAGCCGGTGCTGTTCCAAAGCCTCGCCCACCGACTGGGGATTCACCTGGCCCGAACAGACGCGGCGGTTCTCGATCGTGGCCCAGCGATAGTGCCCGCGGTCTTTGTCTTCTTCGAGCACGAAATCCCCTTTCTCACGGCAATAGAAATTGCGCATGGTCGGGTATTTTTTCTGGATCCGCTCGAAGTAGTGGAGCACGGTCTCGCGGTTATTCGGCAGCTCCATCTCGGTGCCGAGGTTCATATTCACGTAGAAATCGTCGCACAATGAGCTGTAGTCATTCATGCAAGGCGTCCCTTGTTCCCGTCTTTGCCATGGCTGGCCGCCGTGTCTTGCTGGACCGCCGGTGCAGTATAGAATGAGGCGGCCAGTGGTGTCAAAGCAAGCGGGCAAGCGGTGGCCAGCGCAACGTTCACGGGAAAGGCGTGTTTTGATGGTCTGTTCTCATTTTACGCAACGCGTGCAGGTGTTTCCCTCGGATTTGGGCTGGATGGCATTGGCCTGGACCGACGGACGAGTCGAAGGCTTGGCGTTCGGCCACGCAACGCCCCAAGCCGCGCACGCTGACGTGTGCCGTCTTTCGCATAGCTCGGTAATCCCGTCGCATGTGCCCGGCGCTGTGACACGCAGCCCAACGGCCATTCTGCATCCGACGATAGCCCCGGCCCTTGTGGCCGGCCGGCAGGGGAACCATCGCGACCCATCGCAACGTCATCGCCTGCCGAACGACGAGACGACCCACGCATTCGGCGCGGAGAGTGGCGTTTCCCTGGTCGACGAAACGCCCGACGAGCCACTGCTCGCCAGCCTCGTGGCCCGGTTGCAAGCCTATGCGCGAGGCGGGCAGGACGATTTTTTAGACGTCGAGCTCGACCTAGGGCCGCAAACCGCCTTTCAGCGCCGCGTCATCGAGTGCTGCCGGCGCATTCCAATCGGCCAGACATTGACCTATGGAGCGCTGGCCGAGCAAGTCGGCCATCCGCGTGCCGCTCGGGCCGTGGGCAATTGCATGCGCACCAACCGCATTCCGCTCTTGGTGCCGTGCCACCGAGTGATTGGCAGCGGCGGAACGATGCGCGGTTACTCCGCGGGCGAGGGTATTCGCATGAAACTGCGGTTGTTGGAGATGGAGGCGTCGGGCCGGCGATAGCAAAGTCATCACTGTCGGCGGAGGTTCTCCCACACCAGTAGCGAGACGAGAAAGAACTTTCGGAGCCGTCGATCCGGCAAGTCATCGAGCATGCATTGGCTAGCCGGCTGCTTCCCGCGCCCGCTCTTCGGCTTCCTCGGCTAACTCCCGCTCGGTGGCGTAAAAGACATACGGGAACAGACTGATGCCCTTTGCCTGCAACGCTTGGTAAATCGCCCAATTCAGGTCGAGCGTATGGCCACCGGCAATCTCGTCATCGCGCGTGTCATCGGGCATCACCGCAATCATCCTGAGCGCATCGCGGCCCTCCATGTCGATTTCATCCTCGACCATGAGCCGCTGAATTCGCGGCGCTTTGGGAAACGATTTTCGAGCGCTTTCTAAAGCTTCGCGCGCCGCATGAACCATGGCCATGTCGCACCGTCTTTCCTAAAGGCAACTGTGAAGCCACGTGCTGCCAGAACTCGATTGCGCGGTTAAGCTGCTCAAAGACCCGATTTATTGTACCGTAAGGGCCCTAAGGTATGACGACCTTGCTACTTTCGGCACGTGCGACGGAAGACAACCAGGCGCTATGGCGCGCGGCGGTTCGCAGGGGATGGATCGTCGAGCGTCTTCGCGGGCTTACCATACCGGACGGCATTACGGACGAAGAGTTAGTGCTCCATGTCGAAGCTCTGTTCGCACCTGAAATTGCCAAGAAGCTCTCGCTCAAGTTGGTCGAACCGCGTGAGGATTGGCTGGTCGAGCTACCATTCGAATACCGCCAAAGGAACGTGCAACTTACGACGCTCGGTGATGCTCGAATGCTGAAAGAGCCAGCGTTTGTTAAACCGCCAAATGATAAATCATTCACGGCGAAGGTCTTTGCCTCGGGCGGCGACCTGCCAGGGGACTACGATGACTCGATGACGGTCCTGGTAGCAGAGCCGGTTGAGTTTGAGGTCGAATATCGTTGCTTTGTTCTCGACCGTGAGGCGCGCACGATGTCTCCGTACCTGCGGTATGGCCGTCTCGCCAGGCTCGACGACTTTTCCGCCCTCGACGAAGAATCGCACGCGGCGGCTGACCTCCTGCGTCGGCTTCTGGCAGATCGTTTGGTTGAGGTTCCTCGTGCCGTGGTCATCGACGTCGGCACAATCGCCGGCCGCGGCTGGGCAATCGTTGAAGCGAATGGTGCTTGGGGTTCAGGCATTTATGGATGCGACCCGGATGAAGTGCTGGAAGTTATTCGGCACGCGGTCGAAAAGGCAACGCCCTAATCGATCGAGGAGTCGCGTCTCGCTAGTTCTTGCCGCTCATCGTACGCGTCGTCCTCCGCCTGCCGTTCGGCGGTTTCTCGCTCGATGTCATCGGTGCTGAGTCCTTGATACCCTCGCGCCCGTTGCCGTCTCTCGATCTCACGCAGCACGTCGATCAGATTGCCGCCCGATTTGATCGAAGGTGGACGACAAAGGATCACCGTCACCCGACCGGCCGCCAATTGGGGCGCATGGTCGAGCACCAATTCGCCCTGCTCGGAGAGCGTGCCTTGAAGCACCTCTTGTTCATTAGCCGCAATCATGGAGAGATCCGACAGTCATTGGAAGCCACGATCACTAGTGGTATTCTACCCTAGGCAGCGCAAAAGACGAACCCTTTTTTGATGGGTGGGCGGGAACGCTTGCCTTGCGAGAAGGCGTCCACTTCCCTCATAATTGCCGGATGACAACGACCGCCCCGTTCAAGGATCTGCCGACGCAATATCACCACGCCGAGCCCGAACGGCGGTGGTACCGCTTCTGGGAAGAGAGCGGCTATTTTCATAGCGAACCCGATTCGCGCCGGCCCTACGCCATTGTCATTCCGCCGCCCAATGTCACCGGCGCGCTGCACCTGGGCCATGCCCTGAACAGTTCGCTGCAAGACATTCTCATTCGCTTCAAGCGGATGCAGGGCTACAACGCGCTGTGGATGCCCGGCACCGACCATGCGGGCATTGCCACGCAGGCCGTGGTCGAACGACGTCTCTTGACCGAAGAGAAGCAAAGCCGCCACGACCTGGGGCGCGACGAACTGGTGAGGCGCATCTGGCAATGGAAAGATGAATATGAAGCCCGCATTCTCGGCCAGCTCAAGCGGATGGGCTGTAGCTGCGATTGGCAGCGCACGCGCTTCACGCTCGACCCGGTGTGCGCGCGAGCGGTGCGGCACACGTTTTTTCGGCTGTTCGAGGAGCGGCTGATTTATCGTGGCAAGCGCCTGGTCAATTGGGACACCTTTTTGCAGACCGCCGTCAGCGATGACGAGGTCTATCACGAAACGGTCGCCGGCCATTTCTGGCATCTCAAGTATCCCGTGATGGATCCGCGACCGGGCGAACCGACCCACGTGACCATTGCCACCACCCGGCCCGAGACCATGCTGGGCGATACTGCCGTGGCCGTGCATCCCGATCCCGCCGCGGCGCTCGATCGGGCGGAGGCCGAGCTGCGGCAGAAGCTCGCCGATGCTCCGGAAAAAGAGCGCGAAGCGGTGCTCGCTCAACTCGACGGGCTGACCCAACGAAGAGCGAGTGTCTTGCCGACGCTCGTCCGCCTCAGCGAAATGGCTCAGTCGGGCCGCGTGCTGAAGCTGCCGCTGGTCGATCGGCCGATTCCGCTGGTGGCCGATGAATGGGCCAAGCCGGAATTGGGCAGCGGTTGTGTGAAGATCACGCCGGCCCACGATCCCAACGACTACGAGGTCGGCAAGCGACAAAACCTGCCGATGATCAACATTCTCAACCCCGACGGCACACTCAACGCCCATGCGGGGCCGTACGAAAAGTTGACGATTCCCAAGGCCCGCGAGCGCGTCGTGGCCGACATGGAATCGCTGGGGCTGCTGGTTGACGTCGAAGACCGCGAGATCGACCTGGCGCACTCTGACCGCTCGAAGACGCCCATTGAACCGTACCTGGCCGACCAGTGGTTCGTAAAAATGGACCAGCTTGCCCAGTCGGCGATGGACGCGGTGACCGATGGACGGGTGAAGATGGTGCCGGGCCGCTACGCCCAGGGATATCTCGATTGGCTCGGCGAAAAGCGCGATTGGCCGGTCAGCCGGCAGCTTTGGTGGGGCCACCGCATTCCCATCTGGTATTGCGCCACCGCCAGCGAAGCCGATTTGAAAAGAACGTTTGCCGGCCGCGACGATGTGGTTTGGCAACGCGACGAAGAGCAAGAGCGGTGGCTGCTGTGTGCGCGAGAAGATGACTTGTCCGACGACGCCGTGCCCGGCCATGCGCTGGTGCGCGACGACGACGTGCTCGACACCTGGTTCAGCTCGGCGCTGTGGCCTCACTCCACCTTGGGCTGGCCTGAGCCGACGCCGGAGTTGAAATACTATTATCCGACCAGCGTGCTGGTGACCAGCCGCGACATCATCACGCTTTGGGTGGCGCGAATGGTGCTCACCGGGCTGCACAACGTCGGCGACGTGCCCTTCCGCGAGGTTTTCATTCATCCCAAAATCCTCGATGGCTATGGCGAGACGATGTCGAAGACCAAGGGCAACGGCGTCGACCCGGTCGATGTGATGGACAAATTTGGCGCCGACGCCTTGCGCTTCGGTCTGGCCCATCTGACCACCGAGACGCAAGACGTGCGGATGCCGGTCGAGTTCGAATGCCCGCACTGCAATCAATTGATCGAACAAACCAAGAAGAACCGCGTGCTGCCGCGGGTCAAGTGTGTGCATTGCGGCGAGGAGTTTTCGACGCAATGGGCTGCCAAGCCCGACGATCGGGCATTGCCGCGTGGCGCCGTGGTCAGCGAACGCTTCGAGTTGGCCCGCAACTTTTGCAACAAGTTGTGGAATGCCGCGCGGTTTGCGATGCTCAATCTCGAAGGCTACACGCCGGCGGCGGTGCGCGACGAAGAACTGGCCGTCGAAGACCGCTGGGTGCTTAGCCGGCTGGCGACCGTCACCCAGCAGGCGACCGAGGCGCTAGAGAGCTATCGCTTTGCCGACGCCATGCGGTCGCTGTATGAATTCGCCTGGGACGAGTTTTGCAGCTTTTATGTCGAGATGGTCAAGGGCCGCTTGCAAGACGCGGCGCAGCGGCCGGTGGCGCAGCGCGTGCTGGTCCATACGCTCGATACCTTGCTGCGGCTGTTGCATCCGGCGATGCCGTTTGTGACGGAGGAGATTTGGCAATTGCTGGCGCAACTCGCGCCCCAGCGCGGCTTGCCGAAGCCAGCGCCTGCGGCGGCGAGTGTGATGATCGCCCCTTGGCCGCCGGCCGATCGAGGGCGGCAGGACATTCAGATCGAAGCTCGCTTTGCACATTTTCAAGAAGTGCTGCGAGGCTTGCGCGAGATCCGCAGCCGCCAGAACATCAGCCCGAAAACGCCGATTCGTTTCGCCGCCCGGTGCGATGCCGCCACGGCCGAACTGCTGCGTCCGCTGGAGCGATATTTCCAGTCGCTGGCCGGCGCTCAGGCGATCGCTTGGGGACCGGAGGCCGCCGCGCCGGCCACCAATGCGCATTTGAGTCTGAAAAGTGTCGAGCTATTTGTCGATCTGACGGGCTTGATCGACGTGGCCGCCGAACGGGCACGGCTCGAGAAAGAGCGCGGCCGCCTTCAAGGGGCGATTACGGCGAAAGAGAACAAGCTGGCCAACGCCAACTTTGTCGAGCGTGCGCCGCCCGAGGTGGTGGCCAAAGAGCGCGCCAGTCTGGCCGAACTGCAAGGGCAGCTTGGCTCGATCGACGCGGCCTTGGGCGCGCTGGCCAAATCGTAGATTTGTTGGGAACAATGGGAAATATGGGCAAATCAGACTGCCGCAGGCATCGTCCCCCCCGGTGAAAAAAAAGAGGAAAAAAACGCTTGCAATCGGGCCGAGGCCGGGTAAAGTATGGTTGTCGCCTTCGGGCGGCAAAAACATGGCCCGCCAGGTACCTGCCCCGCCTGCGCGGGCCTGTTTATTGCGCGGCGCTACTTTCTCCACGATCCTGCTTTCTCCACGATCCTGCCTCCTCCACAATGCTGCTTCCTCCGCGACCCACTTGGAGGCGCGGTCCATAGACAGCAAGCTGGTCTCCGCGGACCCGCCCGCCTCTTGAGACGGCCTGTTAGCCCGGCTACGATCTAGGCATTCCGCCCAGACGAGAAAACGCGCATGAAACTGATTGTGGCCATCATCCAGCCCAGCCGTTTAGAGGCGGTCAAAGCTGCCCTGACCGAGGTCGAAGTGTTTCGGCTCACGGTCATGGACGTGCAAGGCTTTGGCCGGCAAAAGGGGCACACGGAAACGTATCGCGGGCATGAATTCTCGGTGAACCTGTTGCGGAAAGTGCAGTTGCAGATCGCCGTGAACGAAGATTTCGTCGAGCCGACCATCGAGGCCATCATCAAGGGCGGGCGCACCGGGCCGACGGGCGAAATCGGCGACGGCAAAATCTTTGTGCTGCCGCTGGAAGACTGCATTCGCATCCGCACCGGCGAACGCGGCAGCGAAGCCATATGAAAGTCGATCTTCAGGGTCAGGTTGCCCTGGTCACCGGCGGGGCTTTGGGCATCGGCCGAGCAACCGCCGAGAGCATGGCCGCCAATGGCGCCACGGTGGCCATCGTCGACATCAACGCCGAAGCCGCGGGCGTTGCCGAGCAAGAGTTGCTGGCCGCGGGCCGCACCGCCGCCGCCTATCAGGCCGATGTGGCCGATGCGGCCCAAATGTGTGAGGTCGTCCGGAAGATCATCGAGCGCTTCGGCCCCATCAGTATTCTCATCAACAATGCCGGCATCAATACGGCCCGCGACCGCCGACCGATTCACGAATACTCGCCGGACGACTGGCAGCGTATTCTGCGCGTCGATTTGACCGGTGTGTTTCTCACCAGCCAGGCGGTGGCGCCAGGCATGATTGCCCGCGGCGGTGGGCGGATTGTCAACATCGCCTCGGTGGCCGGACTGGTGCCGTTGCGGCTGCAAAGCGCCTTTGTGGCGGCCAAGGCGGGCGTGGTGAATCTGTCGAAGTCGATGGCGCTGGAGCTCGGCCCGTGCGGTGTGCTGACCAACTGCGTCGCGCCCGGCTCGATCCTGACCCGCGGCACGCGCGACCTGTTTTACGGCCCGGATGGCGCGTATTCCGAAAAAGCCGCCAGCCTCTTGTCGCACGTCCCGCTGGGCCGCCCCGGCACGCCCGAAGAAATCGCCTACGCCGTGCTGTTTCTTGTGGCCCCCGGCGCCAGTTATGTCAACGGCGCCGTGCTGACCGTCGATGGCGGATGGACGGCGGGGTTTACGCGCGATTGGTAAATGCAAATCTTACGTCGCCCTTCGATCGCGCAGCAACTTTTTCACCTGCGCCCAGGGCCGCGTGTTCACAACGTCCGCCTTGGTCAGGCCGCCGCGGCGGGCTTGCAAAATGCCGAACCGCAGCTTGTCAAGTCCCTCGACGCCGTGGGCGTCGGTCGAGATGACAATCGGAATGCCGTGGCTCTTGGCCGCCGCGCAGGCCACGTCGTCCAGGTCGAGCCGTTGCGGATGCGAGTTGAGCTCCAGAAACTTGCCGTGCTGCCGGGCGGCACGAAACACCGCGTCGAGATCGACATCGTAGGGCTTGCGGCGATTAATCAACCGGCCGGTGGGGTGCGCAATGGCGCACACGTGCGGGTTGGCCAGTGCGTCGACAATCCGCCGCGTAATCTGCTCGCGCGGCTGCTGCTGGCCGTAGTGCAAGCTGGCTACCACCCAATCGGCTTCGGCCAGCACGTCGTCTTCCAGGTCGAGGCCGCCTTTTTCCAGAATGTCGACTTCCACTCCCTTGAGCACGACAAGCCCGCGCAGGCTTTTGTTCAACCGGTCGATCTCGGCCCATTGGGCCCTTAGCCGCGTGGCGTCGAGTCCGTTGGCCATGCTGACGCGCTTCGAGTGGTCGGTGATGGCGATGTATTTCAGCCCGCGGTCCTGCGCCGCCGCTACCATTTCTGCGAGCGATGCCCGTCCATCGGTGGCCGTGGTATGCATGTGCAAGTCGCCTTGCATGTCGCCGGTCTCGATCAGCTTGGGCAGTTGGCCGGCGTCGGCCCAGGCGAACTCCTGGCGGGCTTCACGCAGCTCCGGCGGAAACCACGGCAGATCGAGCGTCGCGTACACTTCTTCCTCGGTGCGGCCCGCCACATATTGATCGCCGCGGAACACGCCATACTCGTTGATCTTCAACCCGCGGCTCTTGGCACGGCTCCGCAATTCAACGTTGTGATCCTTCGAGCCGGTGAAGTACTGCCAGGCGGCCCCGAACGATTCGGCGGGCACGACGCGCAGATCGACTTGCAGCCCGCCCGCCAGACGCACCGACATCTTGGTGTCGCCGCGGCCCAGCAGTGTTTCGACCGCGGCGAACGCAGCCAACCGGTCCATCACTTCCGCCGGATTCGATGAGACGACCAGCAGATCGAGATCGGCGACGCTGTCGCGCCCGCGGCGATAGCTGCCCGCCGGCTCGAGTTCCGCGATGCTCGGGCAGGCTCGCAAGTGGGTCATGAGCGATTGTGCGAAGCCATCGACTTCGGCCCAGGTGAGGCGCTGATTGACCGAGCCGGCCAGCTCCATTCCGGCCAGAATGGTCTGCTCGGTCTTCTCTCCAAAGCCTTTCAGCTTCCGCACGCGGCCGGCCTGGCAGGCTGCGCGCAACTCGTCGAGCGTGCTGATGCCCAGCTCCTTGTTGAGAGCGGCGGCTTTTTTCGGTCCCACGCCCGGCACGCGCATCAGCGTGAGCACCGACACCGGAATCTGGGCCAGCAGCTCCTGGTGCAACGGCATGCTGCCGGTCTGGCAGAGCGCGGCGATTTTGTCGGCCAGGTCGCTGCCAATGCCCTTGAACTCGGTAAGCTTGCGTCCCGCGGTGCAAAGAATGGTGGCCGCCGGCTCTGATAACTCGCGGACGGTGCGAGCGCCGTTGCGATAAGCGCGCACGCGAAACGGGTTGGCCGCCTGGATTTCCAGCAGATCGGCGACTTCGTCCAAAACGGCGGCGATTTGTGCGTTGTTCATGGGCTTCCGAGATGGCGCAAGATTCGGCAAGGATTATAGCAGATGTAACGATCGTAGCGGTTGCCCTGTGCGGGTCTTGCCGGCCTGAGCGATTCTGCTGGAATCCGCCTGCCCGTGGCGACGATTCTGACAAGGATGCTACCTCCCACGATATCCGCGCGAAGGCTCATGCCATGGGTCGGCCTGTTGTTGGCCGCCGCGATGATGCTCACGGAACGGCGAGCAGTCCATTCTTTACAGCAGCCAACCGTAACGACGAGCGGTTTTGCCGGCCAAAACCAACTTGGCGACGCCGTCCTCTGCCAGGCCCTCGGCCCCGCCGCGCCTTACCCGATTTCTGGGCTGGATTGCGCCACGGGCAAGTGCGGCGAACTTGGCTGGCGGGCCGCGCGGCCCATCGCCTGGCAACGTTACGCGCAGGGCGAATACTTGGGTCACGCGCGACTGCCGCACGTCGATCACTACCGTTTGCGCGTCGATGACGAACTCGATTTCGTCTTTCGGCTGACGCGGCAAGAGACGCCCCACGCCTATCGCTTGCAGGCCGGAGATCTGCTCCGCATCGAATCGCTGCCCGAACCCGAGCTGACCACCGAACAGCAAATCGCGCCCGATGGCTCGCTCACGCTGCGGTTCTTGGGCACGGTGCCGGCGGCGCGGATGACCGTCGAGCAGCTTCGGGCCAATCTGAACGAACGATACCGCAAGCACTATCACGAGCCGTCGATCACGGTCACGCCGCTGGTGGTCAATTCGCGGTTGGAAGACTTGCGTTCGACCATCGATCAGCGATTTGGCTCGGGCGGCCAATCGCGTCCGGCCAAAGTCACGCCCGAAGGCACCGTGCAACTGCCCGTGATCGATTCGGTGTTCGTCCAAGGACTCACGCTGGCCGAAGCGCAGCGCGAGATCGAGGCCCGCTTTGCCGAAGAGATCGCGGGCGTCGAGGTGATGCCGGTTCTTACGAGTCGAGCGCCGCGCTTTGTGTATGTGGTGGGCGAAGTCCGCGAGCCGGGCCGCTATGAACTACTGGCGCCGACCACGGTGACGCAGGCCATCGCCTTGGCGGGCGGCTGGAACTACGGCGGGAACCTCTGGAAGACGGTCGTCTTTCGTCGCGGCGACGATTGGCGGCTGATGGCCACCATGCTCGACCTGCGCGGCAGCCTCTACGGCCACCGCCCGTGCCCGGCCGACGAAATCTGGATCAACGATGGCGACGTCGTGGTGGTTCCCAAAACGGCGTTGCTGGTGGCGTCCAACGTGCTCGACCTGGTGTTCACGCAGGGCGTGCTGCGCATTGTGCGGTTCAACGGCAGCGTGGCGTTCAGCGCCGTGCGGTTTAGCGGCCACCGGCCGGGCTTATTGCCCCTCGTGCCCGCCGCTCCCATTATTCAGCACCCCGTAACGCTGTTGCCCACGTTGCTCACTCCGCCGGTGCCCAGTCATTGAGTTTGCGTAGGACGCGGGAGACGCGGAGAAGGCTTCCTGGCAGCCCGACGTTAGCAACCGAAAGCCGGCCAGCGACCTTCGTTGCTAACACGCTTTGAAAGTGCGCGCGCCGATGCGCACGGCGGTGCGCATCATAACTCTTCTGAGGGGTGGTGCTGTTAGTCGTCCAATCTGAAACAAGTCATTGCCCATTCCGAAGAAGGGCGGGCAAGGCGGTGTTTCCGCTATCTATTTAACTGTGCAGCTCCGTGTTTCCCCTCAATACGTTTTCCGCCGGGCTTCGTACACCTTCACGCTCGATGATCTGGGGCGAACCACGGCGGTGGATAACGCCGGCACGCCAATGGCAACAGCCCCGCTCAAAGCCACTTGCGAGTCGGCGGCCTGATCCTATAATCAACGATCTGCAACGCCGGGGGCGTAGCTCAATTGGTTAGAGTACCGGACTGTCGATCCGGTGGTTGCGGGTTCGAGTCCCGTCGCCCTCGCTCGGTTTTCTGCCCTAGTGAATCACCGCCAAAGCCCTTGCTCGCAAGGGCTTTCGTCGTTTCGGGAAGCCCCGAAAACGCGCGAGCTTCGTGGCCTGCCGTGGCCTCTCGCGGCACTGGTTTTTCCTCCCAGAGCGCAACCGAAGCAACACTTTTTTCGCGCTCGTCCGTCGATGGCCAGGGCAGCTCGGGCAAGTTGTCGAGCGCGCTGGCCGCGCCGCTGGGGGCTAGGTGCGTGTAACGGTCCAAGGTCAAGCGAATCGACTTGTGCCGCGCCAACGTCTGCGCGGTCTTCGGATGCACGCCAGCGGCCGCCAGCGTGCTGATGAACTGATGCCGCAAGGCGTGGAAGTCGAACACGCGCCCGGCGGCGTCTCGATACGCGATGCCCGCCGAGGCCAGGTCGCGGCGGAGCATGTCGGCCGCCTCTTCGTGCCAAGTGCCGGGCCACAGCTTCGCGTGTGCCGCGTTTTCGCGCGGCGGTACGGCCTGCGAGCCGTCTGCCGCTGCCGTGCGTCTACGGGCCTCTCCGCGATTTTGCAAAA
Source organism: Pirellulales bacterium (assembly GCA_025927475.1). GTDB lineage: Bacteria > Planctomycetota > Planctomycetia > Pirellulales > JAICIG01 > JAICLL01. The sequence goes on from JAICLL010000090.1 coordinate 22,446, forward strand.
GCCAGGCGGCGATCGCCGCGGCCAGGTCGGGCCGAATCGGTTGCTCGGCGGCCTCTTTGTTTTTGGTGTACCGCGCCTCGACGCGGATGGAAGGATAGGCGTTGGCATCGCCGGCCAAGTTGAGTGAATCAACCCTGAGGCTGGCCAGCTCGCTGGCGCGAAAGCCCGTGTTGGCGGCCACCAGGTAGAGCATCGCGCGGTCGATGCCGTTCAGGCCGCGGAACACGGCGGGCTTGCCGTTGCGGCGCTTTCGTACGCGCGTCGCGGCGATCAGCTTTTCAAAATCCGCCCCGCTGATGGTGCGGCGTTCGTGGCGAATGTCGTCCGTCGCGCGCAGCGCGGTCAAGCCGGCGAACGGGTTTTCGAGAGAACGTCGGGCGCGAACGAGCCAGGCCCCGAACGATCGCAACGCGCGCACGTAGTGGTTCGAGGTGCTTTTGCCGATGCGGCTTTTGCTGGTCTCGCGATCGAGCCGCCAACGGCGGATGGCCTCCAGGTCGTTCGGCCTGGCGTTCTTGCGCGTGACGCGGGCGATCGGCGCGCCGTCGCGTCGCCACTTTTCAACGGCGCTGACTGACACTTGGAAAAACCGGGCGATGTCGCGGTAGCTCTTGGCGGTGGCGCCGCGACAAGCGATGGTCAACGGCGTGCCCAGCTCCAGCCGCGGTGCGTAAGAGCGGGCCTCATGAAGCCAATGCGCAGCCCGCCCTTCGTGCAAATCCTTTAAGAGCCGAAACTCGCAGCCGTCGAACACGGTTCGCAGCCGGGCGATGGTGAGCTGCACGTGCTCGGGCGTGTCGGCCTTGGCCTCAAGGTGTTTTTGGTAAGCGGCCAGGTGCTCGGCCAGGGGAAGTATCAAAAACTCTTCGTAGGCGTGGGCGATGCCCGACCGGCGGCGCTCGGCCTTGACGATCAAATCGGCCAAGAGCTTTTGGGCGCATTCCCAATCAGTCACGCCCAGCGAAACTTCTTGGGTGTTGCCGTGTTCGTCGCGGTAGCGGGCCCAGATGATTTCGGACCGCTCGCGTTTGCGCTTCGCGCCCTTGGTACCCTTGGGAACGCGGGTTTGCGTGGCGGGATCGACGTAGCGGACGATCTTGGGCCGGAAGAGCTGCTTTCGCAGGCGCGGCATGATGTGCAAATCATCCTTTCAGCAAGGCGCCGCGCCCGACGGGGAGGGCTTGCTGTCCCTGCGCCCGTCAGACGCGACAAAGGATTTTGGTGAACGGTAATCGCCGAACGGTTCCCCGTTGCTAGCATTTCTTTGCTAGCAGTTCTGGCGCGCGGTGCAAGCTGGTCGGTTGTTCGCTACGCCGCCCCCATGCCGGGCAAGGTGCCGTGTGGGCCGTGGACGATCTGCCGCAGCGGCTGCTTGTCGATGCCGCGGCGATCGTGATGCTTCTCTAGCGCCCGTTTGGTGTGACGGGCGGCTTTTTCGCGCGTGTCGGCCTCCCACCAGGTGCGCACGTAATCTTCGCGGTTGAACAAGTCGAGCTGCTTGTAACGGCGGACGGCGGCGCCCGTGTCGGGGTCGACGTCCAACACGCTAAACATCAGCGGCAAGCCGTCGGCGTCGCGCTCGCGGTTGATGAATTTGCGAATGTCCTGGGCCACCAGCCTGGCCAGCGCCTTGTCGCGATACTGCTGGTCGATGGCGTGGCCGGCGATGAAGCCGGCGGCCAGCTCGCCGATCGTGGCCGGCTGGGCGATGCCCTTCAAAAACTCGCGGAAATCATCGTGCATGCTGGCGGACATTTTTGGGATCGATCGCGTTTCGCGGGCCGGTGGCAGACGGGGTAGGATGAACGCGGTTGGAAGCAACGTGCCGCGGCGGACCGGCCGGAGTCGCTCGGCCGGCCGCCGGGCACGCGCGGGTTATTTGGAGCGAGGGCGTGGCGGCCC
>JAICLL010000254.1 GCA_025927475.1 Pirellulales bacterium
CTCCCAAAGTCGCCTTTCGCTCCGCGAAAGGAGCGCTACTTTCGCGGAGCGAAAGGCGACAATGGCGCGCACGTCTATTAAAACGGACTTGATTCCGTTCTACGTGCCGCTCTCGCCGCCCACGAGCGCAAAGTACTCGTCGGTGGCCAGAATGCGCACGCCCACATCCTCGATCGAGGCGGTGCCGCCCGTCAGGCTGTTCACCCAGTCTTGGCGGCTGGCGCTATCGGCGGCCCGGTGCAAAAAGGCGGAGTAATAGCCGTCGACAAGCTGCCCGCTGGCCTCGTTGCCGTCGATGAAGGCAAACGCCGCTTGCAACCGCGTCTGGCCGTTTTGCAGCGCCGACTCCCAGTTGGTCAAACCGGCCGAATCAGCGGAACGTAAGTCGAGGTCGTTGTAGAGCGCCTGGATGTAATCGGCGTCGCTGGTGTGCAGATTGTCGAACTCGGGGGAGGTGACAAACGTGGCGATGACATTCTTTTCCGTTCCCCAGGGCTGCGTGAAGGCATTGAGCCAGTACGCTTGGCCGGCCGAGTCGGGCGCCCGATTGAGGAACGTTTGATAAAACTGATCGAGTTCCAACGTGCGGTGCTCGGGCGAGTCCCAGATGCTGGTGGCCAGCGCTTGCCGCGAGGTTCCCTGGGCCAATTGTCCGGTCCAGTAGCTAACGTCGGTCGTGGTGGGCGCCCGTCCCAGCAAGCTTTGGTAAACGCCGTCGATGTAGGCGGTGCTCGGATCGGAGGAGTTGATCGGATTGGTAGAAATGGGCAGCGGCGCCAGCGTGCTCGTCAGCGCGTCGCCGATGTTTACATTTTTCTGCGTCTGGTTCGCCGCCACCGTCACGCTTTGCGCGGCGGTGGTGGCCGCCACGCCATGAGCGGCGGCAATCTGCTCGCTCACCAGGTAGGTTCCCGGCGCCAATCCGCTGAACGAAAACGTGCCGTCGGCGGCCGTGGTGGTCGAAGGGTTGTTGGCGTCTGGTTGCCCAGTGCCGTCGATATTCAGAAACACGGTCTTGCCGGCCAGCGCTTGCTCACCGGTGTCAAGCTTGCCGTTGAGATTGACGTCGTTGAACACCATTCCCATAATCCCGCTGTTCAACGGCACTTCGGAGAGGTTGATGTTTTTGGTGATCTGCCCGGCAACGGCTTGCACCGACTGCGAGGCGAGGGCCGTGCCTGAGGAAGTGATGTCCTCGATCGTGTACGCCTTGTCGGTGGGCACGCCCGATAGCGCATAGTTGCCATTCGCGTCGGTAATGGCCGAGGGATTGCTGGCGTCGAGCTTGCCGGTGCCGTCAATGTTGGCGATCACGGTGTGACCCGCCAGGCCCACATCGCCGGTGTCGAACGTTCCATTGCCAGTGTTGTCGGTGAAGACCACGCCGGTGATCGAGGGCAGTTCGCCCAGGTTCGCCGTCGTGATGTGGCCGGCGGTCACCACCACCGCGGGCGCGGTAGCCGACCGCGTCACATTGTTCGGAAGCACTTCCTTGACACTATAGGTTCCCGGCGCCAGACCGGTGAACGTGAAATTGCCGTTGGAGTCGGTGGTCGTCTGGGGATTGGTGCCGTCGGCCGTGCCGCTGCCATCCACGTCGACGAACACAGTGCGGCCCGCCACGCCGGGATCGCTCGAATCGAACGTGCCGCTGCCGTTCACGTCGGTGAAGACGGTGCCGGAGATGGAGGGAATTTCACCAAACGAAACCCCGGAGGTGGTCTGGCCGGCGGCCACGGTTACAGCCTGCGCGGCGGTGGAAAGTGTCACGTTGTTGGGCAACACTTCCATCACGGTATACGGTCCGGCCGCTTGATGGGCAAACGCGAAATTGCCGGTGGCATCGGTGGTGGTCGTCGGATTGTTGGTGGGCAACCCCGTTCCGTCGACATTCAGAAACACCGTCCGGCCGGCCACACCATCCTCGCCGGCGTCGATCTTGCCGTTGTCGTTGGCGTCGGTGAACACGGTGCCCACGATTGAGGGCACAATCTCGCCGAAATTCGCGCTGGCGGTTTGATTGGCCGCAAAGGTGATGGTCTGGACCGCGGCCGAGAGCGTAAAGCCGTTTGGCAACACTTCGCGCACGGCGAACGTACCCGCTGGGACGCCGGTGATCGAGTAGTTGCCGTTGGCGTCGGTGACGGCCGAGGGATTGCTCGCATCGGGTTTACCGGTGCCATCCACATCGACGAACACGGTGCGCCCGGCGACGCCCGCCTCGCCCGTGTCTTGCGATGCATTGCCGTTGGTGTCGGTGTAGACGGTGCCGTCGACGCTATCGACGGTGATCGAGCTGATGACGGCAAGCTGGTTGTTCGGCCCCAGCGGAACGCTACTGAAGGGGCTCGAGGCGTTATTGGGATCGACGTTGGTCACCGACAAGCCCGCGATCGTATTGGCGACCTGCATGCCGTTGCCGAGCACCTTGGCAAAGACGGTGAAGCCGCCGTTCTGGCTATCCAGGTTGCTCGAATTATCGCCGAGATTGATGAACCACTGATCGGTGGCGCTGTTGGGATCGTTGCCCAGTTTGGCCATGGCCACTGTGCCCACCGTGTTGCTCACGTTGAATTCGTTTTGCACCGGCGGATTGGTGGGAATCGTGGCAAATTGCTGGACGCTGGTAAGCGTCGTGCTGGGCGAGGTAAAGCCGCCGGTTTGGACCACAAATCCTGGCACGGCACGGTGAAAGATGGTGTTCGTATAGTCGCCGCTGTCGACGTAGCTGAGGAAATTCGCCACCGTTTTTGGCGCCGAGGCCGGCAGCAATTCCATCTGAAAATTGCCGAAGTTGGTATCGACCGTCACAATGGGGTCGCCGCTGAGGGCCAGCCGCGGTTCGAGCGACTCGATGCGGCGGACCGCGAATTCCCCGCGCCGCGTCGCCGCCGAGCTGGCGCGCTTGCGACGGCCGCGAGACACCAGAGGGCCGCGCCGTACCGCGCGGCGGCCCGATTTCGACGAACGAGTGAAGGAAGTGGCGAAGCGCCCCAACATAGCGATGTCTCCGAGAAATGCCTGAAATGCCTCAGAACTTCATTAAATCCAGGCGCTTCAATTGCGGCAAGCAAAAAACTTCCCCGGGCCGGATATTCCGGCTGTAGCGGCAGGCGGCTATGATCGAGGAATGGAAAGCCCGTCCCCCGACCCCGCCGACCGCTTCGCGGCCTTGCACGCCGAATCGGTGGAATTGCTCGAGGCGGCCCAGTCGCTGGTGGGCGAAATGCGCGGCTTACTCGAAGATTGCAAGCGCCGCCGCCCCCCCGTGGGCCAGCCGGCCGACGCCGCCCAGGGATCAAAACCCCCGCCGCTGGCCCGTTCACATCGCGGCGCCCGCGTCGGTAAGACGCGCCTCGCGAGAACCCGCCGGCGACCACGGTAAATCGGATGAAGTCTTGATCGTCAAAACCGACCGTTCCCTACCGATGCTGCTTAGACTTCCGCTTTGGCCATCGCCACCGGCTGTGGCTCAAGCGTGGCCTCGATGCAAATGGCCTTGTGGGCCTTGAACGACCCGGGCCGGGCCAGAAACTTGGCCACCCCCTCGACATCGACCACCAACGGGCTGCGCACGTCCTTCTCGGTCGTGATGATGTCGCCCACCCGCAAGCCAATCAGGTCGGTGGTCGAAATTCGCGTGTCGGCCAATTGCACCGACAACTGCATCTGCGAGCGCTGCAGATTATGGCTGACCTGGCGGATGCTTTCGGGCGTGGCCTGGCGGCGGCCATACGCCACCCAGCTATTCGACGACAGCTTGTTGCCAATCCGCTCAATCGAATTGAACGGCACGCACAGGTTCATCATCCCCCGCACATCGCCCACCGTCAGCTCGAAGCTGATCAGCACCACCACTTCGTTGGGCGGCACGATCTGCACCAACTGTGGGTTACTCTCGACGCGAATCACCGCCAAATCGAGATTCAGCACGTTCTCCCACGCCCGGTGCAGCTCTTCCAAAAAAAGATCGGTAATCCGCCGCACCAGCCGCAACTCGATGTCGGTCAACGGGCGGCGGGCCAACGGGCCGCTTTCGCGCCCACCGCCCAACAGCCGGTCGATGATCGGGTAGAGAATCGACGGGTTGATGTCGAGAATCAGATTGCCTTCGAGCGGCTCGGCCTTCAGCAGGTTGAAGCAGGTGGGGTTTTCCAGGCTGAAAACGAACTCGCTGTAGGTAAGCTGATCGACGCTGGTCAGCTTCATCTCGACAATCGACCGCAGCAAGGCCGACAGGGCCGCCCCGAAGTTGCGGCCAAAACCCTCGTGCAGCGTCTGCAACGCCCGCATCTGGTCTTTGCCGACGCGTTCGGGGCGTTTGAAATCGTAGGGCGTGACTTTGTCGCGCCCGCGCACGGCCGAGACCACCGGAGGGGCGACCGAGCCCCGCCCGCCCAACAGTCCTGCGCCGGCCTGCGACGCGCCGGCATCGACTGCGTTGAGCAGGCTTTCGACTTCGGCTTGGCTGAGAACGTCGCCGGGCATGGAGGCAGGGGCTGGGGGTTAGGGGGGACTAGGGGTTGGGGACTAGGGGTTGAGGGGAAAGTCAAAATGCAAAATGCAAGAGTAAAAATGCAAAACCGAGCAGGTGATCAGACTTGCGGCGTGGTTCATGGCTTCGCGGTTGCCCGGTTTTTAATTTTGCATTTCGCATTTTGACTTTCTTCGGCTATGCGATCACCAACCACCAGCCACCAGCCACTACTCCCGCACCTGCCCGGCGCCGAACACGACATACTTGTAACTGGTCAGCTCTTTCACGCCGCAGGGTCCACGGGCGTGCAGCTTGTCGGTGCTGATGCCGATTTCGGCGCCCAGCCCAAATTGCCCACCATCGTTGAACCGCGTGCTGGCGTTGACCATCACCGCCGAGCTGTCGACCCGCGCGGCAAACCGCCGGGCAGCCGCCTCGTCGCTAGTCACAATCGCATCGGTGTGCCGCGAGCCATAGCGATTGATGTGATCGATCGCCTCGTCGAGCGAATCGACCACCTTGATCGACAAGATCGGTCCCAAAAACTCGGCGGCGTAATCGTCTTCGCTGGCCTCGACCGCGCCGAGCAACCGTTGGCGAGCGTTCTCATCGGCCCGCAGCTCAACGCCGTGATCGGCGAGCGATTTGCCAACTCGCGGCAAAAACTCGTCGGCCACCCGGCGATGCACCAGCAGCGACTCGGCGGCATTGCACACCCCCATCCGCTGGCACTTGGCGTTGATGGTGATTCGTTCGGCCATTGCCAGATCGGCCGCGGCGTCGACGTACACGTGGCAGTTGCCGGTGAAGTGCTTGATGACCGGCATTTTGGCTTCTTCCGCCACGCGGCGAATCAGGCTTTCGCCGCCGCGGGGAATGGCCACGGTAATGTATTGGTCGAGAGCGAGCAGATGCCCGACGGCCGCGCGATCGGTGGTCTCGACCAATTGCACCGCGTCGCTGGGCAAACCCGCCGCGTCGGCCGCCTCGGCGAGAATGGCGACCATGGCGGCGTTGGAGTGAGCGGCTTCCTTGCCTCCGCGGAGGATGACGGCGTTGCCGCTTTTGACGCAGATGGCGGCGGCGTCGGCGGTGACGTTGGGGCGCGACTCATAAATGAAAAACACCACGCCCAGCGGCACTCGCACCTTGGTGATTTCCAGGCCATTGGGTCGGACGGATGATTCGATCACCTCGCCGATGGGGTCGGCCTGCGCGGCGACCTCTTCCAGCCCGACGGCCATCGATTCGATGGTCTTGGGCGTCAGCCGCAAACGGTCGACCTGGGCGTCGGTCAGCTCGAAGCCGGGCGCCGCCGCCAAGTCTTGTTCGTTGGCGGCCAGCAGCTCGGCGGTTCGCTGGCGCAGCAGCTTCGCGCCGGTGTTCAGAAACTCATTTCTGGCCGCCCCGCCGACGCAGGCCAATTCAGCGGCCGCCGCCGCGGCCCGCCGGGCGAGATCGAGGCAATAAGCCCGGAGATCGGTCTGTTGAGCGACGGACATCGACGAACCTGATAGAAGACGGTGACCGAAGGGACTGGGTGAGGCGGGCGCAGGGAAGTATCGCTCAAATGGCCGCCGGAGTCAACGTCGGATGGCAAGCTTGCGCGAGCCGCAACTCTTTGCTCGGCGGCGGTTTAGCGACCGTCGAACAGTGATCGAGACCGATCACCCGGCGCCCGGCGTCGGGCAGATCGCTTCCTCCAGCATTTTACTGGTGCGCCGCCGTCCGGCTTGGTGACGCTCATGCGCTTGCCATCGAGGTCCGTAGCCGAGGCCGGCGATAGTGGTCGAATCGCCCGCCCCGCCGGTGGCCCATGCTTAACCTTTCGCGGTCGATAATTGGACTCATCTCGACTCATCCCCTTTTCATCCTCCGGGCTCGGCGGGCGCGCCGTCCTCGTTGCGGCGGCCGGGGTGCAGACGCCACCAGCGGAGGGCGACTTCTTCGTCGCTCCAGGCGGCGGCGATATCGGGCCGAATGCGCAGCATGACATGTAAATGGTTCGAGAGCACCGCGAAGCTGAGCACATCGATCGCCAGGATGCCGGCCAACTCTTCCAGACGCTGGCGGATCCAGGTTTTGCGGTGATCGAAGTTTTGCCCGGTATAGCGGTCCGCACCGCAAAGAAACGCGCGTCGGACGCAGCGCGCCATACAGTGATAGACCCCGACGACCGACTCATCGACAATTTGACGGCGAGCATAAGCGGGCATGACAGCCTCCGGTGAACGAAGCCGCCATGAGTATACATACGATCAGACCCCAGTCAAGCGCCCTGCCACTGCGGCTTTCCAAGAACGGCGCCCGCAAAGGACGGGTGTCTTGGTTCGCCGTTGGTTCAAAGGATGGGTGTCTTGGTCTGTCTTGAGCATTTCGGGCCGTATGCCCGAGGAGCGCCAAGCCAGACTCGACCAGCGCCATTCCTCGGCGCGCGAAACCAAATTGGCGCGCAGAGGGTTGCGCTCC
>JAICLL010000314.1 GCA_025927475.1 Pirellulales bacterium
CGTGTTGTCCGTCGGATGCAGACACAAGACGCCCGGTACCGGCCTAGCGCCTTTTTCGAGTGCGGCTTTGGGGACGCACAGATAGGCGGGCACGCGGCTGCCCGGCTCCGACTGGTACGAGATCAACCGCCGCACGTAGCTACCGCAGTCGGCCTCCTCTTCGAGCTTCATCTCAAGCGGGCATCGCTTTTCGTCACCCGGCAGGCGGCCCATTACCAACTGCATGCCGGCCAGGATTTCGGCGCGCCGCTTGAGCCAATCGTCAACGTTGCGAACGGGCAGTGTTTTGTTGGAGTCGCCTCGGTAAACCAGCAAATTATCTCGGGGCAGCCGCGGCTTTGGCGCCGCGGAGTCTTCGGCCGTGACCAAGCCTGCCAGGAGAGCGAACAAGGCAACACTCATAACCAATCGCCGCAACATAGTTTGTTCCTCAACGTCGCTTTTCGTTTTTGAATCCGCCGCCACTATGAGAACTTGCCGGCCGGTCGCCTGCAAGCCTCTTTGCCCCACTGGTGGAGTAATGAGTGGGACGAGCTTGCGAGTCCCACCGAGATTTACGGTCGGTGGTGGGGCTCGCTCCGTCCCACCCTACCTGGTGCCGCTTTCAGTTCGGCAGTTTCGTCGGCTACATGTCTGTAGGGAACGCCCTCCGTGGCGTTCCGCGAAGCGAGAGCCGACGTCGCTTGGTTGTTCGCGGAACGCCACGGAGGGCGTTCCCTACAGGAAGAGTGTTTTCAAACAAAGCCAAGAGTTGTGCGACCAAACGTAGCGACGGGTTTCGGCGCATACATCGGAGGCGCGCCGGGTTAGAATAGGCCTGATTCTGACACGAACGGTCCTGATGAGCGTTGCATTCCAGACTTGGGCGGAGCAAATCCAAAAGCTGCACCGTGCGCTCAGGGAACTGGGCGCGGTCGCGGCGGAGCTCAGCATGCCCACCGCCGAAAGCCACGAATGGTTCGCCTTGCTGGAGCGAAAGCTGCTGCCGCAGCTCGATATCAAACCGATGTTGGTGGTGGCGGTGGTGGGCGGCACAAATATCGGCAAATCGGTGGTGTTTAACCATCTGGCCGGCGAAAACGCCAGCGCCGTCAGTCCGCTTGCGGCGGGCACGAAGCACCCGGTCTGCGTCGTTCCGCCCGGCTTCGACGATGAGCCGCTGGTGTCGCGGATTTTTGGGCCCTTCCAGTTGCGCCGCTGGCAGTCGGTAGACGATTCGCTCAGCGAATGCGATGAAGACCTCATTTTCTGGCGGACGGCGGAGACGATGCCGCCGCGGCTGCTGTTGCTCGACACCCCGGATGTCGATTCCGACGCCCAGGTCAATTGGCGGCGTGCCGACCAAGTTCGCCGTGCGGCCGATGTGCTGGTCGCCGTGCTCACGCAACAGAAATACAACGACGCCGCCGTCAAACAGTTTTTCCGCAAGGCGGCCGACGCCGATAAGCCGGTGATTGTGGTCTTCAACCAGTGCGATCTCACGGAAGACCGCGAGTATTGGCCGCGGTGGCTGAGCACCTTCACCGATGAAACCGGGGCGCGGCCGGAACATGTTTACGTGGTGCCGTACGACCGCGCGGCGGCTAATGGCCGGCGTCTGCCGTTTTATGATGTGGGACATGAGGGCACTGGGCCGCTGGGCGAACCGGCTTCGTTGCAGGCGGAGTTGGCGCACCTTCATTTCGACGCCATCAAGCTGCGCACCTTTCGCGGCGCCATTACGCGATTGCTCGATCGCGAGACGGGCGTGCCCGCCTGGCTCTGGCAGTTGCGTGATTCGGCCGGCGAATTCGCGGCGGCCAGCGCGGCCTTGAACGCGGCCGAGATGGCCAACGTCGCCTGGCCCGAGCTGCCGCCGCGCTTGCTCGTCGACGAAATCCGTTCCTGGTGGGACAACCGGCGTAGCGGTTGGACCCGAAACATTCACGCCTTTTATCGCACGGTGGGCGACGGCATTGCCTGGCCGATTCGCGAGGCCTGGCGCGCGGCCTGGGGCGAACCGCAGCCTCGCAAAGACACGTTCCGTGCGCGCGAGCAAGAAGCGATTGTCGACGCGGTGGAAAAGTTGCTGGACGAGCTTGATCGGCTGTCGCGCTTGGGCAACGACGTGCTGCGGCCTCGGCTGGCGGCCATGTTGGGCGGGGCCTCGCGCGAGTCGCTGCTGGCACGCGTGGCGGCGGCGCATGCCGCTTTGCCGGCGCTCGACGACGACTACCGCTCGTTCTTGCGCGTGGAGCTCGATCGCTGGGGCACGGGCAA
>JAICLL010000001.1 GCA_025927475.1 Pirellulales bacterium
ACCTTTGCCAACACGCAGGCGGTGATCGACTTCATCGAGCACAAGCAGCCGCGCGAAGAATATGGCCGCTACGGCAATCCCAGCGAAAAAGTGGTCGAGCGCAAGCTGGCGGCCCTGGAAGGCGGCGAGGCGGCGCTGCTGTTCTCCACCGGCATGGCGGCCATTGTCGGGCTGCTGATGGCCAAGCTCAGCGCCGGCGACGAAGTGGTATTTTTCGACGAATGTTATCACCGCAGCCGCGAGTTTTGCGTGAAGCATCTTTCGCGGTTCGGCGTGGTCACCCGGCAAGTGCGGGCCTGCGACTACGACGCCATGCAAGCGGCCATCACGCCCAAGACCCGGCTGCTGGTGAGCGAATCGCCCACCAACCCGCACCTGAGCGTGGTCGATCTGGAGCGGTTCGCCGCCCTCGGTCGCCGCAGCGGCGTCGAGACGTTGATCGACGCCACGCTGGCCACGCCCTACAACGCCCGGCCCTTGGCTTCGGGCATCGACTACGTGCTGCACTCGGCCACCAAGTACCTGGGCGGCCACAACGACCTGCTGGCCGGCGTGATCATCGGCAGCGAAGAAAAGATCGAGCCGGTGCGCAAGCTGCGCGGCATCATGGGGGCGATCAACTCGCCGCACAACATTCAACTGCTGCTGCGCGGCTTGAAAACCTTCGAGTTGCGGATGCAGCGGCACAACGCCAATGGCCTGGCCGTCGCGCGGTTTTTGGCGAAGCACCCGAAGATCGAAATAGTCTATTATCCCGGCCTCGAGACGCATCGGCACTTTGAAATCGCGAGGCAAACGATGCGCGGCTTTGGCGGCCTGGTGACCTTCCTGGTGCGCAACGCCGACTGGCGCAGCACGGCCAACGTGGTCGACGCTGTGCGCATTCCGCGGATCGGTCCCAGTCTGGGGGGCGTCGAGTCTTTGATCGAGCAGCCGCTGGTGATGAGCTACTACGAATGCACGCCCGAAGACCGGCAGCGTTTCGGCATTCCCGACAACATGGTCCGGTTGGCCTGCGGCATCGAGAACGCCGAAGACCTGATCGCCGATCTGGCGCAAGCGCTCGATCATGCTTGATTGTGGTCGTCTACTCGACCGCGAGGCTGCCGCCGGTGAGGAACGAACCCGCGTGTGGTGTCTCGTGTCTTTGATCGGATTTGACATTCAAACCAGGTCACCGTGCGCGAAACGTTGTAGGGTGGGCCGAGCGCAGCGAGTCCCACCTTCAGGCGGCGAATTACATATCCCTCTCCCTCCAGGAGAGGCGGCGAACGAATGGCAATTACATTCGTATTGTGATAATCTATAGGCGTGCGGCCGCTGGGAAATCGTTCAGTCAACCTCCGAGGGCCAGGTCATGCGCTATTTCCAAATTGCCGTTTTTCTCGCCAGCGCTTTCGCGGCGGTCCCGCTGCTCGCCGTGGACTACGATCAGGTCGATCGTTCGATCGCCAGAGAGCCGAACTACCAATCGGATAAGCCGGGGTATGCCTTATTCCTATTTGGTCAAAACGCCGAGCGACGGGCTTGGCTGGTCACCGATGGCGAAGTCGTCTATCTGGACCGCAACGGCGATGGCGATTTGAGCGCCGCAGACGAGCGATTTGCGAAGAGCGAGGATTGCAAGGACATCGAGATCGACGATCACGATGGTAACACGAAGTACGTGATTACGCAGTTGCGTATCCATCGCGACGAGACGGGGAAGTATCCACCATCCGTGATGGCATACGTCACGATTCATGGCGCGACGGAATACAAGCAATACTGTGATGCCCAAATTGGCGCAAACGCGAAGGACGCGGCCATCGCTCATTTCGGTGGGCCGCTGGCAATCGGTCCAAGAACCATTGATTGGAAAATTCCGCCAACCATGAAGCTCACGTCTGGGGATAAGCCGGCTGATTTGTACGTAATGATCGGCACGATGAGCGATCGTCACCATTGCTGGGTCGTCGTGGTCTCGCACGAGGGACAAACACAGTGCTCGTTCCCAGATGGCGTCCGTCCACTTGTCACCGTTGAATACTCTCCAAAAGACCCGGGCGGCGCAGCGATCACCCGGGAATACACGCTTGAGGGATTCTGCTGAGGCGCCTTGTTTCACGGCCCGGTGCGGGTCCCCGACGAAGCGGCGCTCGGCAAGGCGAAGGTCACGTTTTCCTTCGACGCTTGGTTGGAAGGCCGCGTCGCCCCAAGCACGGTTGAGATCGATGTGGCGGCGCCCGACGGCGAATAGCGAGGACGCTCATGCTACGGAGGATGTGCTAAGATGGATAGCGATGCATCGACGACTGTCTCCAATCCGCTGGCATGCGCCGCTCCTGCTGGGCCTGCTTGTGTCGGCCCCTGCCGCGGCGGCGAACGACTTCAACGTGGCGGAAGCCCGCAAGGCGGTAGTTTTTGTGCGGCGGATCACGCCGGGACGCGAGACGGCGCTGGGCTCGGGCTTTTTGGTCAGCGGCGATGGCGTGATCTATACCAGTCGCCATGTGATCGAACCGAACGACGCCACCGCCCGGGGCACCGTGATTCTGGTGGGGGTGCCGTCGGCGGCCGACCCCGACGATCTCGATTGGTTCCCCGCCGCGGTGGCCTATCAGCCGCCCGAGGGCGAAAAACTCGATTTCGCCCTGCTGAAGATCACCGCCCGGCAGAGCTATGGGCCATTTCACGCCCTGCCGCTTTCCTATGAAAAGCTCGAACTAGGCGCCAGCGTGGCCGTGATTGGCTATCCCTACATCCGCGAGAACGACGCGGTGCTTTCGTTCAACAAGGGCAGCATCTCCAGCACCCGCGTGCGGTTCAGCGGCAAAACCTATTATCAAACCGATGCCGCCGTGAATCAGGGCAACTCGGGCGGCCCGCTGCTGAACGTCCGCGGCGAAGCGGTGGGCATCGTCACGCTCAAGGAAATGAACGCCGAGAACGTCGGCTTCGCCCTTTACCTGAGCGAGATTCGCTCGGTCGCGGCTTCGGCTGCTCAGCGTGTGGCCAGTTTGCAGGCCCCGATCGGGCCGGTCGATCCGCGGCACCTCGACCTGCCGACGGTCATCGCTCCGCGCGCGACCGAGTGGAAGCTGGGCGCGGGTCGCCCGCGAGAGCAAGGCCGCCGGTTGGTGATCGACAACCACGGCGGCGCCTATTGGCTGACCAGCCGGGTGAGCCTGCCCGAAACCTTTCAGCTTGTCGTGCCGTGCGGCGTTGAATATCTGCAAGGTTCCGAGCCGATCAGCAACACACAGCAGCGCAGCCTGCGCAATATCTATGTGCGGTTTGCCGCCGCCAACCCGCAAGCACCGCTGCCGCGCGGAGGCGGCTATCTGGTGCGATTCAGCCATTCGTCGCTCACTCTCTACCGCGACGGCAAGCCGGTGAAAAGCGTCGCCCAGGGCAACACGCAGCAAAAGCCGCTCACGCTTTCGATCACCAAGCAGGCCGGCGATTTTGAAGTGGCCGTCGACGGCCGCGTGCTCATCAAGTGGCGCGATCCGCAGCCTTTGCCCGTGCGGCGGCCGTTTTCGGTGGGAGGGTATCTGTCGCGGATGTCGCTGGGCGAGGTGGCGGTGGTTGATCTGTCGAAAGAAGGATTCGGCGTTCGGAACGAGGCTTCAGGTCTCAGGGTTCAGGGTTCAGCGGCGGAGATCAAGGGTCGGTAGTTTTCTCGGCCAAGGACAAACTCTCCCAATGAGAAAGGTCTCCGGCAAGACGGACTCCCAATGTGTCGCTCTTTAGGCGAGCGAACGAGATGAAATAGTTTCCACCGAATGGTGTGATGTCGAGGACCAGGTCATGTTGGTCTGGTTTGTCTACAAAAACCGTCCGCAGTTTTTCGCCTTCTTGCATGACATGGATCCCCGCCCCGTCTGCCATGAGCCATTGGTTCGTCGGGGGAGGTTATTAAATCCTCGCCCCTTATTGGACGGCCACACGAGACCAGTCTAATGGCTTGCAATTGCAAACTGCGTCGTCCGACGAACGGGTGATTGTGGTCACACAGGCATGCGACGGCAAATACGAAGACGTCCAAGGTTCAGGTCGCCGTCGTTCACGCCACGGCCAAGCTCGTCAGCGCCGGAATCTTGAAAGCTCAGACGATCCGCGACCAGGTAAGGCGGCACCTTGTCTTCGGTTGGTATTTTCTTCCCGCTGCCGACGAAACCCCTGAGTCAATCGTCGATCTGCGCGATATTCATACGGTGCCGCGCGATCTCCTTGAGGAGCAAATCCGCCTCGGACATAGGCGCTTAGCCGTTTTGACTCCCTACCGCGAACACCTCGCACAGCACTTCGCCACCACCTATTCGCGCATCGCACTGCCCGAACCCTACGAGACCGTTGCGGACTAAAGAAGGAGAGCATACGACATCGATGTTCGGCTGATTGCGCTGCAGCGGCCAGAGAACGCGAGGCATCAAGCAACTCTCCAGATCGATTGCACAGCTTCGTAGTCGAGCCCCGCCTCGATGCAGAACGTACGCTGCGGATCGGTTTCGACCTGCTCCAGCCGCTGCACGACGTCGTCCAGCGAGTCCGCCACAACGACCACTTGCCCATTGGCCAGCCCCACGAATTTTCCGGCGTAAACCGATTGCGGATTCGTGCGTGCCTCATCATTGACGCGCTCGGCCATTTCGCGATTGCGCTGCTGCACGACGCTAATGTTTTCCATGGGTGCCTCCTATTCTTTCGTGCCCAACACCATTATTCTCGGCGGACAACGCCAGAGAATCAAGCTTTCACAGGGTTCTATTGGCTCCCTAGAGCGCCTCGCCATCGGCCAAGGCTCGCACCGCGGCGACTAAATCCAAATCTTGCCGCGGAAACACGGTGCGAAGATCGAGATACAGCCGGTTCTCGTGTACCCGACCTACCACCGCGGGCCGGCCCGTTCGCAGCCGCGTGGCCAGTCGATCGACACTCATCTCGGCTGGCGTGAGGGCCACGCACCAGGTGGCCAGCTTTTGCGTGGGCAACGAGCCGCCGCCCAAGTAGGTGATGTCTTCCAAAGGATCGGCCGAGGCGATCGCGCGGCAGTCGGCCATTTGCGGCGCCAACCGCTGCGCCCGCAAGCGCAGGTTTTCCAACGGCGTGCTGAGCAGATGCAATAGCGGCACCGCCTGCATCGCCTGCTCCGGATCGCGATAGAGCCGTAGCGTGGCGGCCAGGGCGGCCAACGTCAATTTGTCGACACGCAGGGCACGGGCGAGCGGATGCCGCAAAAGCTGCTCGACCAGCGACCGTTTGCCCACCGCAATGCCGCACTGCGGCCCGCCCAACAGCTTGTCGCCGCTGAACAGCACCAGGTCGGCCCCTTGCTTGACGCTTTCGCTCACCACCGGTTCGTCGCTGAAGCCGAAGCGGGCAAAATCAATCAACGCTCCGGAACCCACGTCGTGAATCACCGGCAGCCCCTTGGCCCGCCCCAGCCGCACCAAGTCGGCCAGAGGTACGCTTTTGACGAAGCCCGACACTACATAGTTGCTCGGATGCACCAGCAGCAGGGCGGCGGTTCGGTCGCCAATGGCCTGCTCATAGTCCTCCAGCCGCGTCTTATTGGTGGTGCCGACCTCGCGCAGCACCGCCCCGCTGACCGTCATGACTTCGGGCAGCCGGTAGCTGCCGCCGATCTCGATCAACTGCCCGCGGGAGACGATCACCTCGCGTCCGGTGGCCAGGGCGGCCAGGCTGAGCATGGTGGCGGCGGCGTTGTTGTTGAAAACCGCCGCGGCCTCGGCCCCGGTGGCCTCAGAAAGCAGTCCTTCGACGGCCAGCACCCGTTGCGAGCGGTGGCCGCTGACCAGGTCCAGCTCGACACTGGCATAATCCTGGGCCACGGCGGCCATCTCGCCCAGGGCGGCCTCGGCCAGCGGCGCCCGGCCCAGCCCGGTGTGCAAGAGCACCCCGGTGGCGTTGATCACCGGGCGGAGCAGCGGCTTGTCGGTCTCCATAATTCGGGCGGCAATGCGCTCGGCCAGCTCGCGGACGTCGGGCAATTTGACTTCGGCGGCCGCCGACTGCAGCTCGCTGCGCAGGTCGTCCAAAAACGACCGCACCCGCGTCACCACCACATGATGGCTGACCTTGGCCACCATGCCCTTCAGGGGCGGGCTTTCCAGGAGTTCGTTGACCGAGGGAAGATTACGAAAGAGGTTGGTTGCCATGTTTCGATTTTTTTAAGTTCAAGGGGCTTGTAGACTTTGGCCGGCAATGTCTATACTTAGTCGCTTTCGATCAAACCACCAACGACCACGACCGCCCGACGGATAGCGAGCGACCATGAAAGTCCGCGCCAGCGTAAAGCGCATCTGTGAGAACTGCAAGCTAGTCCGGCGCCGTGGGGTGGTGTATGTCGTGTGCAGCAACCCCCGCCACAAGCAGCGGCAGGGTTAAACCACGAAATAGCCAGTTCGCCACAGAGAGTAAAGAATATGCCGCGTCTGTTAGGAGTCGATATTCCCAACGACCGCCCCGCGGTGATTTCACTGCAATATCTGTATGGGGTGGGGAAAAAGGTCGCCCGCGAGCTGTGCCACAAGGCGGGCGTCAATCCGCAGGCCCACGCGCGCGAGCTGGCCGAAGACGAGCTGGCCCGGCTGGCGGCCTTGCTCGACAAAGACTACACGGTCGAAGGCCAGTTGCGCCGGCAAACGGCTCAGAACATTTCGCGGCTGAAAGACATTAACTGCTATCGCGGCATCCGCCACCGCCGCGGCCTGCCGGTGCGCGGCCAACGGACGCGGACCAATGCCCGCACCCGCAAGGGTCCCAAAAAGACGGTGGCCGGCAAGAAGGGCGTCAAAGACCTGAAGTAACAGGGACACTTGAAATAGCAGGGTCACCTGAAGTAGCAGCGAAACACCAAGGTAGAAGACCAACCTCATGGGCAAGAGCAAGCGACGCAAGGTCCGCCGCAACGTAACGCTGGGCGTGGCCCATATCAAAGCCACGTTCAACAACACGACGGTCACCATCACTGACACTAAGGGCGACACGCTCTGCTGGGCCAGTGCCGGCACGTGCAACTTCAAGGGTAGCCGCAAGAGCACGCCCTTTGCCGGGCAATGCGCCGCCCAGCAAGCTGCCGAAAAGGCCTCGAAGTTTGGTGTGAAGGAAGTTGACGTGCGGGTCAAAGGTCCCGGCAGCGGACGCGAGAGCGCCATTACCGCCCTGCAGTCTGCCGGTCTGACGGTAAAGAGCATCGAAGACGTTACGCCACTGCCGCACAACGGCTGCCGCCCGCCTCGCAAACGACGCGTTTAGCGCAAGGTTATCAGGCACGAAACCGAGAACAATCAGCAAGCTCCCAGCAATCACGTTTCATGGCTCGACACACAGGACCGGTTTGCAGGCTTTGTCGCCGCGAAGGAATGAAGCTCTTTCTGAAGGGCACCCGTTGTGATACGCCCAAGTGCGGCATTGAGCGCCGCGACACCGTGCCGGGCATGCACACCCGCCGCGGCAAGGCCACCGACTACGGGCTTCACCTCCGCGAAAAGCAAAAGGTGAAGCATTACTACGGCGTGCTCGAGCGGCAGTTCCGCCGTTATTTTTCCGAGGCCCAGCGGTCGAAGGGCAATACCGGCGCCACGCTGATGAGCCTGCTCGAGCGGCGGCTGGACAACGTGGTGCATCGGCTTGGCTTCGGACAGAGCCGCGCTCAAGCCCGCCAGCTAGTGGCGCACGGGCATATCACGGTCAATGGTCGGCTGGTGAATGTTCCCAGTTATCTGGTCAGGCCGGGCGACGTGGTGCGGGCCAAAAACCGCAAAAAGAGCCTGCTCGCCATTCAGGCCAATCTGGCCGAGAACCAGCGGCAGTTGCCCGACTTTCTCTCGCTCGCCGAAGGTCCGATTCCCGAAGGGCGCGTCTCGCGGCTGCCCGAGGACTTCGACGTGTCGATTCCGGTTCAAACGCAATTAATTATCGAGTTGTGCTCGAAGTAGGCGCGCAAGCGTCGCTGTCAGCGGTGTTTTTCGTGGAGGATTCTCATGCGGATTCGATGGCGTGGGTTGGAGCTTCCCAGTCTGGTCACGTGCGATAAAAGCACGCTGACCTCCACCTACGGTAAATTCGTTGCGGAGCCGTTCGAGCGTGGTTTCGGCGCCACGATCGGCAACAGCTTGCGGCGCATCTTGCTTTCCAGCCTGGAAGGCAGCGCGGTCACGCAGGTCAAAATTCATGGCGCCCAGCACGAGTTCACCACGTTGCCCGGCGTCGTCGAAGACGTGACCGACGTGATCCTTAACATCAAGTCGCTGGTGGTCAAAAACTTCGGCGAAAGCACCAAGGTCATTCGCATCGACAAGCGGACCAAGGGGCTGGTGACCGGCGCCGACGTCAAGACCGACGACACGATCGAAGTGATCAACAAAAACCACGTGCTGGCTACGCTCACCGAAGACGTGCCGTTCGAGCTGGAGATGGTCGTCGAAAACGGCCGCGGCTACGTGCCTTCGACCGAACATAGCCCGAACGTCGAGATCGGCATCATTCCGGTCGATGCGGTGTTCAGCCCGGTGGTGCGCGTGCGGTACGAGATCGAAGAAACGCGCGTCGGCCAGAAGACCAACTATGACAAGCTGACCTTGGAGATCTGGACGAACGGTTCGATCGGGCCCGAGATGGCGATGGTCGAGGCGGCGAAGATTCTGCGGAAGCACCTCAACCCGTTCATTCAGTATTCAGAGCTGGGACCCCAGGTATTTGCCGAAGCTCGCGCGGCGGCAAGCTACGGCGGCGAGATGCCGTCGGAAAGCAAGCTGAGCATGAGCGTGGCCGATCTGAAGCTGACGGCGCGGGCGATGAATTGCCTCCGCGAAGAAAACATTTTCTCGGTTCGCGACCTGGTGAGCCGCACGCCCGATCAGTTGCTCGATCTGCCGAAATTTGGCGAGACGACGCTGGCCGAGATCAACGAGAAGCTCAGCGAAATGGGGCTGCGGTTGGGTATGCGTCTGCCGGCCACGGCCAGCGTATGAGCCCCAGCGTGTAATCCATCATGCAGCATGGTAGCCCGACGCGTAAGCGAGGGTGAACCGGTCCCTCGCTTACGCGTCGGGCTTCCACGGCGAGATCAATCAAAAGGTATCCATCATGCGACATCGACGAAAAGGCCGAACGCTGGGGCGGGCGCCGAACCATCAGCGGGCCTTGCTGCGCAACCTGGCCAGCGCCCTGATCCTCACCGAGCGCGACGCCGAGCACGACGAAAACCCGCCCAAGGTGAAGGGCCGTATCATCACCACGCTGCCCAAGGCCAAAGAGGTTCGCCCGTTGGTCGAAAAGTGCATCACGCTGGCCTGCCGAGGTCTGGAGGCCGAGCAGGCCGCCGCCGAATTCGCCAGCGACGCCGAACGCGACACCGACGAATGGAAGCGCTGGCGCAGCAGCGACCGCTGGCGGCAATGGTCGGCGGCCCAGGCCCCCGCTGTGACCGCCCGGCGACGGGCGTTGATTTTGCTGGGCGACAAGCGAGCCGTGCGCGTCTTGTTCGAGCGGGTGGCGCC
This sequence comes from Pirellulales bacterium, assembly GCA_025927475.1. Lineage (GTDB taxonomy): Bacteria > Planctomycetota > Planctomycetia > Pirellulales > JAICIG01 > JAICLL01. The sequence continues at coordinate 9,510 of JAICLL010000001.1, forward strand.
GCGCTTCCGCGATCGGCCCGGCGGATACACTCGCATTCTGAAGTTGTCGCAGCCCCGGCTCGGCGACGCCGGCGCACGCGCCATCTTGGAGTTCGTCGGCGTGCGCGACCGCGTGGTCCAACGGGCCGCGGCGCCTAAATTTGAAACCTCCAGCCCCGAGACCGCCGGCGCAGAGAGCTAGCCGGCCGATCGACCATGGCTGTTCCCGCGGGCTTCGATTTCACGTTCCACGTCGGACGGCTTTGCAACGATCTCTGCGTCCGGCTGCCCGAGCTTGGCCACATCGACATGGCGCGCGTGGCGATTCGCTATTGTCAGGTCCGCAAGGCGGTATCGCACGGCGTGCAAGCCACCTTGACCCCGCTGCGGTTCGCCGGCGGCAGCCTTTCGACGGTCCGTGGTGGGCGTCGCTACTCGATCGAGCGAATCTTCAGCCCCGCGGGCCAAGAGATGCTCTATTTGTTGAGCTTCTATCTGCCGCGGTTTTTGAATCTGCCCTTCGCCGAAAAGCTGGCCACGGTCATCCACGAACTGTGGCACATTTCGCCCGACTTCGACGGCGACTTGCGGCGGTTTTCGGGCCGCTGCTACGCCCACGGGCACCGCGAAGAGCATTACCATGCGGCGATGGGGCAATTGGCGGCGAAATGGTTGGCGCTGTCGCCGCCCGAGGAACTGTATGAGTTTCTACAAGATGATTTCCGGCAGTTGCGCGCGCGATTTGGGGCGGTCTATGGCACGCGCATCGCCACGCCCAAGCTGATCGCCGAGCCGTCGGCCAAATGCGGCTAACGAGTGGTGAGTGTAGAATGGTGAGCGTCCGGCTCCACACCAGCCACTCACCACTCACCACTCACCACTCACCACTCACCACTCACCACTCACCACTCACCACTCACCACTCACCACTCACCACTCACCACTCACCACTCACCACTCACCACTCACCACTCACCACTCCCATGCCCCACGCCCCTGCCGCCGCCAAATTCGTCGCCAATGACGCGCGAGCGCATTGGCACGACCAGGCGCTCTGGTTCGTGCGGGCAAAGCGCGACAAGGCGGCCCAGACCCTGCCCGAGTGGGAAATACTCCGCGAGACGGCCTCGCACATCAAGGCCCACACCATCTCGCGGCTGGCCGACTATCTGGAACAATTCGCCGAGCAGGCGACGCGTCTGGGGGCGCACGTCCATTGGGCGCGGCACGCCGCCGAGCACAACGAGACGGTGCTCGGCATCTTGCAGCGACACGGGGTGCGGCGGGTCGTGAAAAGCAAGTCGATGCTTACCGAAGAATGCCACCTGAACCCGTTTCTTGAGCGGCACGGCATCGACGTGGTCGACACCGACCTGGGCGAGTGGATTGTGCAACTCCGCGGCGAATCGCCCAGCCACATTGTTCTGCCGGCGATCCACATCAAAAAGGAAGAGGTCGGGCAGTTGTTCCACGAGCGGCTGGGCACCGACGCCGGGGCGAGCGAACCCAAATACCTGGCCGAAGCCGCCCGTCGCCGGCTGCGCGAATGCTTCATGCGGGCCGACGCCGGCATCACGGGCGTCAACTTTGCCGTGGCCGAAACGGGCGGCTTTGTGGTCTGCACCAACGAAGGCAACGCCGACCTGGGCGTTTCGCTGCCCAAGTTGCACATCGCCTGCCTGGGCATCGAAAAGATCATCCCTCGGGCCAAAGACCTGGGCGTGTTTCTGCGGTTGTTGGCCCGCTCGGCCACCGGGCAACCCATCACCACCTATTCTTCGCACTTTCACGGACCGCGATCGGGCGGCGAGCTGCACATTGTGCTGGTCGACAACGGCCGCACCGACATTCTGGCCAGCGACGAATTTCGTCGCTCGCTGTCGTGCATTCGGTGCGGCGCCTGCATGAACACGTGCCCGGTCTATCGCCGCAGCGGTGGACACAGTTACGCCACCACGGTGCCTGGGCCGATCGGGTCGATTCTGGCGCCGGCGCGTGACGCTCGGTCGCACTACAGCCTGCCGCATGCCTGCAGTCTGTGCGGGTCGTGTACCGATGTCTGCCCGGTGAAGATCGACTTGCATCATCAGTTGCTCACCTGGCGGCGCGAGCTGGCCGTGCGCGGGCTGCTGCCCTGGTACAAGCGGTGGTCAATGCGGCTGGCCGGCTTCGTGCTGCGGCATGGTTGGCTCTACCGGCTGTCGGGCAAGCTGGCGCGGGCCATGGCGCCCCGGCTGCCCCGCTGGCTGGTCTACCATCGTTTCAATGCCTGGGGAAAGCAGCGCGAGCTGCCGCCCGTTCCCCGTCACAGCTTCCGCGAGCTTTATCGGCGGCGCCATGGAAAATAGCCAGGCGAACCTCGCCGAATCTCGGGCCGCGATCTTGGCGGCCATCCGTCGTCAGCCGTTGGCCGCCCAGCCGCTGCCCGACTTGGACCAGGCGTGGATCCGGTATGACGATCCGGCGGTGCAGTTCGCCGAGGTGCTGAGGTCGGTCGGCGGACGTTGCCTTGTGGTCGCCGATGTTGAGCATCTGCGACGTGAATTGTCGGACCTGCCCGAGTATGCATCGGCCCGGCAGATTTGCTCGCAGGCGCCGGGCGTCGGCGCGTCGAACGTCGATTTGGACGCGGTGGACGATCCGCACCTGCTGGAGACCGTCGATTTCGCAATTCTGCCCGGCGAATTTGGCGTGGCTGAGAACGGCGCCGTGTGGGTCAGCGACTCGGCCGTGCGGCAGCGGGCGATCTATTTTATCGCCCAGCACCTGGCCTTGGTCGTGCCGGCCAGCGCGGTGGTGAACAACTTGCAGGAAGCGTACGAGCGATTGTCGTTTCCTCAGCCGGGATTCGGCGTCTTCATTTCTGGTCCCTCGAAGACCGCCGACATCGAACAATCGCTGGTCATCGGCGCGCATGGGCCGCGCTCGCTCACGGTGTTCTTGCTGCTGAATGACTAGTGGTCTGTCAATCCTGATTGAGGGCCGAAGCGAGCGTCAGGGTGCCGCGGCGTCTGCCGCGGCGAATGAAGCCGCGCATCGGCAAATACGGTAACGCGCCGCGGCGGATGCCGTGGCACCCGTGATGATTTCGAGCAGCAGTTACCGTCAGTTCACGCTTGACACTGCGCTAGCAGAGTTAGGAAGCCGAGGCGTAAGCGAGGGAAAGCCAAGGTTCGTCCCTGGCTTACACGGTGCTCAATCTTCGTCGAAGTATTGCCACCGCTCGTCCAGCGCCATGCTGTACCACTCGTTTCCTTTGTAGCGCGGCTGCCGTGCGCTCTGCCGGCGCACGAAACCGAGAAATTCGCCCGTAGCGCGATCGATCGATAAGCGAATGTAGCGGCCGTCGCGCGAATCGGCCCAGTAAACCATAAACAATCCGCTGCGCCGCGGAAGGTCGATGGAATCGCCGCTTTCGATCTGATCGGCCAGCCGTTCGAGTGATGCTCGCGAGAGCGCAAACCGAAGTCGAAAGGGCGCTTGATCAGCGAACGTGGCGGTCAGCACCGAAACCGACGTGATCGCCACAAACATTCGGCGAAGCGACCACTGCGGCGGCCAGTGCACGGGCGGCTGCGGATAGAATGCCCGCACCAGGAGACTTATCCACGCCAGAAGGTAGGCGGCAATGAAGTCGAGAACCGGGTCGCCACATAACCATGAGGCGAACCCGACGAGTACGGTCACGATGACCAGCAGCCCCGTCAGCGAGGATGCTTCTCTCGCAAGCTTTGAGATCCAGGGTGCCGCGCTCGCTATAGTCCCCATTGTTGTGTTCATTCCCATGAATGGCAGACCTCGGAGGGCGGCAGCTACATCTTAGCAGCCACCACGGCGATTGATATGCAGCGCTGGCGGAAGAACTTTAGTTCTATGTCGACAACAGGCGCCGCAGCAAAATGTGCATCCGCCAAATGGACCGTTAGGCGACGAGCGCCACGGCAACGATCTTTCGATTACAATGGTCGGCATGAGAGCATTTCGATTTTCGCTGATGGCGATGTTGTGCTTTGTGGCCGTTGCCGCGATTGCGTGCCGCGCGTTTTTCCATCCGAGCGCCATTTGGCGGGCGGTCATCCAATCGGCTGGAATCTCGCTGCTTTTCTATGCGGTCTTTGCGGCGGTCCTTTACCGGCGCCGCCACGCTCGGGCGTTTTGGATTGGTTTCGCAATCGTCGGATGGGGCCTGCTCGCTGCCGATCGATTGGCGACAGCCGATGTGTCGCTCAGCAAGGTCACAAGCAGCTTGACGGAAAGACTTCATCCCCAGCGGTATACGACCGAGGGCGGGATGGGCCATATGATTCTCGTGAATCAACCTGTCAGAGATTTCTTTTCTCGAACGGCCTTTTGGCTTCTGTTGATCATTTTCGAAGCAGCCGGTGGTCTGCTGGCGCGTTGGATGTCGCTGCGCGAAGAGCGGCTCGCGAGGAAGCGGGACAACCAAGCGCGGTAGTCACCAAACAGCCGCCTGGCGACGCTTGCCGCCAGAGGTCGTGCGAGAACCCTCACTCCAACCACCGTAATACACGCCGGCGGTATGCGCTGGGCATTGAGGGAAACGATGCTGGGCCGCATCGATGCCGCCCTGACGCGCCGTGGGACACCGCTTTCGCGGGCGGCCGTTTGTTGACCGCCGTTTGACCTGGGCCAACCGCGCGGTATGTTTTCTGGGCGATTGCGCGCCCGTGGAACACGGGAAAAAAGCATGCAGTGGTTGAAGCAGAGGCGACTGGCGTGCGCCAGTTGGATGATTCTGGGCATGTGGTGCTCGCTCGCCGCGGCGCAGATGCCCATGCGGCCGGAAGAATCGCTTTTTGCGGCGCCAGACGATCAAGCGGTGCGATCGTCGCCGATGGGCGCCGATGATTCGCCGTTGGCGGAGGCCGAGCGGCCCCGATCTTTGGACGAGCGAGAGCACTTATCCGCTGAAGGCGGCTGGCAAATTCTGACGCGCAGCGTCGAGCAGCGCGTGATCGAATACCGGCAGTTCGGTCGCGGTGAGGCGCACATTCTGGTGGTCGGGCCGCTGGAAGGCGACGAGTCCGCCGGCGTCGAATTGCTCGAACGGCTGGTCGATCACTTGGAGCGATTTCCGCGACGATTGCAGGACGCCACCGTTACGGTGGTGCGCGATCCGAACCCTGACGGCCGATTACGCGGCTCACGGACCAACGCGCGCGGCGTGCGGCTCGATATGAATTTCCCCACGAGGCAGTGGCGCAAAGTGCCCATCGCCGATCATTGGCTGAGCGGTCGCACGCCGGAAAGCGAGCCTGAAACGCGGGCCTTGATCGAGCTGCTCGACGACCTGAAACCGGATCGCTTGGTGCTTTTGGAGGCGACGCGGCGCGAGGCTGAGCTGCGCTATAGCCAGTCGGCCGAGCCAATGGCTCGGCGGCTGGCGCGCGAGAGCCAACTGGCCGCCATCGCCTGGGATTCGGCCGAATCGCCGGCCAGCCTGGCCACCTATGCCGGCAACCATCGCCGACTGCCTACTTTGGTGCTGCGCATTCGCGCCGCGGCCGGCGCGGAATACAACTGGGAACAACACAAACGTGCATTGCTGGCGGCGGTCGATGGCGATGCGGCCGAGCCGGCGGCTGCGCCGGCACACCGGCTGGCGTCGCTGACGCGCACGGGCGGAGAGGCCAATCCGCCGACCGCCACCGAGCAATCGCCCAGCGAAGTGAGCCCGCCACGCGGCGTCGTTCTGGCGGCCAAAGAATTGGAATTGGGGGGCGTGCTGGCCCCGGTGGTCGTGCCAAGCCGCCGCCCGCCGCTACCTGCGCCGCGCCTTTCCACGGCGGCGCCACGTCAAGCGATGGGCAAGCCTACCGCCAGTAAGCCACAGCGATGGATGGTGCCGTATCGCGGCCCTGCGAGCGGGGGTTTATCGAATCAGCGCATGCCCGGCGTGCCGGGCAAGCCAGTGCCTTATGGCGCGGCGAATCGTTTCTCGCCTCCTTCAGCCGCACGAACCACCCAAAGGCCGACGGTCGCGACGCCGAGAGTCGAGCGGCTGCCACCCGTCGCTCCGAATTCGCCGGCGCAGCGCCTGCTGCCCCAGCCGATTCCGCTGTACCCGGAAACCGGCTATTGATTTTCGGCTCGCTGCGGTGCTCTTCGAGTTGATGCCCGACGCGTAAGCCAGAACTACGGTGCGCGCGGAGCGCGTCCGAAGATCAGCGACACGATGAACAAGATCAGGAACACGCCAAACAGCACGCGGGCGAACCACATGGCCAGCCCTTCGACGCCCCAGAAGCCAAACAGCCCCGCGATCAGGGCGATCACCAGGAACAGTAACGACCAGCGCAGCATAACACTTTCTCCCACCAGAATGTGAACATGAGTTAAGCGTGAATCAGGTATTGCGATTGGCGCCTTGCACGGCGTCTTTGGCTTTGTCGATGACTTTCTCGGCGGTTTGCTTGACTTTGCCCGTCGTCTGATCGACCTTCCCTTCGCGGCGCAATTGATCGTCGTCGGTAATGGCGCCGGCGGCTTCCTTGACACGCCCTTTCACTTCGTCGGCTTTGCCTGACATGACAGAATCTCCACTGGTTCGGTGATGGTGTAACTCGTGCGGTGCGGACGCAAACCGTGGGCCATCAAGACAAAAAATGCGATTCTGCCGTTTGATTTGCCGGCAATCGCCTAGGGCGCTCCCTTTGAGAGCACGGCAGGGCCGTAAAGATGCGCCAGCGCCCGAGCCACATGGCGGGCAAGCAACTCATTGCCACGCGCGTTGGGATGCAAACCATCTTCGCTCAGATAGGGGCCGCCGGTCCACATGCCCGGCGGCGCGTATGGGCTGTAGAGCACCAACTCGCGGATGGCGGTATCCGCGACCAGTTCGAGGTCAAACTCCCGCGCTAGCTCGCGTTCGAGTCCCGCGAAGGGATCGCTGAAGAACGCGCGCGGGATTTCGATGATCACCACTTCGGCATTCAGCTTCTGGGCCGCCGTGATGAATTGAACAAGGTTCTGTTTGGTTGCGGCGCGACTGCGTGTTTTCAATAGCGAAGAATCTTTCAAAAAGTCGTGGCCGCCCAGCTCAATCACCACGGCCTGCGGCCGCGCGGCGCGCAACGCCGGCAGTTGCTTGAGAGCTACTGCCGAGGTAATGCCGGGCTGCCCCAGGTTGACCACGGGTGCGGAGATCATCGTTGCCAGCACTTCCGGATAACCGCCCGCTCGACCAAACGAGGTAAGGCTGTCGCCAATGCAAACGATCGGACGATCGTCGAGCGGCGCGATTGCGTGGTTGGCGTGGGCGGCACGATGGCACTGATAAGCCCAGGCCGTCCAGGCCAGCCAGACGGCGGCGATGACCATCCACCGCCGAGTCGTGTGACGGCCTTCGCGGCGCGCCAGGCGCACCGTGATGGCCGCGGCCATCACGGCAACGAGCAGCCACATCGCCGACGGCCAGTCTACCCGTTTGATTACTAGCACGAAAATCGGCGTCGCCAGAAACCATACGCCGCTTCGCCGCAGCCCTACGGAGCAAGTGAACGCCAGCAGCCAGCCAGCCACCATCCAGGGTATTCCGGCGGGAAATGTCAGCAGCGAAGTGACGAGGGCCGCCATCACCGCCACCAAGCGGAGAATGCGTGCCGCCGCATCTGTCCATCGCCGCGCTGCCGGACTGGCCGACTTCATAGTAAGCTCTAGTTTCGCTTCATTGTACGAACCGGCGCGCCACTTGCGAGCATGCCTGACATGCCGAACGAACTTATCAAGCCCGAGGTGCAGCCCAGGTATCGTCGCGAGTTGGATCCCGACTTGGACCTGCTCGCCCAATGGATGGACAGCGTATTCGAGATACCCGGCCTGGGCATTCGCTTCGGTCTGGATGCCCTGATCGGGCTGATTCCCGGCCTGGGCGATACACTGACGACCTTGGCCTCACTTTACATTCTTGGGGCGGCGCGGCGCTACGGAGTGCCGCGGATTACGATGGTGCGGATGGCGGCCAACATCGCGGTCGATTACGCGCTAGGCGCCGTTCCGCTGGTGGGCGACGTGTTCGACGTCTACTGGAAAGCCAATCTGCGCAATGTCGCTTTGCTGCGCAGGCACCTGCTGGCCACGCCCGCCGAAGAGCGCCGCGCGCGTTCCGGCGATTGGCTGTTTGTCGCCGGGCTGATGGTGTTGCTCGTCACCTTGGCCATCGGCGCGGTGACGATTGCCTGGCTGATCATCGCTGGCCTGGTCCACCTCATCTTCGGGCCGACGCGTTAAGTGATCGGGTTGCCCACCGCGCGGTTGTAGAATTCGTCGGTGTCGAGCAGCGTTTCGGTGTTGGCTTCTGTGCCGTAGCCGAAGGCGATGTTGAACAAGAAGTTTTGCAGTCCTACCGGGTCTGCCGGCCGGCCGAGATAGCGCTCATAGAGACTGTTGATCGAGCGCACGCTGAACTCGTGGCTGTTGAGCACGGTGGTGGCAAATTCGATGTGCGAAAGGCCGTGCGTTAGCGCGTAGCCAAAGTAGGCCAGGTCGTTGGCGTCGGGCGGGCGCTTCAAAGCGTCCTCGAACACCGCCGTGATGAAACCATCAACGGTGCCGCCCGCTCGTTGGTAATAGTACTCGTTGGAATTGATCAGCAGGGCGCTGGTGCGCTTTTCGGTGCCGGGACCGCTGCGCACACCTTTGCTCAGCCCCACCTGCGCCAAGAAATAGTCTTCCCCCTGCTGATCGGCCGGGCGATGCAAATAGGTCTGGTAGGCGCTGTCGATTTCATCGCGGCGATACTCAAACGGCGGCGTGAATTCGATGATCATCTGAACCAGTGTCTGGCGATCCTCGTGGTTCTTTTCATATTGCCCCACCCAGTAGTTGATTTCATCCATGCTCACCGGCCGCTGCAATAGATCGATCAGCTCTTCGTGAACAAAGCGCTGCGCCGGCGTGCCTTGCGTTCCATCGGGCAAGATGGCCGCAATCGTCGCCTGGCTGTTCACAAACGTCGCCGGGTCAGTGCCGTCTTGGATGCCGACGATGACGGTGTAGCTCTTGTCAAAAATGTAGGTATGGCTGCCGCTCACCGTGTACGTGGTGCCCGACTCAGACACGGTGCCGGTGGTGGTCGTGCCATCGCCCCAATTGATGACTCCCAAGAAGTTGCCGGACGGCTGGCTGCCATCGCCCGCCGTAAAGTTGGCCACGGGAATGTTGTTGAGCGCAAAGCCTTCAAAGCCGCTCACCGGCAAGCCGACCGCCGCGATCGGCGTCGCCGCGGGAACGGCCCGCACCTCAAGGGCTTCAATGGAAACCATCCGATCCAGCGAATTCCAAGACCGCCCTACCCGACACGCCGCCGGGCGTCGGCGATTCGGTTTGCTTTGCTGGCGTAATCCAAAAACTCGCCTGATCAACTCGAACATCTCGTTAGTCCCTCGTAGAAACCCGCCATTCGTCTGCTCGATGCCAGAATAGATAGAATGGGCTATCTGCGTCAAATATTTTGGGCGGCGGGAACGTTGCCCGTCCGCTCGTTCTCTTCGTCACGCGCGGCGGCGTGGCTGCAACCGTTAGAGTTTGGCCGTTAGGCCCAACCAGTCTTAGCAGCTTAACGGGCTTTTCAGCCTAACGGGCGAGGTCGTTCTCGTGCGTCAGAAAGAGCAAGGCCAGGCTGGTGGCGATGCGCGGGTTGTTTTCGGCATGGCCGGCGCCCTGCCAATAACCGTCGGGGACCGTTTGCTGCGAGATCAGCGATTTCGCGCCCTCGGCAAACCAATCGTGGTCGCCAAAGGTCTGCTGACGGGTAAGCTGGCCCGCGCGGCGCAGGGCGTGCAGATAATAAAGCAGCCATCCGCGGCTTCCCGCCCCACCGGGATTCGATACCACGGAAAAATGGCTGCCCAGCCATTGCGACGCCTTTTGAACGGCTCGCGGACCGGCTTGATTGGGCTGGCGTTCGTCGAGTACCTCACAGGCGGCGGCCAAGCAGGCCATGCCTTGGCACGTCATGCTGCCGCTGGCAGGCGCCACCGGCTTGTAACCCCATGCTCCGTTCGCGGTTTGTGTGTTCGTCCAATAGTTGAGTGCTCGGCGCCACACATCCTTTCCCACTTGGACGCCCGCGCGATCGGCCTCATAGAGGGCCATCAGCGCAAAGCCGCTGTTTGAGTTGTCGCCCTCTGCCTGCGGATAACCCCAAGCGCCGGCCAGCGGCCCCGCTTGTTTTTGCCCATCGGCCAGCCACGTCGCATAGCGTTGAATGAGCTTCTGATCGCGGTGCGGCTCGGCGGCGCACAGAACCATCGTTGTGAGCGATGCGGCATAAGTCGTCTCCGGCTTGAGGTCCCGCAGATACGCTAAGGCGCGCTGCACGTCGTCGTCGTCGGGGGCAAGGCCAGATTCCAACAGCGCCAGGGTGCAAAGCGCGGTGATCCCGCCGACATAGCCCGGCGGATCGTCCCAACTGCCGTCGTCGTCCTGCTGGGCCTTGAGATATGCGACGCCGCGGTCGATGGCGCGGCGAATTTCGGCCATGTCTTCAGTAGATCGCTTTCGATCGGCCGGCTTGTCGCCGCTTTGGTCCTTCGCAGGAGGCTCGTCGTTGCTCGGGACGGCGACAGGCGAACGATCGGACGGTTCGGTTTCCGCTGCATCGCTCGACGGGCCAGCGGCAGAGTCATGGCGCTCGTCGTTGGCGGCCACTTGCGCGCGCAACCGCAACTCGCCGCCGGGCGCCAACGCCAGCAGCGCCACCCCTGCGAACAGCCAATAAGCCCGCGGGGTGCGCGCCTGCGACGCCGCGCCGCGCTCGACAATGTGCGCAAGCCGCCGCCGCGTGATATCGACGGGGCGCATGCCCACCCAGGCCGGCGAGCCGCTCCATCTCCGCCGCGTCTTGAGCACGTCGAGCAGGCTCTGGGCATATTGGGCGGCTTCGCAGCGCAGGGCGGCCACGACTTCTTCATCGCAGCAACTTTCCCGTTGGCGTACCAGCTCGCGGCCCGTCCACCAGACCAACGGGTGAAACCACCAAGCCACTTGCGTCAGCCATTGGAAAAGCCCCACCGCCACATCGCCTCGCCGCACGTGAGCCAGCTCGTGCGCCACCACCACGCGAAGTTGCTCGCTCTCACCGCCGGCAACGATGAAGTCCGGCACGACCAATGTCGGCCGCCACAGTCCATACACCGCCGGACCGATCGGCAGCGCGGTGACGATCGCGCGAGGCACGCGGCGAAGCCCGATTTTTTCGGCGATTTCGGCCAGCAGCGATTCCACGTGCGGCGGTGTCTGTAGCGCACTGGCTCGCGCTCTTCGCCGCCATCGCCCGCCGCGGATGATCGTCAGCCCCGATACCAGCGCTGCTCCGCCCAGCCAGGCCGCGAACAGCAACCACGCCAGCCGCGAGCCTGACGATTGCATAAACGAGTCACTATCATTATCCGCGGGCGGCGAACTCGGCGGCGCCGCCTGCCGCGGCGCGCCTGCATCGGCTGACTGGTCTGGCGCCACGCCGTGCTTCAACGCGGGCATCGCAAAATCTACTCGGCGGCGCGATCCAGCCCCGTCCGCGACAGGCGGCCGACGGGTTTGAGCCCAAGAAAAAACGCCGGTGGGACTGCTCCACACCGGCGGTATCCAGCATTTCACCAGCACGACCAGCCAAAGCAGGTGTGCCAGGTGCGGTCTCGCCCGGCAGCACAGCCGCGTCGCCACGGCCGCCAGCCCAATCGCCGCCGTGACCTGCCAAAGTTGTGCCCACACGAGAGTGCCCAAAGACGTGACATCGAGCGTCATGGTTTGCGCTCCTTGAGTTGGTTGAGCATGGATTGCAACTGGCCGATTTCCTCGTCCGAGAGGCCGCGATCTTCAATCAGGTGTTCGACCAACGGCAGCGGCTGGCCGTCGAACAGCCGATCGACAAAGTCGCGCACGACCTCGCTGACCACGCGGTCGGGCGGGATGCGCGATGAATAGAGATTCGCCCGGCCTCGCTGCCGGACGCGCAAATACCCTTTGGTCGTCAGCCGGCGGAGATACGTTTGCACGGTGGCGAAGTCCAGGCCGCGGTCGGCTGGCAGCTCCTGCAAGACCTGCCGCACGGTGGCTTCGCCCAGCCGCCAAACGACGCGGGCCAATTCCAATTCCGATTTTGCCAGCGGCGGGCGTTTGGGCATCTTGGCTCGGTTTTCAAGAATTGCTGGCGACGCTGTCCACACCATCACGTTCAATTGAACGTAATCATAGCGTTCAAACGAACGTGGTCAAGAGGGTGGAAGAATCGGCTCAAAGACGCTAAGGTAATAGCGAACGCGATGTGAAGCTTCCGAGGAATCCGTGATGCAATTTTCGGCGCGAAGGTACGACACCTGCGATGCGGTGCGCGTTGAGCTGGCCGAGCAACGCTTGGCGCGTGCGACATTGCTGCCGGCGGCAGACGAACCGCTGCCTTGGCTGGCGCCGGGCTTTGTCGATTTGCAAGTGAACGGCTATGGCGGCCAGGAATTCAGTTCGCCGCAGCTTACGCCCGAAAAGGTGGCCGTCATCGTTCGCGAGCACTGGGCATTTGGCGTCACAAGCCTTTGCCCCACGTTGACGACACAGAGCTTCGAGTGCCTGGTGCATGGCCTGGGGGCGATCGACTTCGCTTGCCAGTCGATGCCCGACATTGCCCGGTCGGTGCCCGGCATTCATCTGGAAGGGCCCTATTTTGCGACGGAAGACGGTCCGCGGGGCGCCCATCCGATCGAGCATTGCCGGCGGCCCGACTGGGACGAGTTCCGCCATCTGCAGGAGGCGGCGGGCGGGCGGATTCGCCTGCTGACTATGTCGCCGCACTTCGACGAAGCGCCGGAGTTTATCGCGCGCGTGGCAGCCAGCGGCGTGCTCGTGGCCATTGGCCATACCGGCGCCAGCGGCGCGCAAATTCGCGCGGCAGTCGATGCCGGGGCCCGGCTGAGCACGCACTTGGGCAACGGCGCACACCGCATGCTCCGCCGGCATCCGAATTATCTTTGGCATCAACTGGCCGAAGACCGCTTGATGGCCAGCCTGATCGTCGATGGCCAGCACCTGCCGCCCGAAGTGGTCAAAACGTTTGTCCGCGCCAAAACGCCGCAGCGGTGCATTCTGGTGAGCGACGTGTCGGGCCTGGCGGGGCTGCCGCCTGGACGGCATGCCAGCAGTGGCGGCGATGTGGAAATCTTGGCCGATGGCCGGTTGGTCATCGCCGGGCAGGATCAGCTTCTGGCAGGCGCCTCGCAACCGATCGGCGTGGCGGTCGCCAACGTCATGCAGTTTGCCGGAGTCGATTTGCCGACGGCCGTGGCCATGGCCAGCGCGCATCCGAATCTCTTGCTAGGCCGGCCGGCCGGCACCCTGCGGCCCGGCGACGCCGCCGATCTGGTGCTCTTCGATCTGGTGGAACGGCCGGCGCCGCGGCTAGAGATTCGGGCGACCATCGTCGCCGGCGAGCTTGTTTATGGCCGGCTGGCGTAACCCGCGTTTTCAGATGCCCATTTGGGCCAGCGCGTCGATGACGCTGCCCAGCGTTCCGGCAAGCGTCGGGTGCGTGACTTCGAACTGCTTGGCGGCCTGCGACAGCCGAGCGGCGAGCGAGCCGCGCCTGCTCGGCGCCGCCCTGGCGACGATGCTTGTGCTGGCATTCTCGCTCGCCAAAATCGGCGCAACGTCGGCAATCACGCGCTCGATCAACGCTCGCGAGGTGGGATCGATGCTCGAGGCGGCTTCGAGTTGCCGCTGAAGTTCGGCCAGGTCAGCATGCAATCGGTCGTGAATCTCCGCCATAGGCGCACCTCGCTGTGGGAATGCCCCACATTGTAGCCGCGCACAACGTCAAGGCAAAAGGAGAGGCAAACGATTGAATCGTGACGAAATGGCCCAAAGATTGCTCGCGTGCCGCATCCTATTGCACATCCTCTCACTCGGGTACAATGACGCGTCGCCGCAACGGTGGCTGTTCAAGGAACCAATCGTTTTTTCGTGAAGGAGCGAACATGCGAAACACGATGCTTTCCGCGCCCATCCGTCCCCGCGTCAAGCGGCTCGACGCCGTCGAGGCCCCTGGAGTGGCGGAAGCCATGATTGCCGATGCCCGCGGACATCTAACTCCGGCAGAGTTCGTGGAGCAAAAAATCGCCTCGACCTTGAAAACCAGTCCATTGCCGATCAGCTCGCTGCGCACCCGAACCACTATGCGGCGGCCGAAATGATTTCTCGCGCTTCGTCTGCGGAGACCGAGAACCACCACTATCGAACCGCCAGGCGGCGCAACACCGCCAGGCCGCGGTCGATCGTGTCGTCGCTGGCGGCGTACGAAAGGCGAAAGTGCGTGTCGCGGCGGCTGAAGATGTTGCCGGGAATGATCAGCAACTCGTGGCGAATGGCCTCGGCCACAAACTCGCTGGCCGTGCCCCAGGGCGCGCGCGGAAAGGCGTAAAACGCTCCGCCGGGCGTCGCGACTTCGTAAGCGCCGGCCAGTCCGCCCAGCAGCCGGTCGCGCTTGCCGCGATACGCCGCAATCTGCTCGCTCATGTCTACCTCGAGTGCCGCCGCGCCTGCCCACTGCGCCGGCTGCGGGGCGCACACAAAGGTATATTGCTGCAACTTGATCATCGCCTCGATCACCTGCCGCGGACCGTGAGCAAAGCCCAGCCGCCAGCCCGTCACTCCATAGGTCTTGCTGAAACCGTCGATGACCAGCGTTTGGGAATTCACTCGGGCGGGCGAAACCAACGGCCCGTCGTAGCAAAACTCGCGATAGATCTCGTCGCTGACCAGTGCAATATCTCGCTCGGCGGCCAGCTCGGCCAGCGCGCGGGTCTCGTCATCGCCGGCCACCACGCCCGTCGGGTTCGCGGGGCTGTTGAAGAGAATCAGCCGCGTGCGCGGCGTGATGGCCGCCCGCACCCGCTCGGGGTCGATGCGGAAGTCGGGATACGTATCGACCCACACGCAGCGGCCGCCGGCCAGCTTGACCAACGAGGGGTAAATGACGAAACACGGATCGAAGACAATCACCTCATCGCCGGGGTTGACCAGCGCCAAGATGGCCAGCACCAGCCCGCCGCTGGTGCCGCAGGTGACGACCACGTCGCGCTCGCCGCGGCCATACTCGGCGTCGAGCCGGGCTTGCAGCTTATCGCGCAACACCGGCATGCCTTGCGAAACGGCGTACCCGTTCTTGTTCGACTCGATGGCCTCGATGGCGGCGCGTTTGATTCCCGCCGGCACCTCGAAGTCGGGCTGGCCGATCGAGAGGTTGATGGGATTGGCCATTCGGCTCGCCAAGTCGAACACCTTGCGGATGCCCGAGCTGTCGAAATCGGCCATGCGATCGGCGAGTTGCATCCGAAAGCCCGTTTCTCGTCCGTAATCTCTGCTAAGGAAGCTGCTGCTTCGTGGGCGGCTTGATGTTCTGCCAGCCTTCGCCGCTGAGGGCCTTGAGAAACGCCACCAGGTCTTGCTTGTCGGTCTTCGACAATTTGAGCGGCTTCATCCGCTGGTCGAGCCACTCGTTTTTGATGCCGCCGCGGTCGTAGTGCTCGACCACTTCTTCGAGCGTCTTAAACCGCCCGTCGTGCATGTACGGCCCGGTGTGCTCGATCTCACGCAGCGTGGGCGTCTTGAACGCGCCGCGCTCTTCGTCGCGGCCCGTGATGAGAAAGCGGCCTAGGTCCGGATCTTTTTTGTCCATGCCGATGCCGATGTTGGCGTACGAGCCGTCGGTGAAATTAAAGCCGATGTGGCAACTATCGCAAGCGGCCTTGTTGTAGAAGACGTCCATCCCGCGCGCCTGTGCGGCGGTCATGGCCTTTTTGTCGCCGGCCTGATAACGGTCGAAGGGGGCATTGCCCGATAGCACCGTCCGCTCGAACGTGGCAATGGCCTTGGCCACGTCGTCGATGGTGAACTTGTCGGTCTCGAAGACTTTCTTAAACCGCTTGACATAGCCGGGCACGGCCCGCAGCGCGGCCATGCTGGCCTCGTGCGCTTGGTTGGCCTCTTTTTCGAGCGTCATTTCCAGCGGGTTGGCAATCGGGCCTTTGGCTTGCTCTTCGAGCGACTCGGCCCGGCCATCCCAAAACTGCAGCGTGCTGTAGGCTCGGTTGATGACCGTCGGAGCGCTGCGGGCGCCTTTTTGGCCCTTGATGCCGATCGACACGGCCTGCCCGTCGGTAAACGCTTTCTTCGGCGAGTGACAGCTTGCGCACGAGACCGTCTGATCGCCCGACAGCCGGTTGTCGAAGTACAGCAACCAGCCCAGCTCGGCCTTGTCCTTGCTGTAGGGATTGTCTTCGGGCCAGTGGACCTTGGCCAGGCCCAGCGGCGGCTTGGGCGGCTTTTCGGGGAAATTCTGGGCACGGGCGACGCCGGCCAGCGGCGCCAGTGCGGCAAACAACACGAAGATGCGAATCATGGTGCGAACTCAAATGGAAATCTTGGTGATCGTCGGGGGGGCGTCGCCCACCACGTGGTTGGTCCGCAGCGCCTCATGGACATCGAGCTAAGCGGGCCACGGCCTCTTTCCTCTGTAGGGAACGCCCTCCGTGGCGTTCCGGGTGCTGCGACTCGACACCGCGCCGCCTCTCACGGAACGCCACAGAGGGCGTTCTCTACAGACGTTTCGCGGTGAGTTTACCATTGCAATGCCAGACTTACTTTTTGGCGGTCTTTTTGGCGGTGCCGGTCACGTAGATCGCCTTCTGGCCATCGACATCGGTGTAGGTGCCGTGAACGCGGACCACGTAGGCCATGTTGTCGATGGCCTGTTTGCGGAACTCGGTGTCTCCGTCGCGGCGCGGATCGTGTTCTTCGTCGATCAGCATATACACGGCGCCGTCTTCGGTGAGCAATCCGATCGGCTGGCCGTTGCGGGCGCATTTCTGGCCGCAGTCGCGGTGCTTATCGCCGTGCTTGCCCACTTGTAGATAGCACGAGAGGTCGATGATCTCGCCGACCACGGAGATCGGCTTGCCTTCGACCGGCTGGCCCATGATCGACGACGTGACGGTGGTCACGCTCCAGGGTTCATCGGCGGCCACCTTTTTGCCGATTTCGGCGGCGGGCTTTTTGAAATCTCCCTTGCTCGGCTGCGAGAAAGTGGGAAACAGAATGCCCTTTCCCTTGGCGGCGGCCAGGCCGGCGATGAGCAGCAAGGCCACGGCGGCGGTCGCGGTGGTACGGGGGTAACGTCGAATCGAGAGGCGCGTCATAGTCAATCTCCTTCGGGGGGGCTAGGGAGGCGGAACGTCACAATGCCACGATTCTAGTCGCTGAAAACCTGATGGGAAGGGGGCGGGCAGGGGTCCGCAGGGGACGGGGGTCAGGATTCGGGGCTCAGGATTCGGGGCTCAGGATTCGGCGGTCAGGGAAGCGCGGAATACGGTGTGCGCGCGGCGGTGGCTGGGGCAGAGCCTTGGCGATGCCCCGGAGGGAAGCGAGTGCCATGGTCGCGCCGGCGTTCGTCGCGAGCAGTAGCCATTGAACGCTATATTTAGGCTAATTATCTTGCTTGAGGAGCACACATCATGCGAGTCGACATCATTAAATCTGAAGTTCAGCGTCTGCTCCGACAAGTGCCGTTTCAGGAATTCGCGCTGAACTTGGAGAACGGCGACCGCGTGATCATCGAACATCCAGAGAACATCGCTTTTGATCCGGTCGGCAAAAATGGCTCATCAGGGTCGCCTGAATTCCATGTGATTTCCAGCAGCTTGCGCTACGTTAGCAGCTTTGAGGCCGTGACCAGTGTGGCGATGCTCGATCGTGGCGATGCTCGAAACGGCGCCTGAAACCACCGCTGGGTCATTTCGAAGATGCTCGCGCACGTCGCTCCCGCGTGGTGGCAGCCCGCAAGCCATCGCGAACCAACTTGAGCGTTTCAATCTCGGCCTTATTCCGCGGTTTGGTGCGATTGGCCTTGCTGATTTCTTCCTCGATCCAAACCGTCGGGTCAACGCCGGCTTTCGCGCACGCTTTCGCGACGCTGGCTCGAATCTCACTTAGCTTCTTCTTTCCCATCATCGAACATGCTCCATTAAAGCGCGGAGCTCCTTAATGAGCCCAGTTGCTTCCTGTACCGTCAACCCGCATTGTAACGTTTCGTCAAGCGCCTTGAGAACCAGCGATTGCCTGTCCTGGTCGCCTGCGACAAGCCAGGATCCGGCGAGCGAGGCTAGAACTTCCTCGGTGGCGAGCGCGATTTTCCCTCCAAGGAATGCTTGAAGTTGTTCGTTGCGGCAGACAATCTGGTGGCCGCGCTCATGAGCAATTATAGCTTCCAACGAAAAATCGTCGGGATTCGCATCACGCAAAAATGCTTCTGCGTCGACCGTCAGCAAGTCTTGCTCTGGATCCGACGCCAAGCCAAATTGCGCTCCGCCGCTCTCGCTGAGAAGATGTCGGTACTCGATCCGGCCGCGAAATCCGAAGTTCCGCGCAATCCGGCGGACGCGGCGAAGTCGCAACTGGTGCTCGGCCGGCGTTATAGCGGGAGGTTCTTTGGATGGCATCCGACTTTCTCAAGCGCGCAAGCGAGGATGTTTACGCTTTGTACCTGACCCCCGGCCCCTGAATCCCGATCTCTGCCTTCATTCTCCCGCTTGCGGGGCTGCGGGGCCGGCGGTCATGGGGGCGAAGCCGCGACGCATGGTGTTCTCGGTGATCGTGCGAGGAATCAGAAACTGTAAGAGGTAATCGTGGCCGCCGGCCTTGCTGCCAATGCCCGACATTTTGAAACCGCCAAACGGCTGCCGGCCCACCAGCGCGCCGGTGATGCCGCGGTTGAGATAAAGATTGCCGACCAGCAGCTCGCGGCGGGCGCGCTCTAGTGTGGCGGGGCTGCGCGAAAAGATACCGCCGGTCAAAGCATATTGCGTGCTGTTGAACACCCGGAACGCTTCGTCGAGATCTTTGACGCGAATGACGGCCAACACGGGGCCGAAAACCTCTTCCTGCGCCAGCCGCGAATCGGGCGAGACGTTGGCAAACACGTGCGGGCCAATAAAAAACCCCTCTTTGGCCAGCGGGCCTGCGTCGACGGCCAACGCCTCGCGCCCCTCGCGCCGGCCCAGTTCAATATAGTTATGCACGCGATCGAACGCCTCGGCGTCGATCACCGGGCCGACGCTGGTGGCCGGGTCGTCCGCCGGGCCAAGCTCGAGGCTGCGGGCAGCTTCGACCAACCGCTGAAGAAAGACCTCGTACACCCGATCGAGCACGATCGCCCGAGAACAGGCCGAGCATTTTTGCCCTTGATAGCCGAAGGCGCTTTTGACGACCGCCAGCACGGCTTCGTCCAGGTCGGCGTCGTCGTCGACGACGATGGCGTTTTTGCCGCCCATCTCGGCAATCACGCGCTTCACCTGGCCAATGCCCGCGGCCGACACTTCGGCGGCCCGCTGGTTGATGGCCAGGCCCACCGCGCGCGAGCCGGTGAAGGCGATCACCGCGGTATCGGGATGCTCGACCAGGGCGGCGCCGGCGGTTTCGCCTTTGCCGGGCAGAAAGTTGAGCACGCCCGGCGGCAAATCGAGCGATTGAAAAATCTCCATCAGCCGGGCGGCGATGATCGGCGATTGTTCGGCCGGCTTCATCACCACGGCGTTGCCGGTAACCAGGGCGGCGGTGGTCATGCCGGTGAGAATGGCCAGCGGAAAATTCCAAGGGGCGATGACCACCGTCACGCCGCGCGGCAGGTAGACAAAGCGGTTCTCTTCGCCCGGCACATCGACGCCTTGCGGCGAGAGCAACGCACGGGCTTGACGGGCGTAAAACTCGCAGAAGTCGATGGCTTCGCAAACATCGGCGTCGGCCTCGCGCCAGCCTTTGCCGCATTCGAAGACTTCCCAGGCGGCCAACTCGAAGCGGCGGCGGCGCATTTCGGCGGCGGCCCGCAACAAAAACTCGCAGCGCGCTTCAACGCCCAGCGCGTTCCACGCCGGCAGCGCCCGCTTCGCCGCCGCAACCGCTTGTTGGGCATGTTCGACGCTGGCCGAGGCGGCGGCGCCCACCAGCCGATCGTGCCGTGAGGGATCGTGCGATTCCAACCGCTCGCCGCTCTCGACCGCCTGGCCATCGATCCAGAGCGGATCGTATCGGCCCAATTGCCCGCGCACCTGCTCAAGCGCCTCGTGCATCGCCTGGCGGTTCTCTGCCCGAGCGAAATCGGCGATCGGCTCGTTCGTAAACGGTGGCAAGGCACCGCCGTGGGCGGCTGTGCTCGGGGTTACGCCACAGCGGGGGGCGGCTGGGGCACCTCCGGCGGCGGGCTCGCCCGCGGCAACGCCGGCATTTGGCAAAGGGCGAGCCGAGGGGGCTTGGTCGTCGTAGCGGCGGTCGAGCGGATTCATTAGCAGCGTCTCCGGCGAAACAGACTCGGTAAAACTGGCTCGCAAGAACGAGTCGTTCGAAGTGTTTTCCAGCAACCGGCGCACCAGGTAGGCCATGCCCGGTATCAGCTCGCCATAGGGCATGTAGATCCGCATCCGGCAGCCAAGATCGACCAGGGCCTGTTTTTCGGGGTCGCCCATGCCATAGAGCATTTGCAGCTCATAGGCGGTGCTGGCCAGCCCGAGATGCCGTGCGGCGGCTATGCCGTGCGCCAGCGAGCGAATGTTGTGGCTGCCCAGCGCGGGCCGCAGCACGTCATGCTGGCGCATCAAATAGCGGCTGAGGTGCTCGAAGTTGGCGTCGGACTGCCATTTTTGTTGATAGACCGGAATGGGCCAGCCCTGCGACTGGGCATGGATGGTTTCGTAATCCCAATAGGCGCCTTTGACCAACCGCACCCAGACGGGCGTGCCGCGGCGCCGCGCCCAATGAGCCAGCGCGGCCAGGTCGCCCGCCGAGTCGCGCAGGTACGCCTGAATGACAATGCCCACATCGGGCCAGTCGCGAAACTCCGGCTCCATCAGAATCTCGCGGAAGATGTGCAGCGTGAGCGACTTGGCCTGATACGATTCCATGTCGACGTGTACGTGGGCCTGGTGCCAGCGCGCTGTACGCAGCAGGCGCCGCAGCCGCTCGCCGACGCGGCGCGTGGTGCCCGCGGGGTCGATCGGGTCGAAGCGGCTATCGAGCGCCGACAGCTTGACCGAGACATTAACGCGGGGCAACTCGACGAGTCCTGCGCGATCGATCTGCGGCACTTCGGGCCAGCGGTTGACGGTGGGGGCGATGCTCTCGATCAGATCGAGATAAAGCTGCAAGTAGCGGTCGGCCTCGACTTCGCTGGTGACGGCCTCGCCCAAAATGTCGAGCGTGAAGGCTCGCCGCAGCTTGCGTTCGCGCATGGCGGCGGCCAGCACTTCGGCGGTGTTCGTGCCGGCGATGAACCGCCGAGCGTGGCCCATGGCGTTGCGCCGCGCGGCGATGGCCAACGCTCTGCCGGCGATCGAGTGGGGAGTGGCCACGGCCAGCCCCAGCCGGGCAGCCCGCGGCAAGTGCCGCTGCACGTCGTGAAAATACTCTTGCAGATGGCCTACGGTCGCTTCGGTGTCGGCCAGCATCGGCAACACGTCGATGAAGCGGAACATCTGCACCTTGACCGACTCGTCTTGCATGGCCCAGGCCATGATGCGGTCGTCCCACCAGCGGCGTTCGAAGACGCTCGGCTGGCGATGGGCCAGGTGATCGAACAGATAGCGGCCGACTTCGCGCGTGGTGCGTTCGATGGCGTCCAGCTCGCGCGGGCTGAAATCGTCGAGTTGATGGAAATCGTCAAGCACCGGCGGTCAACAGAGACGATGGATAGAGCACCGCTGGCAGTATAGCGGATCGATCGCCGTGCGATGAAGAAGTTCTCTTGGGCCTAAATGAGCAGTTCAGCAACTACTCGCCGCGCGGGGCGGTATCGCCGGGGCTGGGCTGGCGGTCTTGAGGCGGCTTTTCGGCGTCGGCCAACGATTGTTGCGCCGCCGCCATGCCCTGATGAAGCTCGTCGTCGGTGAAATACGGCTCGCTGCCGCCATCGACGTAGTCAATTTTCTTCTCGGCCAGCTCGTCCCAACTCATTTGGTTGTTCAGGTGCCAAGCGGCGGCCTGGGCGGCGCGCTGGTCGATCTCGCCCGAACCAAGCCGCGCGAGCAATTCGGCAATGCCCGGCTGCTTGGTGAACGACGTCACCGGTTTCACTTCGTAAGTCATCTTTGGACGCGGCTCGGGCTTGCCATGTTCGAGGCAGACACACGGTACACGGACGTTGAGCTCTTTCTCAGCAGGCACATTCATCATGCCCATTCCACCGCCGCCGCCACCGCCCATGCCTTGCCCACCGCCACCGCCGCCGCCCCCCATCTGAGCAAGAATCGGCGTGGCCGCGAAGGCTGCGGGCAGTTTGACGTTCAAGGGCTTGCGTGTCTTGTTGCGAATGAACACGCGCCCTTCGGTCGAGTCTTTGGGGATCAGCTTGACGGCGATTCGGCCGGCTTTAAGCGCCTCGAACAGTTCGACCGTTTCGTCCGCTGGATTGTATTCGCCCAATTTTTTCGAGCGGGGCGAAGCCATCGAGTCCGCCCGGCTGGCCTCGGCGGCCGGCACTGCTGCCTGGATTGGCTTGCGCGCCCGCCGCCCAGCCAGCGACGAGGCAGGGTCGCCAAGCAACGCGAGGGCCAAGGCCGCGATGGCAGTCAAGCAAGTGAAACGACGGAGCCACAGAGACGGGCGTCGGCGACTGGCGGGCATCATATTCGAGTTTTCGATACGGAGGGACTGGAGCCGGACGGGGCGCCAGTCGTTCAGCCTAACTCATGCGGCCCAACATGTCCAAGGAAATTTTTCAGAAAATGCGAAAATGAACACGGAGTCGCCCCCGGGCGCCCATCCGCGGCTGGAAAACTTGGGCGATCGGACGAGAGGGAAGCGAAGGCCGCTATTCTCGCACATTCATTGGCCGCTCTGAGCGGTTTCGCCGGGGCTGGGCCGGCGATCTTCGCCCGATCGCTTGGCCTCGGCCAACGACTGCTGCGCCGCCGCCATGCCCTGCTGGATCTCCAAGAGCGTGAAATAAGGCTCGCTCGTACCGTTGAGATAGTCGATCCTTTTCTGCGCCAGTTCGTCCCAGCTCATGTCGTTGTTCATATGCCAGGCGGCGGCCTGGGCGGCGCGCTGGCCGATCTTGCCTTCGCCCAGACGCTTGAGCAGCTCGGCAATGCCCGGCTTTTCGGTGAACGATTTTACCGGCTTGACTTCATACGTCATCTGGGGTCGCGGTTCGGGCTTGCCGTGCTCCAGGCAGACGCAGGGCACGCGGACGTTGAGCTCCTTTTCGGCGGGAACATTCATCATGCCGCCGCGCATGCCGCCGCCTCCGCCGCCGCCCATGCCTTGCCCCCCCATTTGCGCCAGGATGGGTGCGGCGGCAAACGCTTCGGGCAGCTTGACGTTCAAGGGCTTGCGCGTCTTGTTGCGGATGAAAATGCGCGCGTCGGTCGAATCTTGCGGAATGAGCTTCACCGCAATCTGGCCGGCTTCGAGAGCCTCGAACATTTCCACGGTCTCGTCGGCCGGATTGTATTCACCGAGCTTCTTTCGGGGGCCGGAATGCTGCGACGACATCGAGTCGGAATGACTGGCGGCACGCGCAGTCGCCGGCGATTTGGCGGCTTGGCGCGAGCGCCGTCCGGCCAGCGATGACGCTGGATCGCACACCAGCATCGTGACCGCCAACGCGGCGGGCACCAGCAGCCAGGCCTTCCGCATCGGCAGTAAACTCGATCGATGAATCTCGTCTTTCATGGGGGCGATCCTCAAACGGACGTAATCAGCAGCACGCCTTCACCCTACAGCGTAATCAATCTGGGTCGGCAAGTCCAAGAAAAACCCGGCAAATACCCCGTCGCGGCCCGTTGAAGCCGGCTCGCCGGGACCCCCGGTCGGTTTCGCCTCCCGAGGAAAAACGGTAGACTCCCCAGAGCAACTTGACTCGGCCATCGAAAATCCAAGATCGAAAATCCAAAATCGATATGTTCGACGCGATCATCGTGGGGGGCGGTGTCATCGGCCTTTCGCTGGCCTATGAGCTGGCCGGCGGCGGTTGGCGCGTGCGAGTCGTCGAACGCGGACAGCCGGGACGCGAGGCGAGTTGGGCGGGGGCGGGCATTCTGCCGCCCGCCGGCCGAAATCCCTCCACCGATGCCTATCACGAACTGGCCCGCCTCAGCGATGAACTCTACCCCGTCTGGTCGGCCCAGCTTCGCGAACAAACCGGCATCGACAACGGCTTTCGCCGCTGTGGAGGCATGTATCTAGCCCGCAACGACGCCGCTGCCGCCGAGCTTCACCGATCGGCTGACGAGTGGCGCCAGCGTGGCGTGGCCGCCGAACCGCTCGACGGGCGCGCAGCCGCCGAACGCGAACCGGCGCTGCGCGGCGATGCACTGCGGGCGGCCTATTGGCTGCCCGAAGAAGCTCAGCTTCGCAATCCGCGGCATCTGAAGGCCCTGGCCGCGGGGTGTGCGCTGCGGGGAGTCGAAATCTGCGCCGGAATCTCAGTCGAAGGTTTTGTCGTCCATCAGGGCCGCGTCCGTGAGGTCATCACCTCCGCCGGCGCCATGCAATCGGCGCAGGTCTGTGCGACGACCGGTCCCTGGACAAAGGCGCTGTTGGCGCGGCTGGATGTCGAACTGGCGGTCCATCCCGTGCGCGGTCAGATGGTGCTGTTGAGTTCGCCGCGTCCATGCCTGCGGTCGGTGATCAACGAGGGGAAACGCTATCTCGTGCCGCGGCCCGATGGCCGGGTGCTCGTGGGTTCCACCGAAGAGGAAGCCGGTTTCGACAAGCGGACCACCGCCGAGGCGATCGCCGGGCTGCTGGCGTTCGCGGTGGGGCTGGCGCCCGCGCTGGGCGAGCTTTCGATCGAGCAATGTTGGGCCGGACTGCGGCCCGGCACGCGTGACAACTTGCCCTATCTGGGGCGGCTGCCCGGCCTGGAAAACGCGTTTGTCGCGGCCGGGCATTTTCGCGGCGGATTGCATCTTTCGCCCGCCACCGCCGTGGTCATGGCCCGGCTGATGCGCGGCGATTCCCCCGGACTCGATCTGACGCCCTTCCGCGTCGACCGCGGCTAGCGATCGGATCTATCGTTCGGCCGGACCTGTTTTACGCTCGCGGCGCGGTGTGTCGCCGGCCGACGGTGTTATGCCAGCATCCCTCACGTTATACTTGCACGCGGCAGAAAGCCATCACGACGGTGGCTGGGGCAGAGCCGCGCGATTGGTGCTGGCTTTCGGGTAACGCCCAGCCGCGGCGATGCCCCGCTTGGCCGCCAGATAGCCCTTGACCGGGGCATCGCTGGCCGACTGCGCGTTCGAACTTTGCAGCGCCTAAGCCGGCCCGCTTCTGCCCCGGCCACCGAAATTCATTGCACCGAACATCAAGCATTAGTGCCAGGAAACGCCCATGAAAAAAGACAAGGTCAACGTCGCCATCATTGGCCTCGGGTTTGGGGCCGAATTCATTCCCATCTATCAGCGGCACCCGCAGGCCAAGATGGCCGCCATCTGCCAGCGCAACCCAACCAAGCTAAACGAGGTCGGCGAGGCGTATGGCATCGAGCGGCGCTACACCAAATATGAAGACGTGCTGGCCGATCCGCAGGTCGATTTCGTCCACATCAATACGCCCATTCCCGACCACGCGCCGCAGGCCATCGCCGCGCTCAAGGCGGGCAAACATGTGATGTCGACCGTTCCGATGGCCACCACCATCGAAGAGTGCGAGCAGATCGTCAAGCTGGTGAAGCAGACCGGCCTGAAATACATGATGGCCGAGACGGTGGTTTATGCCCGCGAGTTTCTGTTTGTCAAAGAGCTCTACGAAAAAGGCGAGCTCGGCAAGATCCAATTTTTGCAAGCCAGTCACCAGCAAGACATGGATGGTTGGCCCAACTACTGGCCGGGCCTGCCGCCCATGCACTACGCCACGCACTGCGTCGGGCCGTGCCTGGCGCTCACCAGGGCCGAGGCGGAGTACGTCTCGTGCTTTGGCTCGGGCACGATCCGCGAAGAACTGATCGGCAAGTACAACTCGCCGTTCGCGGTCGAGACCACCCACATCAAGTTCCGCAACAGCGACCTCACGGCCCGCATCTATCGCTCGCTGTTCGACACCGCCCGGCAATACCGCGAAAGCTTCGACGTGTTCGGCACGAAGAAGACCTTCGAATGGCCGTTGATCGAGGGCGAAGAGCCGGTGATCCACACGGCCAAAAAGCCCGAGCCGGAAATTCCGCAGCGGGTCAAAGTGCCCGATTATGCCCACTTGCTGCCCGAGCCTATCCGCCGCTTCACCACCGGCGGCGTGTACGACGCGGGCGAGCATCAGCATCTGTCGTTCGTGCAAGGCGGCGGGCATGGCGGCTCACATCCGCATCTGGCGCACGAATTTGTCTCGGCATTGATCGAAGACCGCGATCCGTATCCCAACGCGGTGCAATCGGCCAATTGGACCTGCGTGGGCATTTGCGCCCACGAGTCGGCGCTGAAGGGCGGCGAAATCGTGCGCTTGCCGCAATTCACGCTGGCATAAGGCTCACTCGCCGAGCCGCTGGCGCACTTGCCGCCAGGCGTGGCGGATGGTCTGGTCGGCCGCGGCTTTCACCAGGCCCGGACTGACCGAACTGAGCAAGCCGGTCATTCGTTCCAGGCTGGCCGTCCAGCGGAGCCGCGAGCCGGTGTCCGCCGGCTCGACCTCGATCGACGAGCGGACCTGCATCGAGACGCCAATGCCCTGCGCAGCGATGGTCATGGCGGCGGTGCGCGGCGGCTGTACCTCCTCCACGGCGATCGCCAACCGCAACGTGCCCCGCAGAAACGAAAACCCCGGCTTAACGACGCAATGCAGCGTGTTGGCGTCCGGGCGATCGGCAGACACCAGGTCGGGAATACTGGCGGCGAGCGCATCGAGATCGGTGAGCATGGCGAACAGCCGTTCGGGCGGCGCCAAAAACGTTTCTTCGCCGCCAAATTGCGCGGTGGGTGTGGTCATGTTGAAATCACCGATCGCGGTTTCGATCGCTCCAGCCGGGCGTCCAGCCATTCGATCGCCAGCCGCCGCCCAAAAGCCTTTTCAAAAGGTTCGGCCCGCCGCCGTGCCGCCCAGAGATCGACTTCCGGCGGTTCGTCGGCCACCGCACGCATCGTGATTTCGTGCGGCGCGATCGAGACCACAATTTCTTGCACCTGCTGCGTGTTGCTGCGGTCAAAGCCGCCGGCCAGCCGCAAAATGGCCGCCAGCTTGCGCACCCGCTGCTGGTCTTTGCCCGACAGCCGCTTGAAATTGTCGTGTTTGTTTTTCGGTTCTCGGCCGCGATGATAGCGGGCGATGTTGGCGATCAGCTCCAACTGCTGCGGCTGAAAACCATCGAGCCGGCTGTTGAGAATCAGATGATAGCTGTGCTTGTGGTGCTTTTCGTAATTGATCAGATAGCCGACGTCTTGCAGCCGCGCGGCGGCGTCGAGCAACAACCGATCGCCGCTGGTCAAGTTGCCCTCGTCGGCCAGTTGCGAAAAAATCTGGCAGGCAAGCCTGGCAACCTGCCGGGCGTGCTTCAAATCGACGCCGCAATTGGCGGCAAATCGATCGATCGAGGCGTCCTGATCCGAGGCATCGACCTCAGCCCGCCCGAGCGATTGATCGAGCATCGTCAGCAACAGGCCGTCGCGCACGCCGCGATCGTGGACTTGCAGCCGGTTGACTTTGAACCGCCGCATGAGACCGTCGACAATCGCCACGCCGGCCACAATGATGTCGGCCCGGTCGGGGCTAAGCCCGGCCACGTTGCGGCGGGCCTTGGGCGGCAGCTTGCGCAGCCGGTCGAGCAGATGGCCCACCTCGGCGTGCGTGACTTCGTAGCCTCGCAAGGGCAGGTCGGTCTGGCCTTTGGCGGCCATCACCATCTCGGCCAGGCTCGTAAACGTTCCGCCCGAGCCGATCAGCACGTGCGGCCAGAGAATCAGTTTCTTGGCAAAGCGGCGCAGCTCATGGTCGATGCCGCCGACCAGCCGGGCAAAGCCGCCGTTGGCCAGGTCTTGGCCGTTCACATACAGATCGGTCATGCGCACCGCGCCCAGCGGCGTGGCGTAGACGTCTTCGATCATCTTGCCCGAAGCCAGAATGATTTCGGTGCTGCCGCCGCCGATGTCGGCCACGGCGACGTTCTTGCCTTCGAGATGGAAGCTGCGGGCGACGCTGAAGAACGCCAGGTGGGCCTCTTGCTGGGCGCTGATCACCTGGATCTCCAGCCCGGTTTCTTGCCTGGCTCGGCGGCAGAACTCGGGACCATCGGCGGCCTCGCGCAAGGCGCAGGTGCCAATCACGCGCAGCTCGCGCACCTGGTATCCGGTGGCAATCTGCTTCATCCGGCGCAAGGCCTCCAGCGAGCGGTCGATGGCGGCGGGATTCAAATGCCCGCTCGTGGCCAGGTCTTTGCCCAGCCGGGCGGTCTCTTTTTCTTCGGTGAGCACGCGGTAGTTGCCGGCCCGCAGCGCCTCGGCCACCACCAGCCGAATACTATTGGTGCCCACGTCGATCGCGGCCAGCCGGTGGGCCAGATCGGGCGAAAGATAGATTTGTTTCTGATCCATGCGCTCGCACAACGTGCCGCGAACTGTTCACTACGGTATCTAACCATACCATACGTCATCCGCCGCGGGCGAGCCGAAACGCCGTAGGGTGGGCCGAGTGGAGCGAATCCCACCATTGCGCGGAGAGACGGCGTTTTACTTCCGCTCCCGGTCATCGCGTTGCCGTCCGACACGCACTTGCAGCGTGCCCGCGTTGTCAGAGAGCTCGGAGGGATGATCGTTGATGCGAAGATACAGAACGCCGGATTGCACCGGAGCGAGCGTCGCGCCCAACCCCACCGCAACCGGCGACAAGAACCCCTGGGTGGAGTCGTGGTCGAAGTCATCGGGCACGATTGCGGCCAGCAACATGCCCAGCGGGCGGCCATGAATGTAGCGAATGGTCACGCCGCCCGGCTCGCACCACCAGGGCCGCGGCTGGCTGGCGACCTGGTATCGCCCGCTTGCCGCCAGACGATAGGTCTGGCCCGCCGCCAGCCAAACGCCACTCGATTGCCAACCGCGATCGGCCCGCACGGCGAGCTCCTGCTCGCCTTCCAGCGGCTGGCCCGGCGCAAAATCGATCGCTGAGCGCACGAGATCATCGCCAAAGTCGAGATCGTAAATAAACACGCGCCACTCGGCCTGCAACTGGCGCCAGTCGTCGGCGAAAATCTCTCGCACGCGCGGGTTGAAATCGCCGGCTGCCAACTCGTTTGGCAGACGGCGAAAGCGGTCGTGATAGCGCGGATGCCCGTCGAGAAACGCCGCTAGCGCCCAACACCAGGCATAGGGTTCGTTGCGCAAATAGGCGTCGTCGGTGAAAGCCAGAATTTCTTCGACGCTGAGCGGGCGGCCGGCCGCCGCGGCTTCGCGCACCATGCGAATCCGTCCCCAGCCAGGCACGTCGTCGGGGCCGGCGGGAAACGCGCCGAGCGTCAGCCGGTTGTCATCGAGCGCATGCGTGCCCAGGAATTCGGCCATTGCCTCCATATACCAGGGCGGCCCGCAGGTGCCGAACGCTGCGAACATGAAGGCATGCGTCGCTTCGTGCAGCAGCAAGTGCCGCCGGTAGTAGGCGGTCGTCTGCTCGCGGCACCAGATTTCCATGCCGCGCGTATAACCGTTTTTGAAGGCGGGCAGATCGTCGGGCAACAAGCCCGCCGCGGTGAACTTCGCCGCGTCGCTCATCAAGCAGCCGCGTAGCGGCCAAGCACGTTCCGCCAGGTCGTCGCGCTGGAAATACGCGCACCACTGGGGGTAGGCCTGATCGAAAAGCTCGGGCAGGCGCGCGATTTCGGCGTCAGCAGGCAGGTCGGTGTAAAGCGTGAGATGCTCCCCCGCAAACTTCCGAATGCCGTGCGCGGCCACGCGGTCTTCGTCGACCGGCGCCAGCAATTTGGGCTGGGCGAAATCTTCGTCCGGACGAGTCTCTGCCAAAGCCGGCGGATCGGCGTCCGCCGTTGGCGGGCCGCCGGATAGCTGTGAAGACGCCTTTTCGCCCGCCGCCCTGACCGCGCTAGCGGGCCGGCGCAGGCTCGTGCGGGCCGGCTGCGCGGCGGCTGACCCAGGTTTGGAGGGTTCGGGCGCAGCGCCCTCGGCGCATCCCGACGCCAGCGCCGCCAGCGCCAGAAGCCCGAAAGCTTCATAGGAGGTTGTCATGCATCAAGTATAGATCGGCGGCAGCAGCAGGCGCGCAACACCCAGACATGGTCGGGCTAGTGTCGCCCGTCGATCAAACCGACGATGAGCTCACAGGCGCGGGCCCTTCGGAGGTCCAGGAATTAGCGGCAGCGCGCGTCGTCTTCTATGGCTTTGGCGCGTTTGCAGGCGGCGCACCGCCGCCGGGCGCGTTTCCAGGCGGCCCGCCCGGTCCGGTGGACCCGGGCGGTGGCGGCAGGGTGACCTTCGATGGATCGGTGGTGTCGATGAAATCAGGCCGAGACCTGGGATCAGGCTTGCTCTTGCCCCCGCACCCGGACAATCCGGCGCAAGCGATTCCGGCCAAGACAAGCACGGATCGGTACTTTTTCATAGTGTGTCTCCTCACAGGCGTGTTTGCTTAGAAGGGAACGTCCGCGGTGCCATCTTGACGCGCATTGACCGCAATCCAGATGTTCCAGTCAAGATTGTAGTCCACCGCTCTGCAAGAGCCGTCCGCCAACATGCAAACCATCACCGTTGGATGAGCGGAGCTTGCGCCAGGCCACTCGACATTGGGACCCCACGCCGTGAGATAGCTGGGACCATAAGAATACGGTCCCGATCGGAACCACTGCCCCCCGGTCCACGCCGCCGATCCGTCCGGCAGCATGAAATAAGGCCGCTGGCAACATTCTCCCTGCTCACCGAGTGCCAAAAATGCGGATCGGAACACTCCTTCACCAGCACCGGTGGCCAGCCGCGGGGTGCCGGTACCGCTGGTATGAAACGCTCCCCACTTGTAACCCGCCGCGGTGCATTCAGCGCCCGCGACTGTGTTCGACGTTCCGTCCTTGATGTCGGCAATCCGGTTCCACTGCAGCTCGGAAAAGACTCCGCTGTACTCTCTGGTTACGTTGCCCCCAGCGACAAAATTGGCATTGCAACTGCTCCACCAATGGTATCCCTCGCTGCCGGCGTAGTTGGTGACGGCGATTTGCCAGGTCTGACTGATGTCGCGGTAGTCGCTGTCGCTCGGACACCTCAGGTTGGGAAGCTGCGTGCTCACCACCGGTTGCCCCCACATCGGCAGATTTTTGTTCGTCATGTTGTACAGGGTCTGCTGCTCCATGTAGGGCAGAACGCAAAACAACCAGGAGTAATGATAGGGACCCTGGGGACCCGTGTAGCCGGGCTTCGGGTTGCCAAACCCATTACCCCAATTGCCTACCGTCGGAAACGACTTGTTGACGTCATGATAATTGTGCAGCGCAATGCCGATTTGTTTGAAATTGTCGTTGCACTGCGTGCGGCGCGCCGACTCGCGCGCCGCCTGAACGGCAGGCAACAACAGTGCCACAAGAATCCCGATAATGGCAATGACGACCAGCAACTCAACGAGCGTGAACCCCGAACGACTTCGACTGCAACGACTTCGACTGCGGTGCATTTGAGAGCTCCCACGAGAAAAGAAAGGTATGAGGGTTGCCTCTTGACGGGGCTTCTGAAAAGCCGCCGGTCATTGTATCGACTAACTGCCAAATGTCAAGAAAAAACGACTCAGGGCCTGGGCGGCGGCCCGTGCTTGTGCCCGTCCGATGGGCCGGGCATGGGCCAATCGAGTCCCTCCACCCTTGGCCCGGTGAGCGCCTGCCAGCGATCCAATTGCGTGTCGGTCAGAAGCGAAGTCGCCTTGTCCATCGCCTCTCGAAAAACCTCGCGGTGCCAGCGGAACCGCTCTTCGCGGTCGCGATGCTTTTCGCGCGGACCGCGACCGCGTTCATGCTCGGGTCCAAATGCTCGGGCGAACGCCTCGCGCTCGATTTTGCGGATCGCCACCCGCTGTTGCGGCGTCAACTCCAGTTCGTTGGCGATATCGGGCTCTTTCAACGCAAACAGCCCTTGCGACTGCGCGCCAAGCTGCCTGAACCGCGCCCGCTGCCGCGGAGCAAGCACTTCGGCCAGCGCTTGCTCGCGCTGTTCGGCCAACTCAATTAGCCGCCGCCGGCGGGTTTCATCGTCGGTCTTCTCCGATTGAGACCAAAGCTGCTTGAGATCGTCCCACTGCGCCAGCAAGCCCGCGAGCTGCCGCCGCTGGCCGTCGTCGACCTTCAACTCATCGAGCACCAGCGGGTTGGCCAATAGCGCGGTTTGCGCATCGCGCTGCAGCAGATTCAGTTCGCGGAGAATGCCCTTCACGCGTTGTTCGACGCGGGCCAAATCTGCTTGCGAAGCTTCGTTGCCGCGGTGCTGCTCGATCAAGTCTTGATAGAAGTTGAGCGCCGATTGCAGCATCCGCTTTCGGGTGGATTCGACCATGGGGTTGTCGGCCAGATCGACTTCGCTGACCTCAACCAGCACGTCGATGGCCTGCTTGGCTTGCCCGAACAGCTCTTCCGCCTCGTTGGCCCGCAGCTTTTCGCGGTCCAGTGCGTCCGCCGTTTTTTGTTGCTCGGCGGCGATCAGCCAATTGCTCACCGCCAGGCCAATCATGCTGAAGGCGAACAGCACCACCGCGGCGATCACCGCCGAGGGATGGCGGCGCGACCATTTGCGCGCCCGGTCGAGCGGCGACGGGCGCCGCGCCAGAATCGGCCGATCTTGTAAAAACCGTTTCAAGTCTTCGGCAAATTCAGCGGCGGTGGCATAGCGCTCGGTGGGCAGTTTGCGAAGGGCTTTCAGAACAATCGTTTCCAGCTCGACCGGGATGGCGCGATTCACCGCGCGCGGCGCCCGCGGCTCGGTGTTGAGGATCTGATAGAGCAGCTCTTGCCGGGTTTCGCCGGCAAATACCGGCTCTAGCGTCAGCAGCTCGTAGAACGTGGCGCCCAGCGAATAGATGTCGGTGCGGTGGTCGACCGCCGTCCGCTGGCCCGAGGCCAGCTCGGGGCTCATATAGCGGAAGGTGCCAAGCATGTCGCCGGTGCGCGTCAGGCCGGTATCGGTCTGGAATTGGGCCAGCCCGAAGTCGGCCACCCACAGCGTGCCCGCGGTGTTCACCAGCAGGTTGGCGGGCTTGATGTCGCGGTGTACGATGCCGAGCTGATGGGCGTGGTCGAGTGCTTCGGCCGCCTGCAAGACCAGCCGAGCCGCCTTTTGAAAAAAGTTTTCGCCGCCGCGAGGCGTGCGGGCGGTGATGTTCAGCGAAGCGCCCGCGGTTGAGCGGGAAGTGCTGATGGCGACAGGCTTTTCCGCGGGAACGATTCCGCCCAGATAGGCGTCGGTGGCGCCCACGTCAGTCCGCGACAGCTCCTCTGCCGCCTCTGCCGCGCCGCTTTTCGATCGGCCGTCCGCCGCGGCGGTGGCCGGCAGTCCCGCTTGCTCGCGCAATTGCCGCAGCAGCAACGCCAGCGACTGGCCTTCGATCAACTGCATGGCGTAAAAATGCACGCCCCGTTCCGAGCCGACCGCGTAGACCGGCACGATGTTCGTATGGTGCAGCAAGGCCGCCGCCTGAGCTTCGTTCTTGAAACGCTGCAGTTGCCGAGCGTCGAAGGTGGCGGCAAACGGCAGCACTTTGAGGGCCACGCGGCGGCCCAGCGAGAGCTGCACGGCTTCGTATACGACGCCCATGCCGCCGCGGCCAAGCTCGCGGACGATCTGGAAATCACCCAATGCGCGCGGCGCGAATTCACGCGCCGGCTCTGCCTCGAGCCGGCTGCCCACCGAAAAATCGAGATCGGGTGGCTTTACGCGCGGCGAGACGGCATGGACCAGCTCCAGCCCATCGAGACACTGCGCAATGGCCGACGCCAGCTCGGGGTGACGGCTCAGATACACATGGCGATCGGGCGTATGCCCCGCCTCGAGTTGGCACAAATACTCTTGAACGGTGGCGGCCACGCGCGGATCGTCGAGCAGGTCGCCGGCGCCGGCATTGGCGGAGTGTGAAACTCCCGCGCGGATCTGGCTGCTATCGTTGCCGTTCATGCGACCTCCTGCATCGCCTGCCGCAGATTCGCCAGGGCGCGCACCCAGAGTTTTTGCACGCTATCGACGCTACGGGCCATGCGGCTGGCGACTTCGGGAAACGAGAGCTCTTCAAAGTGACGCAAAATAACGACCTCTCGATAATCTGCCGGCAGCCGCGTCAGCGCTTCGGCCAACAGCACGCCTTGCTCGCGCTCGGCGACGTGCTGGCTGGGTGTGCTTTGCAGCGCGAGGAACCCCTGGTCAATTGCCCGCGACGAGTGATCGAGGTCGATGTTCAGTCCCTGTTCGCGCCGCAGGTCGCGGCCCTGCGTGCCCAGGTAATGGCGCACCAGATTGGCGATTCGGCCCGAGAGAATGCTTCGCAGCCAGCCGGTGAATTCCGCCTCGCTGCCGCCGCGAAACAGGGCAAAATGGCGATGCGCCTCTAAAAAGGTTTCTTGCACGACGTCGGCGGCATCGACCTTGGTCTGCAACCGCCGGCCAAGTTCCACGCGGGCGAGCAACTCGAGATACGCTCGATAACTTTCCAGCAACTCGCCTTTGGCCGATTCGGAGCCGCGCTGGGCGTCGCAAAGCAATTGGGCGGGTTCGGTGTGCATCGTAGGTTCGCTTGGCCTAATAATATAGTAGCAGCCCACGGCGGAATACCGCCGCGCGAACGATCCTGCCCTGGGATTATGGTCCCGCGAAGGGTGTTTCCGCCTCAGGCGGCACGACGACACGCATCGCCCGCGGCGCGACCTCGATCTCAATGGGGGCGAAATCGGCCGCCTCTCCGTCGATCTCCAGCGGCACCGGTTCAGCCGCCGCCAGCCGAATCTGCCTGGCCTGCCCGTGGTGGACGTCGGCGCGCTGGCGATGCCGCCGCAGCCAGACCGCCAAAGCGTAGCGAGCCAAGGGCAGACTGCCTGGCCGCTCGAAGACCACCCAGTCCAAAAGCCCGTCGCTGGGATCGGCGTCGGGGGCGAGCATGAGGTTGCTGGCGTACCGCGGCACATTGAACACCATGCACAGGGCGCCGCGCACCCGCCGGCCGTCGGCGTCGATGTCGAGCAGCGGATAGCGGTAGCCGAAGGCCGCCGCAACGATGGGCGCGGCATAGCTGAAGCTGCGCACGCGGCGCAGACCGTTGGCCTGCCGCCGCCAACGTGCCAGCCGATGCGCCGTGTCGCCATCGAAGCCGGCGCTGGCCACGATGGCGAACAGCCGTTCGCCGGCCCGGCCCAGGTCGATGGCCCGCGTGCCGCCGGTCGTCAGAATCTCCGCGGCGCGGCGCGGGTCGCGGCAGCCCTCGAATTGCCGGGCGAAAAGATTCTCGTTGCCCAGCGGAAACATGAACACCGGCAGCCCTGTTTGCAGATTAATGACATGGTTGAGTGTGCCGTCGCCGCCCGCCGCCACCACGGCGCGGTATTGCTGCGGGGCCGACGGGTCAGCAGCCACCTCGGCCAACTCGGGCAGTTGCCAAATGACGCGGCACGCCAGCCCCTGGTCGCTGATGGCGGCCGCCAGGGCCTCGACGCACGAGCGGTTTTCACGCCGACCGCTGTAAGGATTGGCGACCACAATCACCTGGCGCACGTCGGGGGCGAATTTGTCCACGGTTTGGGTCATTTTGGACCGCCAAAATTCTGCTAAAATCACCCGGTTCACGGACCGGCGCCCGCTGGGAGAAAAATTGTCAAGGAAGCCTCTTGCTTGAATATGTATACGTCGATACACTAATCAAGCGTATACTGTTCGGGTGGTTTCCCCTGGGTCGGGGCCGCCATGCCGAGCCTCGAATTTCAAGCAAAGGATTCGCCCATGGTCACCGCCGTCCGCTCTAATCACCGCGTCGCCAAGAAAGACCTTCCTATGGCCAAGACTACCGCCAAAAGCAGCGAAAAGAAATCGGCCGCCGACCACGCCGGGCTGAAGCTCGACGAACACCCACAGCTTCGCAACACGCTGGCCCAGATCGAAAAGCAGTTCGGCGAAGGCGCCATCATGCCGCTGGGCAGTGACGCCGATGTGCGCATCGAAGGGCTTTCGACCGGCAGCTTGTCGCTCGATTTGGCGCTGGGCGGGCGGGGCATTCCCAAGGGGCGAATTATCGAGATTTTCGGCCCGGAATCGAGCGGCAAAACCACGCTGGCCTTGCACGTGGTGGCCTGGGCGCAGCGAACCGGCGGTATTGCCGCCTTTATCGACGCCGAGCACGCGCTCGACCCCAGTTGGGCCAAAAAACTGGGCGTCGAGCTGGAAAGCCTGCTCGTCAGCCAGCCCAGCAGCGGTGAAGAGGCCATGAACATCACGGAGATGCTGATCAAATCGAACGCGGTGGATGTCATTGTGGTCGACTCGGTGGCGGCCCTGGTGCCCCAGAAAGAGTTGGACGGCGAAATGGGTGATTCGCACGTCGGTTTGCAGGCCCGGCTCATGAGCCAAGCCCTGCGTAAGCTCACCGGCGCGATCTCAAAAAGCAAAACCTGCGTGATCTTTATCAACCAAATCCGCGAAAAAATCGGCGTGATGTTCGGCAGCCCTGAAACCACGCCCGGCGGACGCGCCCTAAAATTCTATAGCTCCTGCCGCATCGATGTCCGGCGGATTGGACAGCTCAAAGAGGGCGAAGAGGTGGTCGGCCAGCGCGTGCGGGCCAAAGTGGTCAAAAACAAGGTGGCCCCCCCGTTCCGGGTTGCCGAATTTGATATGATGCATAACAAGGGCATTAGCTACGAAGGAGACGTGCTCGACCTGGCGATGGCCCAGAAGCTGATCGTGCGATCGGGCACGTGGTTCCGTTATGGCGAGTTGCAGTTGGGCCAGGGGCGCGAACGGGCTCGCGCCTTCCTGGAAGAAAACCCCGCCATGGTCGCCGAATTGCGGGAAAAAGTGTTGGCCGCCGGCGCACCCACCGGGCCCACGGCGGCACCCGCCGGAGATTCCGACGGGCAACCAGACGAATAGTGGGCACCACGAGAAAAGGCACATTCCGATGAGGCCAGTCGCGCTGTCGCTGCTCGCGTTCTTGAGTGTCTGTGTCGTATTCGTGGCGCGGGCAGTGGCTCAGCCGCCGGCGAGTGATGAGCGGCAGGCGGCGGCCGATTTGGAGCTGATCTCGGCCCTGGAGCGAGTCGTCGCCCGCGCGATCGAGCGCAGCGAGCGCTCGGTCGTGAGCATCGCCCGCAAAGCGAAGACGCCCGACTATACGGGCGATTCGCATCCGGGCATGTTTCCCAACCTGCTCTCGGAGCGCGGGCAGATCAGCCACGATCCGCGCAGCCCCGATTTTGTGGCCAGTGGTTTCGCCACCGGCGTGGTGATCGACCGCTCGGGTTTGGTGCTGACCAACCACCATGTGCTGGGTGATGAGCCGGAGGAGAACGAGATCTTCGTCACGACTTCCTCTCGTAACGTCTTCAGAATGCGGGTGAAGGCCAGCGACGAGCGCAGCGATTTGGCCGTGCTCGCGCCGCTTCAGCCGGGCGCCGCGCGCGGCGGTGATTTCATTCCCATTGAATTTGGCGACGCGGCCGGGCTGCATAAGGGACAGATTGTGATTGCCTTGGGCAATCCGTACTCAATTGCCCGCGATGGCCAGGTGAGTGCAAGCTGGGGAATCGTCTCCAACTTGGGGCGCAAGGCGGTTGGCCCCCGCCCGGTCACGATGACCCAGAAGGAGAAGACACTCCATGAACTTGGCACATTGATCCAAACCGATGCTAAGTTGAACCTGGGCACCAGCGGCGGTGCGCTCATTAATGTGCGGGGCGAAATGGTCGGGCTAACCACTTCGCTGGCGGCGACGGCGGGTTTTGAGCAGGCCGCCGGCTACGCCATACCCATCGACAAGGCTTTTCGGCGCATCATCGAAACGTTAAAACAGGGCCGCGAGGTTGAGTATGGCCTGCTCGGCGTCGTTCCGGGCGACTTGCCGCTCAGTTCGCTGCATGGCGCGGCGGCGCGAACCAAGGTCGACCAGGTTTCGGCCTTCTCGCCCGCGGCCAAGGCGCGAATCCAAAGAGACGACCTGGTGACGCACGTCGATGGGCAACCGATTTTTGATGCCGATGGTCTGCGGCTGCACGTGGGCAAGTTGCCTCCCGACGCCGCCACAACCTTGACCATTGTGCGCAATGGTCAGAAATCGCAGCGGCGGGTCGTGTTGACCAAATTCCCCACTTCGCTAACGCAAGTTGTCACCGAGCGACCGGCCGGCTGGCGCGGCCTGCACGTCGACTATCTCTCGGCGGTGCTGCTGAAGCAAGGCCGGGAACTATTGCCTTTTGGAGCGGCGCCGGATTATCGAGCGTTTGCCAATGGCGGAGTAGCCGCGCGTGACGTCGACGAAGGATCGCCCGCCTGGGAGGCCGGTCTTCGCCGCGGCAGCATCATCAGCCATGTGGGAAAGACGCCGCTGGAAACCCCCGACGACTTCCGCCGAGCGGTGGCCGAGAAACATGGCCCCATCGAGCTGCGACTCATCGACGACCAGGGCCGGGCTCAAACGGTCACCATTCCAGTGGCGTCGGACGATCCGCAAGAGCTAGCGCCGTGAGTGCAAGCTTCCGCGGCTCCGGTGACGATTGAAATCCGCGGTGGTTTCTGATCGGTGCACACAGGCGGCTTACCCGCTTAAGGTGGTCCAGTCGTTCTAGCCGGCGCGGCGGTTGCGGGCTATCATCAGCGGCTTGAAATCCCGACCATTCTCGCGCCAGCGATGGCCAGCGTTCCATGAAAACCGACGAACTACGCGAAAAATACCTCAGCTTCTTCGAGTCGAAAGGTTGCACCCGCCGGCCCAGCGACGTGCTGGTGCCCAAGTGGGATCCCTCGGTGCTGTTCACGCCGGCGGGCATGAACCAGTTCAAAGACCATTTCCTCGGCAAGTGCAAGCTGGACTTCACCCGCGCCACCACCTGCCAGAAATGCCTCCGCACCGGCGATATCGACAACGTGGGCCGCACCGCCTATCACCACACATTTTTCGAGATGCTGGGCAACTTCAGCTTCGGCGACTATTTCAAACGTGACGCCATTCATTGGGCCTGGGAGTTTCTGACCAGCAAAAAGTGGCTTGGCCTGGCCCCCGGTCGCCTGAGCGTCTCGGTCTACCACGACGACGAGGAGGCGGCCGATATCTGGTCGCGCGAGATCAAGCTTCCGCCCGAACGGATTGAGCGGATGGGCGAGGACGACAACTTCTGGCCGGCCGGAGCGCCCAGCCAGGGACCCGACGGCGTCTGCGGCCCGTGCAGCGAAATCTTCTTTCATCCCGACGTGGGCGGCGCCGTCGAAATCTGGAACCTGGTGTTCACGCAGTTCAACCGCGTGGGCGACCCGCCCAACAATTTGCGCCCGCTGCCCAGCAAAAACATCGACACCGGCATGGGGCTGGAACGCACCGCCGCCGTGCTCCAGAAGGTCGACAGCAACTTTCACATCGACATTCTGCGGCCGCTGGTGGAGGCCGCCGCCGAAGTCTGTGGTCAGAAATACGACCCGGCCAGCGACAACGGCCGCCGCCTCCGCCGCATTACCGACCACGTGCGGGCTTGCGCCTTCGCCATTCACGAAGAAGTGATTCCCGGCCCCAAGGGCGAAAAATATGTGATCAAGCGGCTCTTGCGCCGCGCGGTGCTCGATGGGCGGCAAATGGGCATGCACGAGCCGTTTTTGTTCCGGCTGGCGCCCGTCGT
This sequence comes from Pirellulales bacterium, assembly GCA_025927475.1. Lineage (GTDB taxonomy): Bacteria > Planctomycetota > Planctomycetia > Pirellulales > JAICIG01 > JAICLL01. The sequence goes on from JAICLL010000001.1 coordinate 49,300, forward strand.
CGCCCAAATGATGCGGCAGCCCTACCCCGAACTTTCGCAAACGGTCGAGCGCGTGACCCAGGTGATCGAAAAGGAAGAAGACAACTTCTTCTCGACCATCGATGGCGGGCTGGACCGCATCGAACGCACGTTTGCCAGCATGCAGCGCGAGGGGCGCATGATGGTTTCCGGCCACGAGGCCGCCGACATGTATACCACGCACGGTTTTCCCCCCGAGCTGTTCGAAACCCTGGCCGCCGAACACAATTTTACGTTCGATTGGGATGGCTACCGCCAAGCCATGGACGAGCACGGCAAGATCTCGGGCCTCGATCGCAAGCAAGAACTCTTCAAGTCGGGACCGCTCGATGGCTTGAAAAAGGCGATGCACGGCAGCGAGTTTCTGGGCTATGAACAGACGGAATCGCCGGCCAAAGTGGTCGGCCTGATCGCCCACGACCGGCTCTGCGACCAGATCGACGAGATCAACCACAAAGATCCCATCGTCGTGGTGCTCGAAAAAACGCCCTTTTATGGCGAGAGCGGCGGACAAGTGGGCGACACCGGCGAGATCGTCGGCGAGGGCATGCGGTTCGAGGTCATCGATACGCAAAAAGAGAGCAACTTTATTCTGCATCGCGGGCATTTGCGCGAGGGCGTCATTCGCCAGGGCGCGACGGTCACGGCCCGCGTCGATGCCACGCGGCGGCAGGCCATCCGCCGGGCGCATTCAGCCACGCACATTTTGCATTACGCCTTGCAAAAGCATTTGGGCAAGCACGCTCAGCAGCAGGGATCGAAGGTCGACGCCGACTGGCTGCGGTTCGACTTCGCCAATCCCCACAGCGTCTCGCGCGACGAGCTGGTCAAGATCGAAGATGAAGTAAACGCCCGGATCATTGCCGCCGAGCCGGTGCATTGGACCACACTGCCCATTGCCGAAGCGCGGCAGGCCGGCGCCATGATGCTTTTCGGCGAAAAGTATCCCGACGTAGTGCGAATGGTCTCGATGGGCAAGTTCAGCAAGGAGCTGTGCGGCGGCACGCATTTGGACAACACCGGGCAAATCGGGCTTTGCCGGATCATCGGCGAAGAAAGCGTGGCGGCAGGCACGCGGCGCATCACCGCGCTGACCGGCAAGCACGCGCTCGACCGATTGCGCACGAGCGAAACGGCCTTGGCCGAAGCCGCCGCGGCGCTGCGCGTGCCGCCGGCCGAAGTGCCACAGCGGGTAACTGCGCTCGTCAGGGAGGCGCGCGAACTGAAAAAGCAATTGGCCTCGGGCGGCAAGGTTGCCGGCGCGTCGGCCGATGAGCTGCTCGCGGCAGCCCAAGATGTAAACGGGGCAAAACTGATCGTGGCCGAAGTGCCCGAAGCCACCGCCGACGGCCTGCGACAGTTGATTGACCAACTCCGCCGCAAGGCGGCTTCGGCCGCGGTGCTGTTGGCCAGTTGCGCGGAAGACAAGGTGGTGTTGGTGGCTGGTGTCACGCATGACCTGGAAACTAAGGGAATGAATGCCGGGCAGTGGGTGCGCGAGGTGGCCAAGGTGGTTGGCGGCAGCGGCGGCGGCCGAGCCGACATGGCCCAAGCCGGCGGCAAAGATCCCGCCAAGCTGCCGGCGGCGCTGGAGCTGGCGCGCACGAAAGCAAAAGAGCAATTGTGAGCACGCGGGGACACGATTACTCGGCGGCTAGCGCGGCCAGGCGTTGGCGGGCGCGGGGCACTTCGGCACTGTCGGGAAATTGGTCGATCAGCTCCTGATACGACTTTGCCGCCTCACGACGTTTGCCCAGCGCCTCGAAGGCGCGCCCTGCCTCGTAATGTGCCCGTGCTTGCCAACGAGCGGCGCTGTAGCCATACGCCACCTTCACAAAATTCTTGATCGCCTCGTTGTATTGTTTTTGGTCGAAATACATCTGACCGATGAGAAACCGCGCCTGCGCCGCGATTTCGCCATCGGTTTTGGCGGTCACCTCGTCATACAGCGCCTGGGCTTCGTTCAAGCTGCCGACGTTTTGCTTGGCCCAACCCTGCGCGAAGCGAATCTCGGCCAGATAGGGTGAATCGCCGAATTGCTCCGCCGCCTGGTTGAGCATCGTCATGCTCTTGTCCCATTGCTTCAGTTTCGCAGCCGCCTGAGCCGAGTGCAGCAGCCGCAGGGCCGCGGCGTCTTCGCCCGAAGGTTTGTGCGAGCGAGCATACGCCACCAGCGCGTCGGCGTGCTTGCCGAGGTTGAAGAGCGATTCTCCCTCCATAAAAGCCGCGTCGTCGGCCAGGGCGCCCTGCGGAAAGGTCTGACGTTGATAGGCGAACGCCTGCCTCGCTTTTTCAAAATCGTCTTGCCGAAAGTGCGCCATGCCAAGTTGATAGGCCGCCCGCTCGCCCAGGGATCGCTTGCCCGACTTTTGCATCGCCTGATAAAAACCCGCCGCGGCCGCGGCAAAATCGCCCTGCTCAGATTGCTGCTCGGCCAGTTGATAGAGGCTGTCGGCGGCCAGGGGGCTTTTGGGGTGTTCCTTGGCAAGCCGCCGCCACACATCAGCCGCCGTGGCGGAGTCGTCAAGCGATCTCAGCGCCCAGGCCAGCTCATAGAGCGCCTTGTCGGCGCCGACATAATTCGGATCTTCCCTCAGCAGCTCGCGAAACGTGGCTGCCGCCTCCTTGGGCCGATCGAGCCGCGCCTGGCAAAGACCGATCAGATAGCGCGCGTCCGATCGCGCTTCGGCCATCGGGCCCGATTGCAAGTAGGCCTGGGCGTCTTCCAGCGCGGGGGCATATTGCTTGAGCTGTTCGCGAGCCAGCGCCCGCGCGTAGTGCGCCCGCGGCGCGAGTTGGTCAGTCGCGTGTCTGGCCAGCAGTTCATCGAATGCCTGGGCCGCGGCGTCATAATCCTGCCTGGTAAGCTGCATCCAGCCCAAAGCATATCTCGCCCGTGCCGCGGTTTCGCCTTGCGGAAATTGTTCGAGCAGCGATTGATAGCGCGCGGCGGCTTCGTCCAGATTCCCGGCGAGTTCGGTGCAGCGGGCGGAATCGAAGAGAGCCTGCTCGCGGTGTTTCGACTGGGGAAATTGTGCCGTAAGCGTCGAATAGATTCCCGCCGCGCGCCGGTATTCGCGCCGCTGCTCCAGGCAGGCGGCCTGGCGGAGCAACGCCAGGCCGGCCAACTCAAAGCCTGGCCGAGCGGCAGCCGACGCAAACCATTTTTCGGCCGGCTCGGTTTTGCCCTGGGCCAGCAGCGTCTCGCCGCGGCGAAAGATGACTTCGGCGGCTTGCGGGCGGTCGGAAAACTGTTTTAACCAAGCGTCGTAACTGGCGCCCGCGGCCGCTTGCGAGCCGATTTCTTGCAGCGCGACCCCCTGGGCGTACAAGGCGTCGGCCAGGAGTGGATCTTGCGGGTACTTTTTGACGAAGTCGGCATAGAGTTTGGCAGCCTCGGCGTTCTTGCCTTGAGCATAGAGCGATTCTGCCCGGTAAAACACAGCTCGCGGAACTTCACCGGCGCGCGGGAATTTTTCCAGCAGCGTGGCGAAGGTCTCGGCGGCCTCGGCGTAGAGATCGTCTTGTCCCGCGGCGGCCTGATCGTATTGGCTCAACCCCAGATTGAGCCAGGCCGAGCTGGCCAGCGCCGTCTTCGGATGCTCGGCAATCAGCCGCTCGAAGGCCGCCCGCGCTTCGGCGTACTGCCTGTTTTTGAGCCGGCAGACGCCCAGGTGGTGCCACGCGCGGTCGGCGCGCGGGTCACTGGGATGCTCTTTCAAGAAGCCTTGCCAGGCGTCGGCGGCCTTGTCGAGCTGCTCTTGGTTTTGCAACGCCGTGGCGGCCGCGAATTGCCGCGCCGCGGCGACGGCGTCAGAAGCGGCTTGTTGCGCATGGACGACGCGATCGTCGCCAGGCCGATCGAAGGTCATGATAACGAGCGCGAGCAGAATCACCGCGCGGCGATTACCGCAGAAGACCGATTCGTCGCTCTGCACCCCGCGACGGATGCCGTGGCACGCTCGGACAGTCTTCATTGAGCAGAGCATCCTCGAATACGTCACTGGGGCTCAACTTTGCTTTTGTTCATTGGCGGCGCGCAGCGCCGTCAAACGTCGGAATGCTTCAGAACTGTCCGTAGCTTCGCACAGCGAAGTCAATTCGTCCTCGATCTGCCTCCAATCGAGTACGTCGAACCGGCGAGACACAATCCCTTCGACGGCATACCGGCGCCAACGACAACACCGCCTCGATGGCGCGACGCCGCTCGGCGTCGGTCATCGCGCGCAGCTCTTCGCGCTCGATGGCGGCCAGCGCCGGACCCGCTTTGCGCCAGGTTTCGACCCAACGTTTGATTTGCGATCGCTCCGATTCGTCCATCGCCGTCACTCCTCCGATTGCGAATCATTCTGCAAGGAAGTTTCGTTGAGCAAGGCCCGCAGGCGGCGGACGGCGCGCAGATAACGCATGCCCGCCGCCGGCTCGCTCAGACCCAGGGCTTGAGCGGTCTCTTGATTCGAAAGCTGCTCAAAGTGTCGCAGCAGAATCACCTCGCGGTCGTGTTCTTCGAGCTGGTCGAGCGAAGCTTGAAAGCGCTGGGCCAATTCGTGCCGCGTGGCGGCGGCGGCCGGCGTCAACTGCCGGTCGCAAAGCTGGGCCGCCAGATCGAGCGTCGAATGATCGAGCGCCGCCTTGGCCACTAGCGGCTGCTCGCGGTCGACGCTCCTGCGCGCCGCCACCCGGTGCCGCCGATGGGCGTCGATCAAGCGGTCTTTGGCGATCTGCCGCAACCAAAGCTGAAACGGCATCTGCGGGTGTTCCAAATAATCGGGCAGCCGGCGGTTCGCCTCGACCAGGGCGTCTTGCACGATGTCGCTGGCATCGACCCGCTGCCGCAGCGCCCGATCCATGCGCAGATCGACCATCCGCCGCAGCGCCTCGCGGTGCCGATCGAGCAATTCGTTGACGGCCGCCGCTTGGCCCGCTCGTGCGTCAGCCAACAGTTCCTGAGTTTGTTCGGCGTCGGGCCACATGGCAATGCAAGATGCGGAGTTGGACGGCGGCGGTCGATCGGCGCTCACCTGAGCTTCACTATTCTAACAGGTGGCGGTGATTTCTCCACCCGCGTCTCCGGCCTGCAAGGCGGGTATGAGACTTGCAACCCTTGGCTGATCGTAGCGCATCATCAACGAAAGTTCGCCTGTCTGGAAACGCTCGAAGGGGAGGAAGTTGCAATGTCTCATGAACAATTTTCGTCGTGTATCGAAGCATGTGTCCGTTGCGCCCAGGAGTGCGAGCATTGTGCGACTGCTTGCTTGGAGGAACACGATGTTGGCATGCTGGCCGAATGCATTCGGCTCGACCGCGATTGTGCCGACGTTTGCTTTAGCGCGTCGGCCTTTATGAGCCGGGGGTCACGTTTTGCCGCCGAAGTCTGCCGCGTCTGCGCCGAGATCTGCGACGCCTGTGGCGAGGAATGCGCCAAGCACACGCACGAACATTGCCAGCGCTGCGCCGAGGAATGCCGCCGCTGCGCCGAAGAATGTCGTCAGATGGCGGGTGCCGCCGCTTGACGGGGCGGAAAGCCGGGCCGCGGTTCGGCCAGCACCCTTGGCCCCAACACCATTAACCAACGTGCGGCTAACCATCGTCCAGCGCTGTCTCTTGGCCGAGCAGCAGCGGGAAATATTTTCCCGCCATCGGCTCACCGGCGGAAATCGGCGGCACGCCGGCGAGCAGCGATTCATTCGAGGCGGAGCAAACGCCGTCGCGGAAAACGTTGATCACCGTTGCGCGACGCGGGCCGTTGGTGCGGTTCTCGTAGGAACCGTGCACCATCAGCGGATGGTGAAACGAGCATTCGCCCCGCTTCAGCTCGATGGCCACCGGCTTGAAGGCGGCCCGCTGTCCGTCATCGAGCACCGTTTGTATGGCATCCATATCTCCGGCCAGGCCGACGACCGGCAACAGCGGCCAGCGATGACTGCCGGGCACATACTGCAAGCAGCCATTGTCGCGCGTGGCGTCGTCCAACGCAATCCAGCAGGTGAGATGGGCCATGGGCTGCGTGCGCGTCCAATACGAATAGTCTTGATGCCAGGCCACCACGCCGCCGTCGCGCGCCGGCTTGCAAAACAACTGGTCATGCCAGAACCGCACGCCGCCGCCCAAAAGCTGCGAAGCCGGCACGGTAAAGGCCGGATGCCAGAGAACATCATGAAAGCCCGGCGTGATCCGCCACGCGCCCAAGGCGTGAAACAGCACGCGGCTGGTGTCGGGCGATTCGTTCGAGTGATATTCGTAAAACAAGCCGTGGCCCGGATGCGAGGCGTCGGTCAACTCGCTGAGTTCGTGGCGCAGCCGCTCGACCTGCCGGTCATCGAGCAGGCGCACGCCGGCCACGTAACCGTCGCGGTGGAACGAAGCGATTTGTTCGTCGGTCAAGCGATAGCGATTCCATTCATCACGGCGGGTGGGCATCGAGAAAAGCTCGCCCAGCGGTTCGTGCCGTTCGGCCAGATCGGCGGCAATCAAAATTCAGAGCCTCCTGAGTAGGTATTATCAGCCATTTTTCGTTCCCTTGCGCGCCAGAATCGCCTCAATCGGCGCGCCTTCGGCCAGGCGAATCGGGCGGCCCTCTTCCGAGATGTTTTCGCTATCCGGGTCGACGCCCAGCGCGGCACACAGGGTGGCCAGCACGTCGCCCTCGTTCACTTTGCCATCGACCACTTGCAGGCCGTCGTCGCTGGTGCGGCCGTGGGCCTGGCCACCGTGAATGCCGCCGCCGGCAAACGCACAGCTCCAGGCGGCGGGAAAGTGGTCGCGGCCCGCCGTGCGATTGATGCCCGGCGTCCGACCAAATTCGCCCATCCAGAGCATGGTGGTCGTTTCGAGCAGGCCGCGCTCGGCCAGCTCGCCGATGAGCGTGCCCCAACCGGCATCGAGTTCTCGCGAAAGGTTGGTCACCATCGGAAAATTGTTCTGGTGTGTGTCCCAGGCGATGCCGTCGCCCAACACCACTTCCACGAAAGGCACGCCGCTTTCGATCAGCCGCCGCGCCATCAGACAGCTCTGCCCAAACCGGCCGCGGCCATAGGTCTCGCGCACCTTGTCGGGCTCTTGCGAGAGATCGAAGGCTTTAGCGGCGTCGCTTTGCATCATGCGCTCGGCCCGCTGATAAACCGTCTGATGGGCCAAGGCCGACGCCGTGCGATGCCGCGAGACAAAGTTGCTTTGCAGCGTTCGCCACAGCTCCAGCCGCCCGGCCGCTTGCGGTGCGCTGATGCGCCCAGGCGGCAGCAAATCGTCGACGCCCAGTTCGGCGTAACGCGATGCAGCCTGGCCTTCGGCCGGCCCGCGCACGCCCACCGTCAACGGTGCATAGCGCGCCCCTAAAAAGCCCGGACCGAAAGCGTCGGCATTGAACTGCACGGTGGGGGCGATGCTCACGTAGTTGGGTACCTCGGCCTCTTCCGAGCCGACTGCTTTGGCCAACGAAGCGCCGATGGCCGGGTATTTGATCGGCCCGCCCTGCTGATGTCCGGTGCGCATCAGGTAGGTGCCGCGGCCGTGATCGCCCTCCTTGGTGCTCAGGCTGCGAACGATCGCCAGGTGCTCAGCCAGCGAGGCCAGTTTCGGCAGATGTTCGCTGATGCCCAGTCCCGGCACGCTGGTGGCGATTTCTTTGAACGGTCCGCCGTTGGCGTGCTGCGGCTTCAGGTCAAACGTGTCGATTTGGCTCGGCCCGCCGGGCATCCACAATAGGACACATTGACGCCGGCGATTGGGATGTCTTGCCACCTCGTCGGCCAGCAACGGCAACCAGCCGCTGGCACTGACGCCCCACAGGCCCAAGCCTGTGGCACGCAGCAATTCGCGGCGCGAAAATGCAGTCATCGTCGCCCTCCCGGTTGATGAATTCGTCCCGCCCCGCACACGGTAGCCCCGGCCCCTGTGGCCGGCCAGAAGTTTTTTCACCATCTTCTTTTGTACCTGCATGTCTCGAAGCAGCCAAGCCGGCGGGTGTCGCAAACTCGCAAACCCATCCGGATTCAGCCGCCACAACCACAGCCTCGTGCGGCGACTCGACATTGCCTCGGCGTTGACGGATGCAAGCGCGCCGTTGTCGCTCCATGTCGCCCGCTCCGACTTTTATTCATGGTGTTGCGGCGCGAACCATTTACCCTTGACAAAAAATAAAACTTGCGTCGCCACCGCATTTACTTAAGTCTTTGCGTGCACTGCACTTGAGGTGCCACGCTCGCCCGACTTGAAAAGCCCCCCGCAACCATAGCTTTGGGGGGTGCGGCCTTTCTGGGCGCGAAATCCGGTCCTCTCCCTGTTTTGTACCGGACCAGTGGCTTGGGTAGTTTTCAGCCTGTTTTTCGCCCTTTTTTTCTCCCCCCGCGCGGCGGCTCGCACCAAGCGGGCGGAACGCGCTGAACCAATGCCGCGCCGGCCCCGCCAAGGCATGCTGTTTTCGGTTCCCAGGCGGTTGAAGGCTAGGAGTCGACATTCGCCTTCATTTGTTTTCCCTGGCAAGCTCTCGCCCAAATTCAACTGCCGGAAATGTGCTCAGAAGCTCGCTCGCGTCAGCCACGGCCCGCCATTTGGTGAACTCATCTGGCCGGCCATCTGTTTTTCTTTCATATTCGATGATTTCTTCGTTAGAAGTGATGAGCACACCAAATTCATTCCCATCACTATCCTCGAAAAATCCTGCAAGAACCAGGTTCTCGGGAGACAGATTCTTGCTCGCCAACGCTGCCCTTAAGTCGGCCCAACCTGCCTCATTTCGCAACAATTCGGTCAATTCCCTAACTTCCTGACGAAGTCGGTGTGGGTTAAACGCGGGCATAGCATCGTTCATTGGTTAATCGGCAATTGCAGTAAACGGCGCCGGAAAAGCTGTGGTAGGGAAAGGATACTCCTCTGGTAGAAAAATGGTGAGACGGCCGGATTTCGTTTCGGACGCCATCTGGGGGTTGATCGGAAGCGCGCTGCCGATGGAATGACCGAAAAATTGATGACAGAAAAATGACACGGGCGGAACAAACCAATTAGCGCCCGATCCCAAGCCTCCCGTTTTTCTGTCAGCCATCTTTCTGTCATTCTGGGACTGCGTGGCACCTAAACGGGACAGGTCTGGTCCTCTCCCTGTTTTGTACCAGACCAGTGGCTTGGGTAGTTTTCAGCCGCTTTTTGGCCAGTTTTCCGCCCCAGGCGCGGCAGTCCGCACGCCGGGGTTCGAACCAAAACAGGATGAGCGGCGACATCACGATTACCGAGCCTCTCCCTGTTTTGTACCAGCCAGGAGGAAGTTGCGTTGTCGGGTTGTTGCCGGCGTTTCATCCGCCCCGACCATCAGGCGTTTCTCCATCGTAAAAGCACCTTAGCGAGGGAGTGCCGGTGACCGTGACGACGCGTTGAGCTGTGTCGACGCGCGATTCGGAAGGTGGCCCGGGCGAAGCTGGACTGCGGCCCGCGCCGCGCACGAAAACCCAACGGAATTTCACCGTTTCATTGCCGGCGGCCGCGAGCGTGGCGGGGTTGTCGTACCGCGCCACGGGCATCGCCCGCCCGCTGGCGTTGAGCACCACCTCGCGCGTCGCGCGGAACGGCCAGGGAGAAAGCGTCATTTGTCCTGACGGTTCGGGCCGCAACGCCAGGGGCGGCCCATCGGGCGCCTGGAAGTCGTGCGACTTGTCGCTGTGACCACGGCAAAGCCAAAGACTGAGTTCGTCAAACAGCCGCAGCCAGCGCGCGGCGCGTTCGGCGGCCTCGGTGGGACGCAGCGCCGGGGCGCCGGCTTGCCAACGCGAAAGCCATTCGGCCTGTCGTTGCTCTTGCTCGGCGGAGAATTCCGCGACCAGCGCCGTCTCGTCCGCGCGCGACTGCCAACGAAAGGAAAACATGGGCGCGATGTGCTCGGTGTGGTGCCGGCTGACCATATACCCGGCCAGCGGTCCCACGGCGGCCGCCGATGCGATGGACCGCCGCCAAGTGTCGAGCAATTGCGGGGTTGGCACGTGGGCGAAATCGAGCGGCTGGAAGCTTTGCATGCCGATTCGCACGCGCCGGTCGACGTCGGTCCAACCGTCTTCGTGCCGCTCGACGGCGGCGACCAACTGGTCTCGCGGTTCGAGGCCGGCCGGCGGTTCGGCCCACTCTTGCGCGATCGCGGCCGCCAGGCGCGCATGAACGACCTGCGAAATCAGCAAGAATTTCTTTTCGCCCGAGGCGTATTGGACGGGACGGCAAATCATCGTTCTTTCCGGAGCGAGGATGACCAGACGCCGTGATTCTACACTGCCGGGCCAGAGGTCCATAGCACTAGGTTTCTTGCACCAATCAATCGTCGTAAGCCCCAGGGGGCGGGATTCTGGGCGCAAACGTCAAGGGCGAATTCGGGAATGACGCCCCTTTGGAGCTGACGACACGTCTCTTTGGACCATCCACCGAGGGCTGCGCCCTTGTTGGTCTACACATCTCTGGAGCGGACTGCCCCCTCGCCGGCTTGCCCGGCAGGCGCGCCACTTAGCGCCCAACCTCCTTCACCTGCCAGGCGAGGGCTGCGCCCTGGGGCTATTATTTTCAAGAATTCGCTCGCGGAGCAGGCCGCGGAATCGCTACACACCGCTCCGGCCGCCCAATCACGCGGCCCTGCCACGTGGCCGCCCCCGCCCGAAGACCAATGGATCAGGACCGGCGGCCGTTGAGCTCATGGACGAACAACGCGCCGGCCTCGACATGGCGCCGGGCAAGCTCGACCAGGTGCTCGTGATGCGTAAAGAAGATTACCTGAGTGCGGCAAGAGAGCTCGGCCAGGGCGCGCAGGGTGGCGACAGAGCGCTGGTTGTCAAATTGAATCAAGATGTCGTCCACGATCAGCGGCAGCGGCTCCTTGCCCTCCAGCCAGGTCTCGAGGCTGGCCAGCCGCAACGCCAGGTAAAGCTGGTCGGCGGTGCCGTCGCTCATGCCCTCGACCGGCACCACGCGATCGTCGGCGGACCGCACACCGACCAACACCGCCTCGCCGCGCTCGTCGTAATCGACCCGCAGACCCGAGAACGAACCGACGGTCAGTTCGGCGAACAGCCGGCTGGCCCGTTCGAGCACCGGCCCCTGATGCCTGGCGCGATAGCGTTCAATCGCCTCGCGCAGCACGGTGGTGGCCAGCCGCAGGCGGGCGTAGTGCTCGACGTCGGCGGCAATCTCGGCCGCCAGGCTCTGCGTCCGCTCTTCAGCTTCGGCCGCGGCGGCGCTGGTATCCATGTCGGCCAGGGCTTTTTGCTCCAGCGTGACGAGGCTCGACAGCTCCTTGCCGCGAGCCGAGAACGCGGCAATTTGCTCGGCCAGTTGCTCGGCGCGAGCGGGCAAGGCGTCGGGATCGGCCTGACCCACTTCCTCGATGAACTCCGCCAGCGGCGCTCCGGCACTCAACAGCACCAAGGTGTCGTTGGTCCGCCGCTCGTCGTCGGCCAACTCTTTGGCCAACGCCGACCGTTGCTCCAGATCGGGCAATAATTCGTGGCGTTCGCACTTCGCCTCTTGGCAGAGCGTGTGCAACGCCGCACGCGCGGCCTCCGCCGACTGCCGCGACCGCTCGCATTGCGCCGCCTGTTTATCGCGTTGTTTGCGTAGCGCGTCGAGCCGAGCCTGGTGAGCCATTGCTTGCCGATAGTCGGTCAGCATCCGTTCCGCCGCGCGGTCGGGCGGCAAGCCGGCCAAGAGCTCCTGCCGATCGAGTGACGCGGCTAACCCGCGAATCTGCTCTTCGAACTGCTTCGATTCGCCGGCGATGCCGTCGATGCGCTCGCGAAATCCCTCGGCGGTTAAAAGCTTGGTGAACAAATCGTCGACCTGGGCCAACACTTCGTGAGCTTGGGCCGGCGTGGCCTCGGCCGCCAGGCCCAGCGGCTCGACGGCGGCCGTCCAGCTTGCCGTCCAGGCCGATAGCTCGTGCTGGGCGGCGTCGGCCTTTGCCCGCTCGGCGTCGAGTTGCCGTTGGAAAGCCTGCAACTCGTCCGCCAGCCGGTCGCGCGTTTGGGCGGTCGCGGTGATCTGGTCGGCCAGCGATTGCCCGCGTTCGAGCTGAGCGGCCAGTGTCTCGTCGCCCCTTCGAGTCGGTTCGCCGAGCGATTGAAAGACCCGCTCCAGTTCGGCGCGGCAGCGGCCGATGCGCGCCTGAAACTCGTCGATCGCGGCGACTTGTCTACGGATGGCTTCGGCCTGTTCGATCAGCGTTTGATGCCGGCGCTGCCAGGCGCGCATTTCGCGCGGCGCGGCTGGTTCGATGCCGGCGGGCTGCCATTGCTTGTGCCACTGATCGATCGTCTGCTGGCGACGCTGGCTCACCCGCCCGCGTGCCTCACCCAGCTTTTCGAGTTCTTGCCGAATGGCCTGCCGCTGCGCCAGCAAGGTGGCCTGGGCGGCCACGCGATCGGCCTCGCGCCGCAGGCGGTCGCCCAACTCGTCGGCCTTTCGCAGGGCCGATTCAAACTGCCCGGCCAGATCGGAGTCGGCAGCGATCGTCTCGGTGATGGCTTTCGCGGGCGCGTCGCTGGCGTCTCGCTGCCAGGCGCGGCGGATGATTTGCCAGAGCTGATCGCGTTGGTCACGAGCCGCGGCCAGATCGAGTTCGGTGGGCACCTCGCCCGACAGCCGCACTTGCTCGAGTTTTTCGAGACATTCGGCGTGCCGCGCCTCGGCCTGGGCGACTTGCTCATCGGCCCGCGCCAGCCCGGCATCGCTTTCGGCGAGCCGCTGCTCGTAGGCGTCGATGGTTTCGAGAGCGGGAACGGGCGATTTTTCCAACTCGTCGAGCGTGCCCGACCACAGCGGCAACCGAGCCAGCCCGGCGGCCGCTTGCTCGACGAGCCGCTTCGATTCGCTTTGTGCGGCGGCCAGTTCTTCTTCGATGCGCGCGATACTTTGTGCGCGGCGGAGCACGCTTTTGAGCGGCTCGGCGTCTCGCGGCTGGGCTAATGCCGTCAACCGCGTTTGGGTCGTCTGCACCTTTTCCGCAAGCGATTCGACCTGGGCGCGCGATTGCCGCAGCCGGCCAACGAGCGCCTCATGCCGGTTGCCCAAATTTTGAATTTCGACTTGCTGCCGCTTGCTGAGCCGCAGTTGTTCGACTCGTTCGAGCGACAAATCGGGCCGCAACTGGCGCAGCCGCGCGGCGACTTCCGCGAGCAACTGCTGGCGGTTAGCCACCAGGCCGGGCAGATCGCGTTGCGCTTTGCGGTAGCTGCCCAAGGCGTCGGAGAGCGGCTCGATGGCGTGCCGCTGTGCCAGCAATGGCTCGGGCGCCGCAAGTTGCTCCATCTGCGCGTCGAGTTCTTCGATGGCCTGCCGCACCACGCGGGCCTCGCTCTCGGCGGCGGCCAATTGGGTGGCCGCCTCGCGCCGCCGCTCGCTGAAGCCCTCGGGCAGCAGCGTGACCGGACCCAACTCGGTCTTACGCGCCGAGATTTCCTTCAGCTTGGCCACCAAAGCGACCGCCTGCGACACGCGCTCCAACCGGCTCTTCTCGGCCCGCGCGGCTTCCAACCGCCGCTCGACTTCGGCCAGCTCTTCACGCGATTGCCGCAACAACTTGTCGTGACGCTCCCAGTCGGCGGTCGAAAGCTGCGCGGCGGCGGTCGCCTTGCGGGCAGCTTCCCACTCGGAAAGCTTGCTGTTGATGCGCGGGTTTTTCGCGCCCGACTTGAATAGCTCGCCGGCGTCTTTTTCAAGCTGGGCATGCACGCCTTTCAGATCGGCGATGCCGGCGCCCGCCGCGAACAAGATCTGGCCCAGGCTGCCTTTGCCCTCGACCAGATCTTTGCCGCCTTGCACCAGCCCGGCATGATCGATGCCGAACATCGTCTCGAACGTTTCACGATCGACGCCGCCCAGATACTTGCTCAAAGCGGCGGGCGCCATCGGCGTATTGTCGTCGGGGCCGCGCAGGTCGTTGCGGGCGGCCTTGCGGCGAACGCATTCCAGCCGCGAGCCGTCGCCGTTGCTCAACACGCCGGCGATGCGCAGGTTGCCATACGGATGAATAAAATCGTCACTGGTGCGCGGCGGAATGCCATACAGGAACTGCTTGAGGGCGCGAAGCGTCGAGCTCTTGCCGGCCTCGTTCGCTCCATACACCACGTGCAGCCCGTACTGCCCGGCGTCGAAATCGAGCGCCACATCGGTGAACGGCCCAAAGGCCCGCAGCTCCAATCGCGCGATCTTCACGGCGCCGCCCTCTCGAAAAGCCGCGAAACCAGCAGCGGCTGAATCTGATCGAGCAACCGACCGAAGTTCGCGGCATCGTCGAGCCGCAGCGCGTCGTCGCCTTCCTTAAAGTCGGCGGGCAGCTTGCGCCACAGGTCGGCCAGTTCGTCGGCCAATTTCGACGTCGCCGCGGCGTCGTTCCGCAATTCCGCGATGTAATGAAACAACTCGCCGAGCGGGCCGTCTTCCAGCGCCCCTTCCTCGAGGGCCCGCGGCAGCGACGTCTGGAAACGGACCTTTTCAATCCAGAGCGATCCTTGTCCCACGTCGCGAGCCAGCGAGCGGATTTCGTTCAGCCAGCGCTGCGGCTCGGCGGCGAGTTTTTCATGGGCCGGGCATGCCCCGAGCACCTCAATGCGCACGGCCAGCGGACGGCCTTCGCCGGCGGCCAGCAAGCGACCCAGCGATTCCGACGCGCGGTCGAGCACGTCGTAGCCGCTCTCGCAAAGGCTGGCGTCCAGCTCGCACCGCTCCCAACGCAACACGTCGAGCGGCTCGAACTCGACGGCGGCCCGGCCCGAGTCGTCGACGGTCACCAGCAGGCATCCCTTGGCGCCGGTCTCGCGAATGTGCCGGCCCTGCACGTTGCCGGAGAAATGAATCTGCTCGTCGGCAAGCAACCGTCGCCGCTGATGAATATGCCCCAAGGCCCAGTAGTCGTACTGCTTGCCGCGCAGATCGTCGAGCGAGCACGGGGCATAGCACTCGTGCCCGTCGTCGCCGGTGGCGCAGGTGTGCAACAGGCCAAGATTGAAGTTTCCGGGTACGGCGGGCGGATAGTTGCAGGCCAGGTTCTCGGTCACGGCGCCGGTGGCGAAGCTCTGGCCGTGAATCGAGACGCCGCAATGCTCGACGTGCAGCGTGTGCGGCTTTTTGCTGGCGAAGCGATGAACGGTCTCCTCGGGCAGCCGCAAGGTTTTGGTCATGCGGTTGGCGGCGTCGTGGTTGCCCGCGATCAGATAAACCGGAATGCCGGCGTCGCGGAGCTTGTACATTTCGGCGACGAAAAACAACCCGGTGTGGTGATCGCGCCAATCGCCGTCGTAGACATCGCCGGCGACGACCACGAAATCGGCCTCGCGTTCGATGGCGGTGCGCACCAGATTTTCAAGCGCCCGGCGCGTGGCGCCGCGAATTTCGTCGACCGGCGCGCCGTCGTAGCGCTCGAGCCCCTTCAGCGGGCTGTCGAGGTGGAGATCGGCGGCATGTAGAAACTTGAACATCCGTGCATCGCTAGGGTTTAGCGAATTTTGGCAGCCGCCCGGCAGTTGTGCAAGTGGGCGCCGGCCAGGAAGGTGATTACGCCAAACAACCCTTGCAGCGAAAAACGATAACCGCGCATGGGCATTCTCCTTCTGGTTGTTCTTTGATTCAGCAAAGCCCATCATCGCAGCGCCCGCCCGCCGCCCGCAAGAACCCGCAAACCGCAATTTTCGCGGTGCGGCGCGGATGTTGCATTGGCTGGTGGCCGAGAATCGGGTGGCAATGATCAAGAGGCAGGAGAGCGAACATGAGCGACGACCGGTCGAAACGTGGCCCACCAGACGCCCAACGCATCAATCTCGACGAAGATTACGAGGTCCGCTATTGGACCGAAGAACTCCACTGCTCACGCGAGCAACTCAAAGAGACGGTCACCAAGGTGGGCGTGATGGCCGACGACGTGCGGCGGGCCCTTTCCGCGCACTGATCCTATGCTCTGCTGGTTTCTAGCGGCGCCGGTGGCGATTCTGGTGCGCGCGTTCACCACCGAGGAAGTCGCCCGCGAGCCACGGGAGTATTGCCTGCGGCGGCAGGCCTGCTACCGCGACCGCGGCGGCGAAACTCCGTTGGCGGTTCGCCTGGGCTGCTTTGTCTTGCAAAAGCTCTTTTACATGCCGACCTGCGACTACTGCCTTTCGTTCTGGGTATCGCTGGTTGTGGTCTGGCTCGCCGATTACCGAATCTCATTCGACGACTGGCGCGGGTCCGCCCTGGCGTGTTTCGTCGTGATGGGCGTGGCGATCGTCTACCTTGCCCTGTTCGCGTTGTTGCGCGTCGATACGCGGAAAGAACGCGCCGCCGCGAAAGATTTGGAAGCGAAGCGCGAATAGCCAGACGTGACCGATCAACACGACGGGTGCGTGCTCTGCCCGCTGCTGAGGAGCGTCTGGCGGACCGACTCGATGCTGGCGATGATTTCTTCCAGCGTGGCCGGTTTCACCAGGTAACCATCGAAGCCGGCGTACTGCGCCCGCTGACGATGTTTGGCTTCGCTCAGACCCGTCAGAGCGATAATCTTGGTCTCTGTCAGCCGCGGCTCGCGCCGAATGCGCTTGGCGACTTCGAAGCCATCCATGCCCGGCAACGCCAAGTCGAGAAAGACCAGGTCGGGATGGAGCTCCTGAATCTGTTGCATGGCCTCGGGGCCGCGGCAGGCGGTATGAACGGTATGGCCCAATTGTCGCAGCAGCATGGCGAACGAATCGACCGTGTCTTGATTGTCGTCGATCACAAGGATGCAGAGAGCGCTGGCGTCGTGCGGTTGCTTCATGAGCTATAGCCGGTTCATCGGAGACTTGCTGTCGCAGCAAACTCTCAATTTACCAGCCGCGCACCGCCGTGTCGAGCGTTCGGATCGGCCAAGATCTCGCCCAAGAGGGCCTGGTCCACGGGTTTGACCAGGTGATGATCAAAGCCCGCCTCCTGTGAGCGGCGGTGGTCTTCGTCCTGCCCCCAGCCGGTTAAGGCAACCAGCATGACATCGCGCAGTTCGGGATCGCGCCGGACGCGGCGAGCGACCTCGAAGCCGTCGATGCCGGGCATGCCCAGGTCGAGCAGGACGGCGGCCGGGCGATCGGCGCGAATGGCTTCCAGGGCAGCGTGCCCATCATACGCCACCCGGGCTTCAAGCCCCATAAAGCGGAGCAACATGCTCAGCGAGTCGGCGGCGTCGCGGTTGTCATCGACCACCAGCACACGACGCCGCGGGGCTGGCTGCCACAGGGGCGAGGCCGCCGGGTCGGGTATTGGGGTGGCGACGACCGGCAGCCGCACCACGAACTCGCTGCCTTGCCCCGCGCCTGCGCTATGCGCTTCGATGACGCCGCCGTGCATGCCTACAAGCTGCCGCGCCAAGGTCAGCCCGATGCCCAGCCCGCCCTGGGCGCGTTTCAGGTGCCGATTCACCTGCGTGAACATCTCAAAGACTTTGGGCAGCATCTCGGCGGGAATGCCGATGCCGGTGTCGCACACTGAGATGACCACGTCGCCGTCCGCCGGCCGGGCGGCAAGCCGGATTTGGCCGCCCGATTCGGTGTACTTGGCGGCGTTGTTCAGCAGATTGGAGAACACCTGAGCCAGCCGCACCGGATCGGCTTCGAGCCACACCGGCTCTTGCGGCAGATCGACGCTGAGCTGGTGCCCGGCGGCCTCGATCGCCGGCTGGCTGGTTTCGATCGCAGCGCGAATTACCGCCGCCAGCTCGACTTTCTCTTTACGCAACTCAATTTTGCCGCGCGTGATGCGCGAAATTTCGAGCAGATCGTCGACCAGCCGCACCATGTGCGTCACTTGCCTTTCCATCATCTCGTGCAGGCCCTCGGCGGCGGGGGCGGCGCCGGGCAACCGCAGAATGGCCAGGCTGTTGCGCAGCGGCGCCAGCGGATTGCGCAGCTCGTGCGCCAGCGTCGCCAGAAACTCGTCCTTGCGGCGGTCGGCCCGCGACAGATCGGCCGCCAGCCGGTGCAACTCGTCGGCGGTTTCTTTTTGTTCGTGAACGTCGGTGTTCGCGCCGACCCACATCAGCACGTTGCCAGACTCGTCCTTGAGCGCCACCGCCCGGCTCAGGTGCCAGCGATATTGCCCGTCGGCCCGGCGAAAACGATGCTCGAACTGGAATGGCTTGCCGGTCTCGATCGAATGCCGCCACACGCGGACATTCTGCCCGACGTCTTCGGGATGAATGAACTGCGTCCAGCCCCAATCGCGAATTTGCTCAAACGAAAGGCCGGTGAACTCCATCCAGGCGGGATTGAAATAATCGACGTCGCCGCTGGGCGTGGCCGTGAAAATCTTTTGCGGCATCGAATCCATGACAAACCGCAATCGCCGCCCCGACTCGATGATCTGCTCGCGGGCCCTGACTTGCGCCGAGATATCGCGGAAATAGCAGACCACGCCCAGCCGGCCGTCGGGCAGGCGAATGCGGTGAATATGCGACTCGTAATGCTCCATCACGCCGCGATCGAGCCGCCGTTCGCTGAATTCGGGAACCGTGAACGATTCGCCGGTCTTCAGCGTGTGCTGGAACTGCGCGAGGCTGAGATCGACATAGGGCGGAGGCCAGATCGCTCGAGCCAACTCGCCAAACTCCCGACCGATCAGGTCGGGCAGATCGCCGAACGCCTGGCGCGCGGTGGGGTTGACGTCGCAGAGCCGCAGCTCGCCGTCGAGCACAAACACGCCCACGGGGGCGGCATTCAACAGCGTCTCGTATTGTTCGGTGCGGGCGCGCAGGGCGTCGTCAAGCCGGCGCCGTTCGGTCACGTTGCGCGCAATCTTCGAAGCTCCGACGATTCGGCCCTGCCGATCGATAATGGGCGACACCGTCAATGAGATATCGATCAATTCGCCGTCTTTGCGGCGGCGCACGGTTTCGTAATGGTCGATCGCCTGACCCGAGCGGATGCGCTCGAGGATGCGAGGCTCTTCGTCCAAATGGCCTTCGGGAATGAGCATGGTGATCGACTGCCCGATGGCCTCTTCGGCGGTGTAGCCAAAGATGCGCTGCGCGCCGCGGTTCCAGCTCGTGATGACGCCATTCAGATCTTTGCTGATGATGGCGTCGTCCGACCACTCGACGATGGCCGCCAGGCGGGCCTGAGCCTCCTCTGCCGACTCGCCATCGCCGGCGTCGCCCGCCTTCGTCTCTTGTACCGGATTGCGATTCACCCGATGCTCCCCACTTTTTGCCTTGCTTTCGCTGGCAGACATTGTAGGGGGGCGATCTTGAGATACCAACCGCCTTAGCGAGATCGCAGATATTGTTGGTAGGCTGCCACCGCCAGCTCGTCGCAGCGGTCGTTCTCCGTATGGCCGCTGTGCCCGGCCACACGGGTGTAGGCCACCGCGTGCTGGGCCAGCAGCTCATCGAGCCGTCGCCAGAGATCTTCGTTTTTCACCTCGGCCCAGCGCTTGCCTTCGCGGCGGCGCCAGCCATTGGCTTTCCATTTAGGCAGCCATTCGCTGAGGCCTTTGCCCACATAGACGCTGTCGGTGAAGATTTCGACCATCGAGCGTCGCTTGAGCGATTCCAGGCCGCGCACCACCGCGGTCAGCTCCATGCGATTGTTCGTCGTATCTGGCTCGCCGCCGCTGGCGACCAACTCTTTGCCCGTCTCTGGATGGCGTAAAATGAAGGCCCATCCGCCCGGCCCCGGGTTGCCGCTGCACGCGCCATCGGTGAAAAGATGGACTTCGGGCGGTGGTGTGTAAGAGTCGGGCATGATCGCTAAATGCAAAAACCAAAGGAGAAAAAGCCGCGGCGCAAATCACGCCGCCGGCCGGAGGAGGCCGGCGTTCTTTGCCGACCATCTTCAGGGGAGGACCGCATGACCCCCGTTCCCGGCAGAGGCCATCGCCGCCAGTTCACTGGGCGAACTGGCGATCGCCGCATCGCTCCGCGGCTCCGACACGCGCCACGGCAACCGCACCGTGAAAGTGCTTCCTTTGCCGAGCTCGCTCTCGACGCTGACGTCGCCGCCCAGCAATTTGCACAACTCCTTCACAATCGACAACCCCAAACCCGTGCCCGAGTATTCGCGCGTCATGGCGTCGCCGCCGGGCATCACCGTATGCCCCTGCCGGAACTTCTCGAAAATCTGCGTCTGGTCTTCCTCGGAAATGCCGACGCCGGTATCGGTCACCGTCAACAAGAGCTCGTCGCCCGGGCTGCGGCGGGCCGACACCACAATGCGCCCGCCGTCGGGCGTGAACTTGATGGCGTTGGAAAGCAAATTGTTCAGCACTTGCTGCACTTTGCCCTGGTCTTGAAATAGCTCGGGCAGCGACGATTCGACATCGCAGTCGAGGTCCAGGTTTTTACGCTCGGCCAGGGGCCGGGCCATATCGCACTGCGCCGAGATCACCTGTTCGACGCGGAATTCGCTGGGCCGCACATCCATCTTGCCGCTTTCGATCTTGGCCAGATCGAGAATGTCGTTGATCATGTCGAGCAGCATCTTGCCCGACTTCTGGATGTTTTGCACGTAGCGGCGCTGCTTGTCGTCGAGCGATTTGATCGAGCCGAGCACGTCGCTGAAGCCGATGATGCTGTTCAAGGGCGTGCGCAGCTCGTGGCTCATGGTGGCCAAAAAGTCGCTTTTGAGCCGGTTCAACTCGAACAGCCGCATATTGGCCTGCGCCAGTTCATCGACGTTCAGGTCAAGACTGCTATTCAGCCGGCGCAGCTCTTCCTGGGCGGTCACCAGGTGGCCAAGCATGCGGTTGAAGGCCACGGCCAGCTCTTCGAACTCGTCAGCGGTGTGGATTTCTGCCCGCTGGTCGAGATTGCCGTGGCTGACGGCGTCGCTCACGTCGCGCAGGTGTTTGAGCGGCTTGACGATCACATACCGGACGATGAGGTACGCCGCGACCATCGCCAAGAACGTGATGACAATGGCGAAGGTCCACAGGATGGCGCGGTTATAGACCTGCTCGCGGCGCATGGCTGCGTTGTTGATGCTGACCTTCACGACAGCAATCAAATCGTTTTCAGCCAGATCGAGCCGGGTGTATACGCGATGGCAGCTTACGCAACTGGCCCGAGCGTAGCTGGGCCGAAAGTATTCATACCACTCGCCATTGTTGGTAAACCGATCTTGCGAGTCGAAAAGCTCCTCGCCTTCGGCGGCTTCGACCGGTTGGCTCTCGAATTGTTCGACGACCGATATCTCGAACGGGTCGGTCGGCTTCATGACCGGGGAGCCTGCGCCGTCGGCTCGACTATTCGGATCAAACGCGTCCGACGGAAGCAAGAAAGTCCAATCATAATCTTCGCCGCGCAGCCCCGCGCTGAGCCTCTCTTTGGTGTCGGTCCATTGCGGATCTGGGGCGCCCGACGACGTCGACGAGGTTGCGTCAAATTTGCGGAAATGGAGATCAATCAGGCTGGCGTCGGCCAGCAGCTTGCCCTTGGCGGGGTTCTGGCGCGCGACCATGGCGTCGTTCAGCCGCATGTAGATCGAAAAGCTCGCGCCGATCAGCAGCAGCAGCCAAAAGAAAAACAACGCCAGGAACTTGCGTTGCAGATGTGTTTCGCCCAGACGGCGCTTAATCGATCGATACGACATGCCGCAACCGGCCTCTCGGCGGATTTGCCAAACCAATCGCTATTGTAAGTCGTTCGGCTCGGCCGGTCCAAGACCAATGCGGTCTTGACGTCAGACGCTGTCAGACTCCATACAGCGGCCCCAGCTTGCCGCGCAGATGGCCCAAAAGCGGCACGTGCGACAGGGCCTTGCCGGTCACCCGTTCGACCAGTTGCCCGGCGGTGTATCGCTGGCCGTGCCGGTGCAGCTTTTCGATGAGCCACTGGCGCAGCGGCTGAAACTCGCCACGGGCAAACTGCTTGGGCAGATCGCCCAGATCGCGACCCGCCTGATCGAAGAACTGCGCCGCGTACAGGTTGCCCAGCGAATAGGTCGGAAAGTAGCCAAACAGTCCCGCCGGCCAGTGAATGTCCTGCAAGACTCCCTCGGCATCGCTGGGCGGCTCGATGCCGAGATAATCGCGATATTTGGCGTTCCAGGCTGGCGGCAAGTCGGCCACCGCCAATCCGCCGTTGATCAGGTCTTGCTCCAGCTCGAAACGAATCAGAATATGCAGGTTGTAGGTGGCTTCGTCGGCCTCGACGCGAATCAGCGAGGGCCGGACGTCGTTGATCGCAAAATAAAAATCATCGAGCGGAACATCGCCCAGCGCCTCGGAAAAATGCTCCTGGGCCAGTGGATAGAAGTATTGCCAAAAGGCGCGATGCCGCCCGACCAGGTTCTCCCACATCCGCGACTGCGACTCGTGAATGCCCATCGACACCGCCTCGCCCGGCGGCAACCCGAACCAGTCGGCGCGTAAACCTTGATCGTAAATGCCGTGGCCGGCCTCGTGCAGTGTGCCGAAAAACGCGCAGTTGAAGTAACGCTCTTCGTAGCGGGTCGTGATGCGGCAGTCGTGCGGACCCGGCGCCGTGCAAAACGGATGGGCCGTCACATCCAGCCGGCCACGCGAAAAATCGAAACCAATTTTCGCCGCCGCTTCACGGGCGAAACGCTCTTGAGCGTGCACCGGGTAGCGGCGGTGCAGAAGTTCGATCTTGGACGATCGTCCCGCATGGCGGATGGCGGCCACGAAGGCCACCAGCTCGTCGCGCAGACGGGCCAACACGTGGGCCACGTTCGAGGTCAGCTCGTGCGGCTCGTAGTCGTCCAGCAAGGCGTCGTAGGCGCACTCGCGAAAGCCGACGGCCTGCGCCTGCTCGCGCTTGAGCCGCACCGTTTTTTCCAACAGCGGGGCCAGCGCGGCGAAATCGTTGTCGCGCCGCGCCCCCTGCCAGACCTGCTGCCCCAGCACCGCGGTGCGCGTCAATTCTTCGACCAGCGACTTGGGCAGCTTGGTCTTTTTGTCGTACTGCCGCTTGACCTGATGAATGGTGGCGCCCGAGTCGCTGGTGGCATCGCCGGCCAGCGGACTCTGCATCAATTCATCGAGCCATTCACCCAGCCGAGGGTCGGTCTGCCGCTCGTGGATCATGCCCGCGATCAGCGTCATCTGCTCGGCGCGATAATCTCCGCCTGCGTGCGGCAGCAGGCAACGTTCGTCCCAGCCCAGCAGCGCGTCGATCGAGTGCAGCACCGCCGTGTCGTGCACGTGGCGGCGGAGTTTTTCGTAGGTGGCTTGCGACATGCTCGGCAGGCAGGCCAGAATAGGTTACTTCTTGGCGGCGGCGTAACGCTCGGCGACAGCCGGCCAAAGGACCACGTTCCAAAACGCCGCCAGGTAATCGGCGCGGCGATTCTGGTATTTCAGATAATAGGCGTGCTCCCACACGTCGCAGCCCAGCAAAGGCGTGTTGCCGTGCATGAGCGGATTGTCCTGGTTCGGCGTGCTCTCGACGACCAGCTTCTTCTGCTTGTCGAGACTGAGCCAGGCCCAACCGCTGCCGAACCGCCCCATGCCGGCCTTGCTAAACGCCTCTTTGAAGGCGTCGAAGCCGCCCAACTCCGACTTGATGGCGTCGGCCAGCGGGCCGCTGGGCGTGCCGCCGCCGCCCTTGCCCATGATGGTCCAGAACAACGAGTGATTGGCATGGCCGCCGCCGTTGTTGCGCACCGCCGTGCGAATATTTTCGGGCACTTTTTCAATGCTGGCACACAGTTCTTCGATACTCTGATTGCCCAGATCGGTGTTGGCGATGGCGTTGTTCAGGTTGGTGACGTAGGCCGCGTGGTGTTTGTCATGATGGATTTCCATCGTCTTGGCGTCGATGTGCGGCTCCAACGCGTCGAAAGCGTACGGCAAAGGAGGAACGGTGTAAGCCATGTCATTCGTCTCCTGACAGGTTCAAGGCTATTGGGGCAGGTTCAGGCTATTGGGGCAGGTTCAGGCTATTGGGGCAGGTCCAAAGCGGTTGGGTAGGTCAGGCTAGCGAGCCTGATCTACGCGCGTCAGCATATCCGATTGGTCGGAGGGTCGCAATTAGCCGAGAGCGTGTGCAATTCCTCTGCGAGCTTTTTGACTTCGCCCGACAAGGCACGGTGCAGAGACTGGGCCTGGTCCAGATCGCCGCGTCGGGCGGCGTCTTGCAACTCGCCGGCTGTTCGCACCGCGGCGGGCGCACCGAAGTTGGCGGCCAGGCCCTTCAGACTGTGGGCCGCGCGCTCGGCGCCGGCCGCATCGCCGGCAGCGAGGGCCGCCGATAATTGGCTCAGGATGCCCGGTGCGTCTTCCAGAAAAAACGCCGCCAGATCATGCAAAAGTTGCTTGTTGCCGCCTAACCGCGCCAGCGCCGTGCGATAGTCGACCACCGACTCGGCAATCTCTTTCGACGATGCCCCTTTCGACGAGGCCCCTTTCGACGAGGCCTCGGGCGGCGGCAGCGACGCGCCGCGGATCGCCGATCCGATTACCTGGAAAAACATTTCCAGCTCGCACGGCTTGCTAATGATCGCGTCGAAGTCCTGGGCGGCCGAGGCGTCGTTCATGGCGTGCGGCGAGTGCGCCGTCAAAGCCACCAGGGCCGCCGGCCGCCGCGCGAACGCCACAGATTGCCGCAGCGCGGCGGCCGCCTGCCGGCCGTCCATGACGGGCATTTCCAAATCAAGCAGCACTACGTCAAAGGGCTTATCGAACGCCTGCGAGGTGAAGGCTTCGACGGCCTCACGCCCATCGGCCACGGTCACCACCGTGTGCCCGCGCTGCTCGAGCACGGTGCGGAAGAATTGCTGGTTGGCGCGCGTGTCTTCCGCCAGCAACACACGCCAGCCGGTTACCGTATCGCCGAGTTGTTGCTCGATGGCCGCCATCAGATCGCCCGGCGCCGCGTCGGAAGCTTGCGCGCAAACGCAGGAAAAGCGGAATGCCACCGGGTGGGTGGCGTCGCCCGCGATCCAAAGACGGCCGCCCATGAGAGCCACCAAGGCGCCGGCGATGGGCAAGCTGAGGCCGGCGCCGCGATAGCCGTCGTGTCGAAAGGAATCGCTGGTGATCCACGCGCCCTGTTGTCCTGATGGCGCTTGCGCGGCGACGAATTCGGCCTCGGCATTGCCCAAAGCAAAATGCAAACGCACGCGCGCGTCTTCGGCTCGCTCGGCCGCAACGCGCACCAACAGTGGACTGGCCGAACGCAATTTGGCCGCGCTGCGCGCCAGTCCGGAAATGATTTGCGCCAGGCGTCCGCAGTCGCCGGTCAACCGCGGGGGCACTTCGCCTTCGACGGCCAGCGTGAGCGGAATTTTTGTGCCTGGCGAGCGGTCGACCAGGACGCGGGCTTGCTCGACCGCTTCCGTGAGCGAGAACTCGGCATCCGCCAGATGCAGCGAACCGGCCTCAAGCCGGGAAAAATCGACTAACTCGTCCAGCAACACCAACAGGCCGTCGCTGGCCTGCCGCACCGACTGCAGGCAATTCTTCTGATCGGGATCGAGCGGCGCAAGCAGCAAGAGATCCGTCATGCCGACGATCACGGTCATCGGCGAGCGAAGCTCGTGGTTCAGGTGTTCGAGCAGTTGTCTCGGCAAGGGTCGCACACTCCTCGACCTAGCCGTTCAGCGCCTCGGCGGCCGTCAGCACCATTTCGGCGATTTCAATCAGTCGTTTGTTCTTGCTGCTGGCCAGTTTTTGCAGACGCCGGAACGCCTCCTGTTCGTCAACGCTCAGATGCTTCATCAGCAGACCCTTGGCGCGCTCGATCAGCTTGCGATCAGCCAACGCCTGCCGCAGGTCTTTGGCCTCTTGCTCCAACGATTTGAACTCTTCAAATCGCCGTGTGGCCAGGGCAATGGCCGGCTCGAGCTGCACCTGCGTGATCGGCTTCATCAAATAGGCGAACACGTGGTTCTCTTCGGCCCGCTCGATCAGCTCGCGATCACAATGGCCCGAGAGCAGAATGATGGGGGCTCGGCACTTCTCGTAGAGAATGCCCGCCGCGTCCAGCCCGTCCATATCGGGCATGCGAATGTCGGTCATCACCAGATCGACCGGGGTGGTCAAGCACTGATCGACCAGTTCACGGCCCGTCGAAGCGACCAGCGTCACCTCGTGCCCCAAGGCCGTCAGCATTTTACGCAAGACATCGCGGACATCGGCCTCGTCGTCGGCCACTGCCACTCGCAGACGGACACTGGTTTCCGTTTCCCCGAGGGGCTGCTGTTTACTTTTCATGGTCGTCGGCATAACCGGGTCCTCAGTTTGCCTAGCTGGTCTGACTTGCCTGCTGGTGTGTCGTTGCAGTCGGTCTGCATCGTGAAAACGCGCCGCATGCTCACGGCGGCCGCGCGGAAGCTTACCATAACACAAAATGCTGTTTAGGAAAGCGGTTCGGCACTGTTTCGTCCCAAGGATTTAGCAATTCGATCTCGTGCCCGCGGGCAACCTGCAAAATTGATGCCTTTGTGTGTTCGGCTTCCCTGATAGGGCCAAGATTTCTTCAGCCATTTGGGTTCTCGTCGTCCAACAGGGCAGGCAAAAGCTCAGGTTTACTAGACCGCGGCGGCGAAAGGCACGGGCGGTTTTGACAATACCTGCCGATGCTTGACGCGGCGAAATGCCCCTGAGAAAGCGCGTTTGCCGCCTAAAAATCTACGAAAGGGGTCGCGGAAGGCGTGTTACAATAAGACCCCGCAGTTGCTTCTTCCGCAGCTCGGCACGGAGGATGCTTGAGGCGGCATTCCCCACGGCCACAAGGAGCATTCACGATGTCAGCCAGCACCACAACTCACGGAGCCACAACTCACGAAGCCGCCGATGGTTGGCAATCGCGGGCAGGCGAGTATGCTGAACGGGGCAGCGAAATGGTCGCCGAATGCGGCGAGGCGATTGAAAGCCAGATTCGCTCGAAACCTCTGGCCGCGGTATTGATCGCCGGGGGCGTCGGCTTTTTGTTAGGGTGGTTTTGGACGCGCCGGTCCTGATGCCAGTGAACCCATGATCTCTGAATCACGATTTTCACAGCTCGATCCGCACGAACCGCCCGGCGATGGCCACGGGCCGGGCGATGAATCGGCGGCGTGGGCGGACGATCCCGTGGCGCGCTTGGGCGAACAGTTCAGCGAGCTCAAGGCGTACGCCTGGCAACGATGCGCCGTCCAACTCGACCGGGTTTCGCTCGAAGTGCGCCGGGCCGTGCTGCTGGCGGCGGTTGGCAGTCTGGCCTTGCTGGCCGCGGCGGCCGCGGTCATCACCGCCGTGGTGTTGCTGCTCAGCGGCGCCTCGGGCGGTCTGGCGGAGCTGTTGGGAGGCCGGCTTTGGCTGGCAAACTTGATTGTCAGCGGGGCGACGCTCGGATCGATCGGCGTCGTCTTCGCCGTCTCGTACGCCGTTTGGGCGCGAGCATCTCGACGAAAGGCTAAGGAAAAGTATGAGCGACGTACTCGAGAGCAACGTCAGCGGTTCGGCCAGGGCGCAGCCGACCGAGCAACCGGGGCCGCCCACCGATCGGCCGGAGGAACCTCTCATGGCTGATCAACCGATCCGCGAGTCCGAGTTCCTCGAGTGGCAAGCCGATCAAGCGAAGGCCGCCTTCGATCAAACCTTCGCAGAATTCAAGCAATCGCTGCGCGACACGGCCAAACTGCGCGTCTGGGCGCGGCGACATCCTTGGGCCGTAACGGGCGCCGCCGCGGCAGGCGGCTTTCTGCTGGCCAAGATGGTCTTTTCGCCGCCTCACTTGGATCATGCGCACGAAGATGCCACCCCGGCGAACGGCCAACCGCATGCGCCCTCGCCTGAGCCGCGGCGCCACCGCTTTGCCTGGCTCCTGACTCCCTTGTGGGAGCTGCTGCAGCCCATGCTGGGCCAAATGATTGGCTCGTTGCTGGGCGCCATCGCCGGCGCTGCCGGAGCCTCGGCGGCGGGCATGGCCGGGGCAGCGCACGACGGTTCGTCGGCCGACGGCAATCCTGGCGATGCGGGCCACCGCCCGGCGGAAGGCCCGGTGCCTTTTTAACCCTTGCGACTAAAAAAGCCGTCCTGCGCCAAATCGCATTAGTCCGACGCGTTAAGAAGCAAGCGCCACGGTCCGCGCGTGGCTCACATCAACGGCGTCTACATAGAGCACGACGCCCGCCACGCGCCGGCAGAATGCCTGGCAAAGCTGCTTTTCGTAAAAGCTACGCACGCGGCCCCGCAGGGTGACCACTCCATTGTCCGCCTCGACTTCCAAATGCCGCAGACCCGGCACGTGCCGAGTCGCAAGATAATTGGCCACGCGCCGCTCCAGGTCGCGGTCTGACTGCTCCCTCAACATTTCGCTCGACTGCATTCGTATCTCCAAGTGAAAATCCGTTTGTGCCGGGCGGAAGAGCAAGGCGTATGCCACACGCCCTTTCCCGATGGGCTTTTGTCTCAACCCGGTCCACAACGCCTTGGCAAAGCGTCTTTTAGGAAGGCAAACCGATCCGCGTCAAGAGCGCACGGACCAACAACCCGAGAAAAAAATGCATCCGGTTTGTGCATATTTTTCTGCCAACGCAAAAAGCAGCGATGCTAGCACAAGTGATATTTGGCGCGATGAATCTGCGTGCCAAGCCAAGTCGCTCGCCCCGATTAATTCTTCTTGGCTGCCGCCGACGATGCATCGCTCGGCCGAAAGTCGGGGTTCGGAGTTGGCATGGCGGCCGCCACTTCGTTTCGCCACCGGTGCAACCATTCGCGCATGCGGGTCACGCGTTCCGGCATCGAGCCCGCCAAATCGTGCCGCTCGCCCGCATCCTCGCGCACGTTGTAAAGCTCGGTGTGGTTGTCTTCGAACCGCTCGATGAGCTTGAAGTCGCCCATCCGCACCGCACCGCCCGGCGTTCCACCCTGGTTGCTGTAATGTGGATAATGCCAGAACAGCGGGCGCTGTGGTCGCGTGCCGCCGCGCAGCAATGCGGTGAAGCTTTCGCCATCGACGTGTTGCTTTGGCCGGGCCGCCAGGCCCGCGATTTCGAGCATCGTCGGATAATAATCGGTGCTGATCATCGGTTCGTCACAGACGCTGCCCGGCTGCGTGACACCCGGCCACCGGACCAGCAGCGGCTCGCGCACCCCGCCCTCGTAGTGCCAGCCTTTGCCGGCCCGTAGCGGCAGATTGGCGGTCGGCGAACCCTCGGAGGTCGAGAGCCCGCCGTTGTCCGAGGTGAAGAACACCACCGTATTGTTCTCGATGCCCCGCTCCGCCAGCTTGTCGAGCAGCCGCCCCACGCTTTGATCAAGACTGTCGATCATCGCCGCATACACCGGTTGATTCTGAATTTGCCGCGCCTGCCGCTGCCCCTCGGGCAGAAACTCGGGACCAGCGGGCTTTAGCCCCTCGGCCTTTCGCTGATATCGGGCGATGATCTCGGCTTTGGCCTGCTGCGGGTTATGAACTGCATAATGCGACAAATAGAGCAAAAAGGGCCGGTCGCCCGCGCTTTCGATGAATTTCAGGGCCTCGTCGGTAAGCCGGTCGGTCAGAAACTCACCGGGTGGCCCGTCGGTGAGCGTGGGAATGCGATAGGGGCTGAAATACGAAGGCGGCGAACCTTTCGCGCAGCCGGCCGCGTTGAAGTCGAATCCCTGATCTTCGGGATAGAAGCCCTCGCCGCCCAAATGCCACTTGCCGACGAAGCCAGTGGCGTAGCCCGACTGCTTGAGCGCCTCGGCGAGCGTGACTTCCTCCAGCGGCAGCTCGTGCCGATAGGGCGCGGGGTTGAGTTTGCCGCGCCGCGCGCCGGCAATGAAATTGGTCAACTGCAGCCGCGCCGGATACTTGCCGCACATGATGCTGGCCCGGGTTGGTGAACAGACACAGCAAGCCGCGTACGACTGCGTGAAGCGCATGCCCGAGGCCGCCAGCCGATCGAGATTTGGGGTTTCGTAAAACGTGCTGCCATAGCAGCCCAGATCGCACCAGCCCAAGTCGTCGGCCAAAATGAACACGAAGTTGGGACGTTTATCGGCGGCTTGCGCCCAGAGGGGAGAGCTGAAAACCAGTGCGAGGACCAGAAAGGACAGGCATTCGCGACACTGGGGGCGATGGAACATCGGTACGCCTCGCAATCTAAAACTGGAACTGATTGGAAACCCGCTGGCGGCTGCCGGAATCGGGTGGTTGCGACTCGATCCACATCGTACACGGTGAGCGAAACCGCTGGGCGACCGCGCCGCGCGCCGTGCCGGACAGCGCCGTTTGCTGCGTCAACATCGCGGAACTGATGGGGATTTCCACCGTTCCCGGCTTGGCCGAGATGATCCAAAGGTACTGTTGTCCCGCCTGGGGAGCAAATCCGCCCCGCGTAAACTGAGCATGGAATTCAACGGCGCCTCCCGCGGAGCGCATCGAGGCCGCGGTGATGGTCAGCAGGTTGCCCGCCGCTTGGCTGGCGGGTCTGCGGAGGACGGGCGCGGCTTTCCACGAGTTCCGAATCAGCCCGCCGGTGCGACGCATTTGCAGATGACCGATCACCACACAGAGCATCGCCAGAGGCACGATCGCAAACAACACAGCTCGTCCCAGCCACATGCCGAACCGTTGGGACGATTCGATGCTCGATCGCGTGGTCCGGAGGGCAGCGGGCGGCGGAGCGAGCGGTTCGTATGCCGGGTGCGTCAAGGGAGCGGAAGTCGGGGCATAGGCGGCGGGCAGGGCTTGCAAATGGCCGGGATAGACAACCTCGGCCTCCAGCTCTTGCGGCGGCGCCGGTCGCTGCGGCGCGGGACGCGAGACGCGCGGCGCCGCCGGAGGCGGTGTACGCGATGCCGGGCTGAGCGATGGCGAGGGACTTCGCTCCGGTCGTGGTGCGGGCGCCGATTCTCGCCGCGGCTCGCTCGGCGGGTGCAGCGGCAACTCCACGCGCGGCGCCCGCACCTCAGGCGCCGGCACCAGGAAGCGGTGCCCGCACACGCAAACCACGGCCTTGCCCGGCTTGCGGCCCGCGTGGGAATAGCTCTTGCCACATTGAGGGCAGGCGAAGGTTTCGCTCATGGCGGCTCACCCGGACAATTCCCAAGCCGCCGTCGCCAGCGAAACCAAGAACGAAAGCAACAGCATTGCGCAGCTTATGCTATAGGCCAGCATCAGCGTGAGGTTGTTCCACTCGCTGGCCTTCGTCCAGCCATACGCCAGCCCCACCACCACGCCGCAAGCGCACAGTAACAGGCAGAGCAGTCCCATGCCCGTCTCGCCGCGGATAAACGTCTGCACAATCAGCGTCAGCCAACAGGCGACCACACAGATGCTTAGTACCCAATTTCCGATCGAGGCCAGCGTATAACCATTCATCCGGTACGTATTCCCCAAAAACTCGCGGAGAAGAGCGCGGAACCAAGCGGCTCCGGTCGCGCGTGCCATTGTAACACTGATTCGCGTCGGGCAAGAATGGATTATGATGGGCAGATCATGTGTGGCATTACGGGAGCGGTCTGGACCGACGCGGGCGAGCCGATCGACGGCGATACGCTGGCGCGCATGACCGACGTGCTGGCGCACCGTGGTCCCGATGATCGCGGCTGTTACACCAGCCAGATCGCCCGGCAGGCGTTCACCGGCGAGGTGGCGGGCGTGGCCCTCGGCTTCCGCCGGCTGTCGATCATCGACCTGGCCGGCGGCAATCAACCTCTGTCGAACGAAGACGGCTCGGTCTGGCTCGTTTTCAACGGCGAAATCTACAACTACCGCACGTTGCGCCGGCGGCTAGAAGGCTCGGGACATCAGTTTCGCACCACCGGCGACGCCGAAACGTTGGTTCACCTGTACGAAGACGAAGGCACTGATTTTCTGAAGCACGTCGAGGGCATGTTCGCCCTGGCGCTCTGGGACGCCCGGCGCCGGCAACTGGTGCTGGCCCGCGACCGGCTGGGTAAAAAGCCGCTGGTCTATCGGCTCGAAGCCGAGCGGCTGCTGTTCGCCAGCGAATTGAAGAGCCTGCTGGAAGTGCCCGGCGTGCCGCGCGAGATCGACCCTAGCGCGCTCGATGAATACTTGGCGTATCAATATGTGCCTCATCCGAACACCATTTTCCGCGGCATCTGCAAGCTGCCGCCGGGGCACCTGGCAGTGTACCGCGATCGGCGGCTGTCGATCGAAGCGTATTGGAAGCCCGACTTCACGCGCGAAATCAAACGCCCCGCCGCCGACTATCGGGCAGAGCTGCGCCAGGCAATGACGGCCGCCGTCGAAAAGCGATTGCAGAGCGACGTGCCGCTGGGAGCATTCTTGTCGGGCGGCGTCGATTCGTCGATCGTCGTTGGTCTGATGAGCCAGTTGGCCAAGGAGCCGGTGCGGACCTTTTCGATTGGCTTTCCCGTGGCCGAATTCGACGAGACGAGCTACGCTCGGCAGGTGGCCCGGCAGCTTGGAACGATCCATCAAGATTTTCAGGTCAAGCCCGATGCGCTGGCGATTTTGCCGAAGCTGGTCTGGCACTACGACGAGCCCTTTGCCGATAGCTCGGCGGTGCCGACGTATTACGTTTCGCAGTTGACGCGGCAACATGTGACGGTGGCGTTGACGGGCGACGGCGGCGACGAGCTGTTTGCCGGCTATCCGCGTTATCGCGCGGTGGAATTGGGGGACTGGTTCGATCGTCTGCCGAGCGGGCTGGCTCGCTTGGCCGCCGGCGAATATTGGCAGCGGCTGCCCAGCGGCGTGCGGCAGAAGTCGTGGCTGCGAAAATTCAAGCGGCTGGTGGGCGCGCTGGGCCGCCCCGCCCAACACCGCTATTTCGACTGGATCTCCATCTTCAACGAAACGCGCCGCGCGGAACTTTACGACGAGTCTTTTATCGCTCAGTTGCCCGACTCCGATCCCTTCGGTTTTCTGGCCGGCGCCTTTGCCCGAACCCGCGGGCGAGACCCCGTCACCGCGGCCAGCCTGGCCGACCTGGTGACCTACTTGCCTTGCGATCTGATGACCAAGGTCGATATCGCGTCGATGGCCAACAGCCTGGAATGCCGGCAGCCGTTTCTCGACCATCAGGTGGTCGAGTTGGCCGCCGCCATGCCGCTGTGCCTGAAATATCGCTACGGCCGTGGCAAACGGATTCTGACGGAGACTTTTGGCGACCTGTTGCCGCGTTCCATCCGCCGCCGCTCGAAGATGGGCTTTGGCGTGCCGCTGGGCCACTGGTTTCGGCACGAATTGAAGGACTTCGCGCACGACGTGCTGCTCGACACGCGCGCGCTGGGCCGCGGCTACTTCCGTCCCGAGGCCGTGAGAAATCTACTCGCCGACCACCAGGCAGGCCGATATGACCATAGCTACCGGCTTTGGTCGCTGTTGGTGCTGGAGCTGTGGCAGCGTGAGTGGATGGAACAGGGGCCAGGAGTCGGAGGTCAGAGGCCAGTGAAAAATACGAACCCTGACCTCCGACCTCTGGCCTCTGACCCCTCGTCCGCCCTTTAGCGCCAGCAGCGACTTCGGTACACTGAGTGGGCGTCGGACAGAGTTTGGGCTTCAACCGGAGAGAACACGCGCATGGATAACGTGTTGGTGGTGGTCTTGGCGGGCGGCAAGGGATCGCGGCTGGAGCCGCTCACGCGAGACCGGGCCAAACCGGCGGTGCCGTTTGGGGGCGCTTACCGCATCGTCGATTTCACGCTGTCCAACTGCATTAACAGCGGCATGCGCAAAATTCTCGTGCTCACGCAATACAAGGCGATGAGCCTCGACCGCCACATCAACCTGGGCTGGCGGCCCTTGCTTTCGCGCGAGCTGCGCGAGTTTGTCGACGTCGTTCCCCCGCAACAGCGCATCGACGAGCATTGGTACAAAGGCACCGCCGACGCCGTCTACCAGAACATCTATACGATCGAAAAAGAGCATCCAGAATACATCGTCATTCTGGCCGCCGACCACATCTATAAGATGGATTATCTGAAGCTGCTCAAATATCACAAAGACACGCGGTCAGACGTGACGGTAGGGGCGTTGCGGGTTTCGCTGCCCGAGGCCACGCAGTTTGGCGTGATGCAAGTGGACAGCGACCACCGGATCATCGGCTGGCAAGAGAAGCCCGCCCAGCCGCGGCATATTCCGGGCGACCAGCAACACGCGCTGGCCTCGATGGGCATCTATGTGTTCACCGCCCGGTTTATGTTCGAGCAGCTCTGCCAAGACGCCACCCGGCGGCAAAGCGCCCACGATTTCGGCCGCGACATCATTCCCGCGGTCATCAACACCCATCGCGTGTTCGCCTTTCCCTTTCTTGACGAGAACCGTAAGAACGACGCCTATTGGCGCGACGTGGGCACGCTCGACGCCTACTACGAGGCCAACATGGACCTGGTCTCGGTCGATCCGCTCTTGAATATGTACGATGAGCATTGGCCGATTCGCACCTATCATCCCACTTATCCGCCGCCGAAGTTCGTCTTCGCCGAGACCGGGCCCAACCCGCGCCGCGGGCAAGCGCTCGACAGCATTATCTGTCCCGGCTCGATTGTTTCGGGCGGCTCGGTCAGCCATTCGATTCTTGGTCCCAACACGCGCGTCAACAGCTATGCGCAAGTTGAAGGTTCCATTCTGTTCGAGGGGGTCGACATTGGCCGGCACGCCAAAGTTCGCCGGGCGATCATCGACAAAGGCGTACACATACCTCCCGGCGTCGAAGTGGGCTACGACCACGACCACGATCGCGCCCGCGGCTTCACCGTGAGCGAAGGGGGCATTGTGGTGATTGCCAAAGCCTACGGCGCCGAGCACTTTGTCGAGCCGGAAGCGATGCATGTATAATGCCTTTTTGGCGGAATTGCAAACGGCTCGAAAGGCTCTCGCCGCAACCACTCTCGAATCGTATCCATGTTCATGTCCTTAGCTTACCACATGGAAAACGCGAGCGCTACTGCGAACTGCCAAACTGCCGTCGATCTCGCTGCACTGGGCAGAGGAGCGGGTGGCATCGCACGGGTCTGACATGGGACGAACGTTCACTGAGATCAGCTTCGAAGAGTGGCTACGGTTCGTTTTCGATCATCCGGTCACCGATCCGCAGTGGTATTTCGATATCGATGCGGACGAGTGGCGCGGCACGTCGAGCATTGCCGTCGATTATCTCACGCGGCTATTTAGCGACCCGTGCCGCTGGTGCGAGGGCTTCTCGGACGAGCAATTGAATCAGGGATTCTGGTTTATCGTGGGTCAAAACGGCTGCCATGGCGCCGATTCGTTTCTGGATGCTGAAGTGCCTTGGGAAATTCGGCGGCGGGGCATTGAAGCGATCGCGATCCTCTTCGAAGAGCTGTTTGCCGAGCGATGTAGCGATCGGCTCTCGCATTTCGACGAGCGGGGAGTTCGCCCGCTGAATTCAATCTGCTATATGTGGTGGGACCTTTTTCCGACTCTCGGGCCGTCCGGCAAGCGGTCGCAAGAACCGTTCGACGCGGTGGTCATGGACGTCATGCGGCGCTTGCTTGAAATCGATTCGCAAGCGTGCCAGGAAAGCGCTTTGCATGGCTTGGGCCACTATCAGAGCGCTCATCCCACACGTGTGAAACGGATGATCGATGAGTATCTAGCTCGCAATCCAAAGCTGCGCCGCGAGTTGCTGGTTTACGCGCACGACGCGCGGGAAGGCGTCGTTTTGTAGTGTAGGAACAACACGGAAGCCGCACATGAAAACGCTGACTCGTGAGATTTGGCTGGAAGTGCCCGAGCGACGGGCGATCGTTTCGCTGCACGAAGACGTCGAACGGCTGGTTGCCGAGAGTGGCGTGCGCGAGGGAATCGTGCTGGTGAACGCCATGCACATTACCGCGTCGGTGTTTATCAACGACAACGAAGCGGGGTTGCACCACGATTACGAGGTCTGGCTCGAAAATCTGGCTCCCTTTGACGCTTCGCCGACTCGCTACCGCCACAACCGCACGGGCGAAGACAACGCCGACGCCCACCTCAAACGGCAAGTGATGGGGCGGGAAGTGGTGGTCGCCATCACCGAAGGCAAGCTGCACTTAGGGCCGTGGGAGCACATCTTTTACTACGAGTTCGACGGCCAGCGGCGGAAGCGGGTGTTGGTGAAGGTGATCGGAGAATAGAATGCTTCGCGAGACAAATCAATCGCGTTTCGCCGCTCGAATTTCGGTCAACCCGTTAGGTTGTGCCATCTCATCAATTGGCCGTTGGCGATGCGGTCGAGCGTTCCTTATAAGTCGGTGCGCATCTGGCGAAACGCTGCTCGCCCTGGATTTTAGAAAAAGGCCGCGGCGATGTCTCAAGCGACTTCGCCGCGGCTTAAAAATCAAACCTTTCGCCGATTGCGACGGTGGAGTCGCTGCGAGAAGAGCGCGAATCGGGCGGTGCTATGCACAGCCGGTGTTGATTCGGGCTCACGCAAATGGGTTGGCACCTCCGACGGAATACTAGGCGAAAGGCTTGTTTCGGCCCCCTTAACATCGGCATTTTACGCCGGCGAGATTCGAGAGAACTTGCCCGACCGACTGCAACCCGTTATGGCTATTTTACCTCATAAACTCGGTTGGGAAACCATGCACCTGCGTCTTTTTTTGCGTGGGTCAGCCGTTGCAAACGGCGAGCCGGCATGACCGGAAAGGTCTGCCCCCGCCGGTTGCCGCGGCGGAGGGCAAAACGTAAGCTGCTGGTGAGCCATTGGTTGCAATTCGCTTCTTGGCAAAAGCAGGCATGACTGCGATCTATCTTTTGGCTGGGGTGTGCGGGCTGGTTTGGCTGGCGGCCATTCTGCTGCGCGGTGGCCTGCTGGCCGGCTGTCTTGTTTTGCTCTTGGCCGGCACCTGCTTCGGCTATCCCTTTTTCCACCTTGACGTCAAGCCGATTCCGATCACTTCCGACCGGCTGCTGTGGGGGGCGCTGCTAGGCCAATGCGTGGTCTGGCGGCGGTTCGGTTCGACGGTGCGGCAGCCGCTCAGCCGCGCCGAGGTCGCGCTCGTCGCGCTGTTGCTCTGCTTGTCGGCCAGCACGTTTTTGACCGATTGGAAATACAACAATTCGCTGCCCGTCTCGAAGCTGCTGTTCTATTACGTGATGCCGGCCGGCCTGTACTGGGTGGCGCGGCGGATTCGTTTCACGGAAACCAGCACGTACTGGATGATGGGCTCATTGGCCATTTTTGGGCTCTACCTGGCGGTCACATCGGTGGCTGAGGAGACGAAGCGCTTTTCGCTGGTGCTGCCGCGATACATCGCCTCGCAATCGGACTACCCCGACTTTTTCGGCCGCGGCCGCGGGCCGCTCTTGAATCCTGCGGCCGATGGATTCTTGATTGCCATCTGCCTGTCGTGCGCCGCCTTGTGGTGGACGCGGTTGGGCCGGCAGGGAAAGATGTTGCTGCTGGCCGCGGTGGGCGTCTACGCCGCCGGGGTGGGTTGCACGATGACCCGCTGCGCATGGATCGGCGCCGCGGCCAGTCTCTTGATTATTATCGGCCTGGCCTTGCCCAGGACGGCCCGCGTGCCGCTAATCGCCGGCAGTCTGCTGATTTCGCTAGCAGTGGCCGCGACGCAGTGGGAACGGATCATGGCCTTCAAGCGCGACGAAGGTCAAAGCGGACAGGAAACCGCCGAATCGGTCAAGCTGCGCCCCATCTTGGCGATGGTGGCCTGGAACATGTTTTGTGAGCAGCCCTTATTCGGTTGCGGGTTTGGCCAATACCGCAAGCACTTCGTCAACGTTCTGGCCGATCGCACGACCGAGTTGCCTTTGGAAAAAAGTCGGCCCTATGTCCAGCACAACGTTTTTCTGGGGCTATCGACGGAAGCGGGGCTGCTAGGAATGGGGCTGTTTGCGCTGGTCTTGGCCTATTGGACGCGCGACGCCTGGCGGCTCTGGCGGAGCGATGCACCGCCCTGGGCGAGGCAACACGGTCTGCTCTTCTTGGCGACGCTCGGCACCTATTTGCCTAACGCCATGTTTCACGATCTGGCGATCATCCCGATGGTGAACATGTATCTGTTCTTCTTAGCTGGAACCGTAACCGCCGTTCGCCCCTTGCCACAGCCCGCATCTCAACTCGCGGCGCCGGCAATGGCGTAAGCCGCGGGGTTTACACAAAGTGGCTGTGCGGCGTCGCGCGGAATTCCGCGCGCGACGTCAAAAAGGTTCACGAATCGTCGGCTGGCTGCCGATACACGGGCAACGACGTCGAAGGATGACCTCGCACGCATGATTCATATGCCCCGTGGTAGCTCGGCGCGTAAGCGGGGGTTGTCGACTGGCTTTGGGCGCCACGGCATCCGCTGCGGCGCGATAACGCATGGCGCCGACGCAAGCCGCCATTCGCCGCGGCGGACGCCGTGTGGAGCCCGCTCGGAAGTCGAGCCGGAAAGCAGATCCGCACGGCGTCCGTCGCAGCGACCGCGCTTGTTCTAGTCGCCGCAGCAGTCGCATTGCGACGGATGCCGTGGCACGCTGACGCTTTCATCGACCCCTCTATGATCCAGGAAAACCACCAGCCGGCCGTTCTCGATCCCACGGCCTGCCGCGACCGAAAAACGCCGATGCGCTTGGAGCCATCAATCACCCGCATCTCGCCCTGCCGACCGCAATGGCTCGATTATGGCTGGCTGCTGGCCTGCCTGGCGCTGTCGTCGTGCTGGTGCTGGACTGCCGCCCGGCAACTCAGCGCCACGTTTGACGAGCCGCTGTATGTCAGCCGCGGGCTGGAGCGTTGGCGGACGGGCAGCCACGCCGGTCTGATGCGGCTGGGCACCATGCCGCTGCCGATCGATTGCGACACGCTGCCGCTGTTCCTTTACGAGCGATGGACGGGCACGCCGATCGACCCGGTTGCCGACCTCGCTTGGGCTCTGCCCTGGGCAAGAACCGCGGGCTTGGCTTTTTGGTGGCTGTTGCTGGTCTATGGTTGGCTAGCCGGCCGCGCGTTGGCCGGCGCGTGGGGCGGACGGCTGGCAGTCGCCTGGCTGGCGTGCGAGCCAAATCTGCTGGCTCACGCCAGCCTGGCCACCACCGACATTGCCATCAGCGCCTGCCTGCTGGCCTTGATTTATCATTTTCGCACCGGTCGCCAGGGCGATTGGAAATGGCGCGTGGGCGTGCCCGGCCTGTGGTTTGGAGCCGCTCTGCTCGC
The DNA here is from genome assembly GCA_025927475.1 of Pirellulales bacterium. Lineage (GTDB taxonomy): Bacteria > Planctomycetota > Planctomycetia > Pirellulales > JAICIG01 > JAICLL01. The sequence goes on from JAICLL010000001.1 coordinate 88,308, forward strand.
GAAGGCATCGGGCATGGTCTTTGGACCGCTGTGCATGATCGTAGTCGAAGTGGAGAGGCTGCTCAGGGAACATTGGCAAACGCAAGCTGCGCACGGCACTCCACGTTCCTGGTGGGACTCGCTTCGTTCGGCCCGCCCGATGAACTGGCTTCACTCGCCGCCGGCAAGCCAGTTTCGCCGCGATCTGATACAAATCGTCGCCATCGGTTTCATCGTGACCTTTTTGTATTGTGGCTGCGATTGGCGGGCCGAACCCAGTTTTGTGGCCTGGGCGCACAAGCTGCCCGACGGGACCGCGCAGGAGATCATGGTTTGGATCTCCGAGCATCTGCAGATTTTCAGTAACGCGGGCGAAGGGCTGGTGCGGCAAGTCAAACACAATCTTCGCGGGCATCATGGGGCGTATCTGTTGGGAGAAACGTATGCCCGGCCCCTCTGGTATTATTTTCCACTCGCGCTGGCGATCAAATTGAGCCTGCCGTTGTTGCTGGCGCCGGTGGTGGTGCTGATGGCGCGGCGCCGCGCCCTGGCGAATTGGGCAGGCGCGGCGGCATTCGTCTTACTCCTGTTCAGTTTCAATTGCCGCGTGCAGATTGGCATCCGACTGGTGCTGCCGCTGATTGTGCTGGTGGTTGTGGCGGTCGCCACGGGCTTGGTGACCGCTGCCGGCACATCGAGCATGCTGCGGCGGCGGCTGCTCGGGTCCGCCGCCGTGGCGGCCATCGCCTGGACGGCCTTCACCTCGTGGCGCGTGTGGCCCGAGGCGCTTTGTTATACCAATGAGCTGTGGGGCGGCACGTCGCATGGATATTTGTGCCTGAGCGATTCGAACTACGACTGGGGCCAGGGCGTGAAGGAACTGGCGCAGTGGTGGCGGCAGCGCGGCGTCGAGCCGCTCGATGTGTGGTATTTCGGCACCGATCCGGCAGCCGCCGCACCGCCGCTGCGGTTGCTGCCGCTGCACATTTTGCCACTGCAAAAGCCCGACGATGTGCGCGCATTCGCCCAAGGCCGATATTTGGCCGTGGGTACGACCTTGCTCTACGGCACCACCACGCTCGAGCCGGCTCACCGGCAGGCCGTGGAATTCTTTCGTGGCCGGAAACCAGTCGATCGCACGTCGACATTTTTGATCTATGACCTTGGCGAGCCGCTCGCGCGGCGGACAGATGTTGAGAAAGGTCGTCCCGCAAGAAAGTGATGCACAAAGCTTCCCGCGAGAAAGAAAGGCAAAATGCAAAACGCAAAATGCAAAACCGGGAAATGACGCCGCTCTAGCCGATACACGACTGCACGATTCGCTATTTTTAAAGGCATCGGCAGGGCATCGCCAAGGCTCTGTCCAGCCACCAGTCACCAACCACCAACCACCAGCCTCATGCTCGCTCGCGCATACGCCTGGCTAACTGCCCGCGAACGGTCGCTGCGCTACGTCGTTGCCGGCCTGCTGGTCGTCGTTTTCGTCGTCCAGTGGGTTCGCGCGGGCTTGCTGCCGGAAGATGGCGACTTTTTTCTGCACTGGCAGTTCGGTCGTCGGTTCGCCGCGCACCGCCTGATGTATGCCGAGGGGTTGCACATCCCCTATCCGCCGTTCTGGGGCATGGCCTGGTCGCCGGTGGCAATGTTGCCTTTACTGGCGGCCAAATTGGTGTGCTATCCGATGAGCGGCGCGGCGCTCGGACTGTTGTTGTTCCTGCTTCATCGACTGACGCAACGCGCATTGCCGCTCTCGGGCAAGACCTTGTTCTGGATGACGGCGGGGGTGCTGTTGATTCTGTCGCGGTTTTTGGTGCGCGAGCTGCCCGAGTGCGGACCGAATCTCTTCCTACTTGGCTTGTGCTGGCTGGCAATCTATCTGTGGACCGAGCGGCGCGATGCGTTGGCAGGCGGATGTCTAGGCCTGGCCATCGCGCTGAAGTGCACGCCGGGATTGTTGCTGGGATATTTTGCGTGGAAGCGGCAATGGAAATTCGCCGCCAGCGCCGCCGCCACCGCCGCGGCTTTTACGCTGGCGCCGGCGCTTTGGCAAGGCCCGACGGATTATGCGTTGCACATGCAAATCTGGCTGACGCATTTGCGATTGGGCGCCGGGCAAAACGATCCCTCGCAGGGCGTGCTGGGGCCCGAGACGCTGCAAAACCTGTCGCTACGGCCAGCCATCGCGCGCGGGCTCATGCACCTGCCGGCCGGCCACGTCGCGCGGCTCGATCACCCGTGGTACGTCGACTTTCTCAACCTGCCGCCGCAGACCGCCGGTTGGATCGTGAAAGCCGCGCTGCTGGTGCTGCTGACGGCAGTAGCGTGGCGGGTGCGCGGGCCGATCGTACGCCGCGACGACCCAGCCGTGTTGTGGGAATGCGCGGCGGTCGGTGTGCTGGCGCTCTTGCTGTCGCCGATCACCTGGTATCAACATTGCGTGGCCCTGCTGCCGGCGTTTTACTTATTGGCCCGCAGCGCGGCCAGCCGCGGCCGTGCGGATCGGTGGACCGTATCCGTCGCAGTGATGTTTGTTGTGGTTCACCTGGTGCTGAGCCGCGGCTTGATCGGCCGTGACTTAACCATGCTGATGGCCAGCTATCATGTGACCACCTGGACGCTGGTGGCCGCTTTGTTCGCGACGCTTGCCGCCCGGCGCGATGGTCACATGGCTGGAAAAAGCATTGCAGCCAGGCAGCAAACCGGCGAGATCGAAGTGCAGCGCTCGCGGCGATTTTCTTGGACCACGTTGTTCGTCATCGTTGGTCTGGGACTGCGAGTCTATCATTATCTGCGCTGCCCGTCGCTGTGGCACGACGAGGCCGCCCTGGTGGTTAATGTGCTCGATAAAAGCTTTGGCGAGTTACTTGGGCCGTTGCAGTTTTCTGAGGCCGCACCGCCGCTGTTTCTGTGGATCGAAAAGGTCGCCAGTCAGGCTCTGGGCGACGGCTTACTGGCGCTGCGGCTGGCGCCGTGTCTGGCCAGTTGCGCGGCGCTAGTGCTGTTTGCGCGGTTGGCTCAAGGCAGGCTCTCGGCGACGGCGGCACCGTGGGCGACGCTGCTGTTGGCCACTTCCGATCGGCTGCTATGGCACGCTTGCGAGGCCAAGCAATACGCCGTCGAACAGTTTGCGACCGTCTTTTTGTTATTCGTCTACGACCTTAGCCGCGGTTGGTCGCCTGCCAAACGTTCGCTGATGTTCGCGGCGTTGGCTCCCATCGTGCTTAGCGTTGCCTATCCTGGTTGCTTCTTGTATGGCGCCGTGCTCTTGGCGTTCTTGGCCGACGTGTGGCGATCACGGCGGCTGTCGGCGTGGCTTGCTTATGCTTTGCTGGTGGCAACGGTATTGGCGGTCTTCGGTTGGTTGTTCACCGGCCCGATTCAAGCGCAGCGAGACGCAACAATTATCGACTGTTGGCAGTCGATGCGTCAGTTTCCCGATTGGAGCAAGCCCATCAGCGTGCCCGGCTGGTTCTTGGGCTCCACCTTCGATTTGTTCGGCTATTGCGCCAAACCGCTCGGCGAGTGGTTGGCGCCGCTGGCGGCCGTCGGACTCTTCGTGCTTTGGAAGAAGGGCCAGCGAGAGTGGTGCGTGTTGTTGGTCTTGCCGATCGTCTTGGCCGCCGCGGCCGCCTGCATCGAAGCATATCCTTACGGCGGCATGCGGGTGATGGTTTACGCCGCTCCGGCGGTGCTCCTGCTCGTCGCGGCGGGCGTGCCGCCCTGTCTGGCTTGGCTGCGCAATCACAATCGCCTGGCCGCGGCGGCGCTAGCGCTGCTCGTGGCGATGCCCGCGGCGCGGGCCGCCTATCATGTCGCCGTACCCTGGCAGCGGGCCGATTGCGCATCGGCGGCCGAGTATGTGGCGAGCCACCGCCAGGCCAACGATGCAATCACTGCCAACCATTGGGAGTATCTCTATTATTTCCGCACGGCGGGTGATCGGTTCGCGCCGTTGGAAACCTTAGCGCCGCCCTCGGGTGACCGGTTGTGGGTCGTTGTCACGGGCGCCCGGCCCGATGATCGGCAGCCGTGGTTGGCGCCGTTTGCTACACCGGCCTGGCAAACGCTCGATCACCGTGAGTTCGACCGCACCACCGTCTTGCTGGTCGAACGCCGGCAACTGGCCCTGCACCCATCGAACTCCGCAGTGCGTTAAGAATCGACGATCATCCGCTTTTGCGGTGAGATGGTATACTGATAGGACAAGGTCCGCCTTATGCACTGCCGCCGCTATCTTTCTCCGCCCGTCTCCCGCCGCCAGATGCTCGCGCAATGCGCCAACGGCTTTGGGGCGGTGGCACTGGCGACGCTGCTGAGCGAATCGAGCGAAAGAGCCGTCCGCGCCGACCAGGAGCCTGGCGCACTGATCGCACGCGGCAGTCACCGGCCGGCCAAAGCCACGAGCGTCATCTTTCTTTACATGGATGGGGGGCCCTCGCAGGTCGATTCGTTCGATCCCAAGCCGCGGCTCGATCGTGAGCACGGCCAGCCCATAAGAATGAAGGTGCCGGCCACTCAGTTCAACAATGTGGGCAACGTGCTGAAGTGCCCCTGGGCCTTTCGCCGTTACGGCGAAAGCGGGCTTCCGGTGAGCGACTTGTTTCCGCACATCGGTCGATGTGCGGACGAGCTGTGCGTCGTTCGCTCGATGGTCTCGAAGTTCTCCGAGCACACCAGCGCCAATTATTTTCTGCACACCGGGTCGGGTTTGCAGGGACGGCCCAGCATGGGCAGTTGGCTTACCTACGGATTAGGCAGCGAGTGCCAAGACTTGCCCGGCTTCGTGGTGCTCAATGGCGGCCTGATCCCCGTCGGCGGACTCGATAATTTTGGCAGCGGCTTTTTGCCGGCCAATCACCAAGGCTCGATTCTCAAGCCCGGCAAACGCCCGATCGAAAACGTCGGGCCCAGCGAACCGACGGCCGAGCTGCAACGTGGCAAGCTGGCGCTGCTGGAGCAGTTCGATCGCGGCTTACTTGCGCGGCATCCGCACCATGACCAATTGGAAGCGGCCATCGCCAATTACGAGCTGGCCTTCCGGATGCAGTCGGCCGTGCCCGAATTGATGGACCTGAGCCGCGAAACTGCGGCCACCAAGCGATTGTATGGTATGGAGGCCGATGGCGAGTTGACCCGCGGCTACGGCGCGTTGTGTCTCTTGGCGCGGCGGCTGGTCGAGCGCGGCGTGCGGTTTATCGAACTCACCTGCCCCTCGGTCGGCGCCGACCGCTGGGATCAGCACGGCAATCTGAAAGACGGGCACGAAAAAAACGCCCGCGTCGTCGATCAGCCCATTGCCGGCTTGCTGACCGACCTGAAAAGCCGCGGCTTGCTGGCGACCACGCTGGTGGTCTGGGGCGGCGAATTCGGCCGCACGCCGATGGCCCAGGGCGCCGATGGCCGCGACCACAATCCATTTGGCTTTACCATGTGGCTGGCTGGCGGCGGCGTCAAGGGAGGCATGATCTACGGGGCAACCGACGACTATGGTTACTACGCCGTGGAAAACCGCACCGAAATCCACGACCTACACGCCACGATGTTGCATCTGCTGGGAATCGACCATACGCGGTTGACGTTCCGCTTTGGCGGGCGCGATGTGCGACTGACCGACGTGCACGGCAATGTGGTTGGCGACATCGTCGCGTAAGCGTGGTCGATTGCGCGGGCTGGGTTCAGAGTTTAAGGCTCATGACAATACGTTGGATTTTCTATGAGCGACCAGATTGGCATGTCGTTGGTTTCCGCGCTGAAGGTGCTGGCCGATTGGCGGACGGATCAGATCGTGGTGACGACGATGGGAGCCGCGCGTGAGTGGCCCAAGTTGTCGCGGCACGCTTACGATTTCCATTATTTGCCGTCGGCCATGGGCCATGCGCCGATGTTGGGCTTGGGGCTGGCGCTGGCCCGGCCTCAGCAGGAAGTCGTCGTGCTCAACGGCGACGGTTGTATGCTGATGAGCCTGGGTTGTTTGGTGACGATTGCCACCAGCGGCGCCGAAAACCTGACGTTGGTGGTAATTGAAAACGGCATCTACGAGGTGACGGGCGGTCAAGCCACGGCAGGCGCACTGGCTCCGCCGGTCGACTTTGGCGCCTTGGCTCGCGCCGCCGGCTTCACCAGCGTGGCGACATTCGAGACGCTCGAGGGTTGGCGGCACGACGCGGCGGCGACGTTTGCGCTACCGGGCCCGCGCTGCGTCGTGCTGCGCGTGGCGCCCGTAGGCGCGGAGTATCATCTGCCGACAATGCCGCCCGTGGCCGAACGCCTGCGAGCGTTTCAAGAGGCGTTGGCGAGCTAACGAACGATCGATCAACCGACAGCAAGCGTGTTCACAACATGCCTCCCTTTGGGCCGCGCAATTTGCCGCGCCGCGCGCTGCAGTTCAGCCTGCGCGGGCTCCTGATGCTTCTGCTGGTGACATTCACATGCCTTGGGTATTATGCCGACCGAGTTCACCGCCAGCGGGAGGCGGCGGCGCAAATCCGAAAACTGGGCGGAGACCCTCTCCTTCGCTCATCGACCGACACTTCCGTTCTTAAGCTCCGACTGGCTCGTTGGCTCGGGCCACATGCGGTCTACACGATCAGCGATGTTTCCCTCGGCGGCTGCGCACTCGGCAACGACGATCTTGGTTGCCTGGCTGGCCTGCCCAATCTGCGCACGCTGACGTTAACCAGTACGCCCATCACCGACGAGGGATTGGTGCACCTGAGCGGCCTGAACCATCTCCGCTTCGTCGACCTGCGCTTCACCGGTGTGACGGCGGCGGGCATTGAACGCCTGCGGCGCTGCTTGCCCCACACCAGAATCATTTACCGCAGCGATATCGACTGAGCGCGCGAGGCTCAACCGTCCCACGATTTTCCGTCCCAGGCGGCCACGCGTTCCAAGAATCGCACCAGGTCATCGGCGAATGTCTGGAACAGGGTTTCGCCCTTCTCGGACGTGGCAAAGTGCGGATAGCCGATGTGTCCGGGCGCACTGCGCTCTTGGGTGATCCATCCGCGTGTGGCCGGCTCGAACGGCGCGCCCCAATCAACCGGTTCAACGCTGGCGTGGTCTCGCACCAGGTGCGGCGCGATGCGCAACATCATCGACGTCTCCCATTCGCAGGCATGACCCATGCGGCGCTGCTGAATTGAGGCATCCGCCTCCCACGGCTCGCCGCCCAGGCGCCAATAGGTGGCGAACAGCAACAGCAGATCGTCTCGCTTACGATAGCGCTGCCGCGCCTCAAACACCGCTTGCTCGCCCGGCACAATATTACCGCCATGTCCGTTGACCAGCACCAGCCGTCGGAATCCGTGGGAGATCCAATTATCGATCAAGCCCGCCAGTAGATCCAAATAGGTGCGCGGCGCGGCGGACAGCGTGCCCGCAAAATCGAGGTGATGATCGGAATTACCCAGCCACATCAGCGGCGCAAAGAGCACGCGGTGATCCAAGCGCTCGGCGGCCCGGCGAATCACTTCGCCCAGCAGCATGCTGTCGGTAAAGACGGGCATATGCCTGCCATGCTGTTCCAAGGCGGCGAGAGGAACGACCACGGGAATGTCCTTGGAGAGCGCAGACACTTCGGGCCAGGTAAGATCGGGAAGGTGCATGGGGCTGGGGATTGGGGATTGGGGATTGGGGATTGGCGGCTAGTGGCTGATTGTGCACCATTCTTGCCGGCGCGCGAAGATGCCGAAGCCTGGCAATGGCTCGCGGCACGAAAGATGGCGCAATCGTGCGCTCGAAGAAGACGCGGCGCCACAGAACGCGTTGCCAAATCGACGCTGACGCCCAAGTCGGTAATTGCCCGCTTACATCTTGTGGCTAGGCGGCCTTGGCGCAGCGCTTGGCGCGGGGGGCGTAACCGTATTCCTTCAGCTTGCCGGAGAGCGTGCGCAGGCCAATGCCCAGGGCCTCGGCGGTCTTCGCGCGGTGGCCGTCGAAATGATCGAGCGTGGCTTCAATCAATTTGCGCTCCATCTCACGGAGGCTCAGCCCCAAGGGCAAGCTTTCCTCCGCCGAGGCCGACTCGCCCTCGGCGGCGATCAACCAGGGACGCAGATCGTCGGCGTCGATGGCCGCGCCGGTGTTGAGCACGCTGGCGCGGGTGATGATGTTTTCCAATTCGCGTACGTTGCCCGGCCAGTGATAGTGCGTCAGCAGGTCTTGGGCGGCGGGAGCCAGCGTGCAAGGCTCGCGATGCAGCCGCCCGGCGCAGCGGCTCAGAAAGTGCTCGGCCAGCTCGGCAATGTCCTCACGCCGACGGCGCAACGGCGGAACTTCCAACGGAATAACCGCCAGCCGGAAGAAGAGATCTTCGCGGAACCGCCCGGCGGCCACCTCGGCCCGCAAGTCGCGATTGGTGGTGGCCAGCACGCGCACATCGATCTGCCGCGTTTCGCTCGAACCGACGCGCTCGAACGTCCGTTCTTGCAACACGCGCAACAGCTTGGCTTGCAGCACCGGGTCGATCTCGCTGATTTCATCGAGCAGGATGGTGCCGCCTTCGGCCAGTTCGAAACGCCCGGTGCGGGCGGTGTCGGCGCCGGTGAAGGCGCCGCGCTCGTGGCCAAACAGCTCGCTTTCCATCAATTGGGCCGAAAGCACTGGGCAGTTCAACCCCACCAGCGGTGTGGCGGCTCGCAGGCTGGCCGCGTGGACCGCGCGAGCCACCAGTTCCTTGCCGGTGCCGCTTTCGCCCATAATCAGAATGGTTTCCGATGTGGGCGCCGCGCGCGCGATGCGCTCGCGCAGGCCCTGCATCACCGCGCTGGCGCCGATCATGGCGGGCAGTTCGCCAGCGGCCTGCGAGCGCTGCAAATTTTGCCCGGCATCGATCAGGCGCCCATGACCGATGGCGCGCTCGACCAGGTTTTCCAAACGGTCGGCCGCGAACGGCTTCTCGATGTAATCGAACGCGCCGTGCCGCATGGCATCAACCGCCGAGGCCACCGTGGCGTAAGCCGTGACCATCACCACCTGCGCGCCATGCGGGCGTTTTTCCAGACGGTGGACAAATTCCAGGCCGCTCATGCCGGGCATCTGCAAATCGGTAATCACCACGTCGAAGCTCACGCGGTCGAGCAGCTTGAGGGCTTCGATGGCGCTAGAAACACACTCGACCTGATGTCCGGCCTGCCGTAGGACATCGGCCATCGACTCGCGGGCCTGGCGATGGTCGTCGACCACCAACACACGGCCGCGCAAGGGCGCGGTGCGAACCGTGAGCACATTCCGGCCGGCGGGGCTGGAAAGATTGGGTTTCTTGTTCATTCGATCTCCTCCGCGTTACGGTGAGGAAGCCGCAAGGTAAAACAGGCGCCGCCGGCCGGCTGATTGGCGACGGTCACGTCGCCGCCATGCGCCTCGGCGGTGCGATAAACGATGGACAGGCCCAGTCCGGTGCCGGTCGATTTGGTCGTAAAGAACGGCTCGAAGGCCCGCCGCTGCGCGTCGTCAGATAAACCCGGCCCCGTGTCGGCAATTTCGAGCACCACCGCATCAGGCTGTTCGCGGGCCGAGAGGTCCAGCCGTCCCCCGCCCGGCATGGCGTCGAGCGCATTCAGCGCGATATTCAAGATTGCACGTCGAAGCATGTCGCGATCGGCCCAGACGGCTAATTGCTGGGGAACTCGTACGGACATCTCGATTCCCTGCGCGGCCAACTGCGGGGCCAGCGACGATTGCAGGTCGGCGATCAGCGGGCGCAACGGCACGCGGGCGATCAGCGGGTCGCGCTCGGCGGCGAAGTTCAACAGGTCGTTCACCGTGGCGTCGAGCGAAGTAAAGCCCGACTCGATCTTGTCGAGCGCCGCCACACTGGTGGGGTCTTGCGCGACGCGCCGTCGCAAGACGCTCAAATACAGCGCGACGGGCACCAGGTTGTTGCGCACTTCGTGGGCCACGTGCGAGGCCACCTGGCCCAGATCGGCCAGGCGGTTCTTGCGGGCGAGCTCGCGGTTTTTGATTTCCAACTCGTCAGAGAGGCGATGCACTTCCGCCCGCAGGGCTTCGTGCGTCTGCTCCAGCCGCAGTGTCGCCCCATGCCAGGCCGCCAGCACCGCTTCCAGATCGGCTCCGGCGTCGAGCATCGCCGCCGCGGAATCGCTCGGCGCGTGTTCTTCCAGGATCATACTATCGTTCGCTGCTGACATCGAGTCGCCCGGTGTGTGGGGTTTGAGGTAGGTACGCGCCGCGGGCCTGGCTGGCCAACTGGGCGCCTTGCAAGCGGGCCGCGGCTTCATCGCGGTGCCGTCGCAGACTGGTTTCAGCCACGCGCTCTTGTTCGAGCACGTCGCGGAATAATTGTTCGGAGGCCGCGATGAGCCGGGCGCATCGCTCGTGAAGCTCCGGCGTGCGCCAGCGGCGGGCGCGCGGGTCTTGACCGCGAAACGGGTCGAGCCGCCGCTCGAGTTGCTGCAACTCGGCCAGCAGATGGTGCTTGGCCGCCAGCAGACCGAGCAACTGCGTCATGTCCTCGATTTCGATCAATTCCAATTGCCGCCCACCCAAGACGCGCAGTTGTTCGAGGCAGTTTTGCTTTCGCCCGATCAACTCGAGCAGCAGGTCGGTTTCACAGAGAAGCGTGGGTGTGTCGGCCATAAGGGGCCGGCCGCAAGGGCCGGGGCTACCGCGGTGGTTCGTTTACAGGGTTCCCAGCGTATCGAGCAGGCGGATCCACTCGTCGCGGCTGTAGTTGGTGGTTTCGGCGTAATTGGCGTCGTCGGGCAGATGCTTCAACGTGTATTTGGCCTGCTCGAGCGTGCTGCGCGCTTCGACCTCTTGCCCCAGCCTGCGGTAGCAGGCGGCAATCTGCACATAGGCTTCCAGCGCCTCGGGCGTTTGCTGATAGCGATTGGTGGCGCTGGCGTAGGCCTGAATGGCTTCGGGATATCGCTCCAATTCGAAGAGCACCGCGCCACGGGCAAAATAGCAATTGCGCAAGATGCCTTCTTCCAACGACGACAAGGCCCGCTGGTCTTGGCGATTGATCATGGCGTTCAGCTCTTGCTCGAACCGCTCGAGACCTTTCTCGAGCAGTCCGGTCCATTGACGGCGGCGCGCCAAGCGACCCTCGGCGGTGGCTTCTTGCGTGGCCTGCTGCTGCACGCCTAGGGCGCTGCGGCGGTAGCTTTCGGCGGCCAGGTAGCGGGTTTCGGGGGCTTCGGGGGCATTCGGATAGCGCTGCGCGGCTTCCTCCAAGCGGTGGATCGCTTCGTCATATCGCCCGGCTTGGTAAAGCAGCCTGCCCAGGGCGAACAATGAAGCCCGCCATTCGTTGCTGGACGGTTCCAGCGCGTCACCATTCAGGTTCTCGAGCAAGAGCCGTTCAGCCGGTTCCAACTGGCCCTGTTCCCAATAGGCACGGCTGGCCAGCAGCCGGCCCTCGAAGGTGGCGGGATCGCGCGGATGCACCTCCAGGCATTCGTCGAGCGACTTAAGCGCCTCGCCCGGGCGGTCCTGCGCCAGCAAAGCTTCGCCCAGCGCCACCAGCACGCGGGGGCGCCGGCGCCGCGACTCGACGCTCAAGTATTTTTCAAAGCTTTCGATCGCCCCGGTATAGTCGTGCCCGGCCAGGTCGGCCTCGGCGGCGTCGTACAAATCGTCGGGATATTCGCGCGAGGCGGTGCGTAAATCGGCCAGCCGATGATAGAGCCGGCCCGCCTCGCGCAACTGCTGCCGGCCTGCGGAGGTTAGTGAGCCGGCTTGGTCGGGCGTGGCGGCCGCGGCTTCGTTGAGCAAGTGCCGCCCCCACTGGGCGCGGGCCTGCGCCTGCAGTTGCAGCGAACGCGCGGGCGAGAACACGGGCCGCATCAATCCCGCCAACTCGACGGCCGACTCGAATTGCTGCCGCCGCAAGAACTCTTGATACGCGTCGAGCGAGTTGCTGCGCAGACTGTCGAGCGTCACCCAGCGGTTCTTAAAGGTGATTTCGGAATCGACCGCGCCCAGCGCCCCGCGGTACCACTGCATGGCCTCGGCCGTGCGCCCCAACCGGCGCAGCCGTTCGGCGGCCGCATACCCCGCCGCAAAGCCGGCTTCCGTATCGCGATGGTGCAAATGCGTCCGCTCGAGTTGTTCCAGGGCGGCGGTTTCGTCGCCCATTTCGAGCAGGCAAACTCCACGCAGGTATTCGACGGCGGCCAGCGTGGCCTGACTGGGGACGTTTGCTTTCGACGCCGCCGGCAGCAGCGCCAATGCGTCGCGGTATTTTGCCAAGGCGGGTTCGGGTGGCGGAAGGTGCCCTTCCGCCAAAGACCGCGCCTCTTCGATGATCAACAGCGACCGCATTAAGGCCGCCTCATTGGCGAGCGGCGAATCGGCGGGAATCTGCTCGAGCGTCTGCCGGCAGTTCCCGTAATCGCCCAGTCCAAATTCGATCTGGCTGCGCTCCAGCAGCCCCGCCTGCCGCTGCGAATCTGAGAGCGACTCATCCGATAGATACTGTGTGTTGTGAGCCAGCGCTTCGGCCCATTGCGGCTGCGGCTGATCAAGATAGGCCCCGGCCAGCAGGTGATGCAGCTCGCTGGCGTGCTCGGGATTCAGCGGCAGCGCCTCTTGCATGATGGGCATGCTTTGGGCCACTTGCCCGCCCAAATAGAGGTTCTTGCCGAGCAGATAGAGTCCTTCGGCTTCGTAGCCCTGCGGGAAGCCGATCTTGCGGGCTTCGGTGAGCCACTGCGCTGCCAAGAGCCGGTGTCGCGGTTGTTCGCGGCCCAGCATCCGCTCGGCACGGTGGTCGGCCACGGCGCCCAGCACAAAGGGCCGCGCGACCATTTCGTCGACGGTCATGGGCTCGTCGCCGCCGAATGCCCGAACGATTCTCGCCGCCTCGCCGAAATTGCCCGAAGCCAGCGCGGCCAGCGCTTCATCGGGCAAGTGTTTGGCTTCGACCGGCCGTTGATGCTGGCTGAGCGCCAACTGGACCACGACGATGGGCGCCACCGGCAACAGCACGATGCCCACCATAATGGCGGCTTGTAACGGATTGCGCCACGACCATGCGCCCAACCGCCGTAACACCGTGGTCAAGGCGCTCAGGTGCGCTTTGGCCGCCGGAGCATCGTTGCCGGGTGTGGTGGGGGGGTGCTTGGGGTGGGCCATACCGCCAACGTCCGCCGCGTAATTGGAAAGGGCCGCCTATAAAATCCACGGGGGTTTCGCGCCGCGGCGTGGCCCCTAGGGCAAGGGCAGTGATGGGATGCGCCGGCGCGAGACCGCGAAAGGGTGGCGATTTGTATCCCAGCCTTCCACGGCTGTCAATGCGGCTTCCGCATCGGTAGTGTCCTCATAGTGTGGTGCTGGCAATAAGCCATGTGGCACAGCCGCCCTCGGCTGTGGCCCGGTCAACGCCGCCGTGGGCGGCAAATCACAGTCGGGGGCGGCTGTGCCTCATTGTCGGCCAGGGAGCCAGCGGCACCACATTATGATGACATACTATTAGGACACTACCTCCGCATCGCGGGGCCGCTTAGCATGTCGATGAGGGGCGATCGGCTTTGCTCTTGCCAGACATCGCAAAAACGCTAATCTGTCGCCCCGAAAACCATTTCTAGCGGAGTCGAACGATGCGGTGGTCGGCGGCGATCGTCCTGGCGGCTGTGCTGGCAGCCGGGTGTAATAATACGGCTCCCAGCAACGACCCGTTTGCGCCGCGACTGCTGCCGAGCACGCGCGTTCCACCGCCCGCCACCGGCGCGGCGGGAGCGGTCGATGGATCGTATTACAACTCGCCGGCGCCCGGTCCCTTGCCCACGCCCGCTCCTGCCGCGCTGCCGTCGAGCAGCGCGGGAAGCCTCGACACGCCCGCCAATGGGCCGTTCCGCGCAAGCCCCGCCGGCGCCGGCAGCTTTACTCCGAATCAGTCCACCAACTTGCCGAAAACATCGCATCGCTCTTCTTCCCGAAACCACGGCATGACCGATCGCTCGGTTGTACCGGCGTCGCATGTCACCGACGTCTCCGCGGCGCATTCCGCCGACGGCGAAGGTGAGGAAGAAGAAGTCGATGAGCAGGAAACGAAGGACCAGATCGATGACACTTCCGGCGGCCTCCAACCGACCTCGGCCCGATTTTCAAAGCGATCTGCGTCGAGCAGCGCGGTCGATATTATGGATCTTCCGCCTGCCCGTCCTTCGCGCTGACGCTGCCCGCCGGGCAGCCGGCATGCCGAGCGGCACTGCTGGCTCATTCCTTGCCCCTGCCGTCGCCTGAATGGCGCTTAGTGTTGACTACGCTCCCGGTTGAGGGACAAAATGCGGCGACCGAATGAGTCGTTCTCTTGGAACAAACATATCTAACGAACAGAGGCAACCATGCAACGTTCGCTCACCGTCGTATTACTGGCGCCGCTCACATTGTGCTGCGTGATTGGATTCGTCTACGCGGTGGACTCGGGCGAGACAAATAAAAGCAAAACGCCTGGTAATTCGTACTATCTCTTTACAAAGAACCTGACGACCGACGAATCTGGCGTGATTCGAGTGCCGCCTCGTTTCCAATGGAGCGTCGAAACGAGCTTCCGAGGGACGGATCGCGCCGGTGATCCCCTCCCTGATTCACGACTAATGCTGCGGCTTTTTGATCCCGACCACAATTTTACTGCGATGACCGCGCAGATCGATCTGACGACCGCCGCCAGGCTACACGAGGAACTCGGGGCGATCATCGCCAATAAGCTTCAAGATCCCGCCTATCAACATCGGCCGCAACTCTATCACCGGAAAGACATTCCGGTTAAACGGCTTATTGGCGTCGAGCAGAACGGCACTGCCATCGTCGAAGATGTGTCCCCTCCGGCTGAGATTACGCCGCGGAAAAAATAGTCAGCCGAAGAAACGACATCTCCCGGTACTCACCGACAAGGACAATTTGCTTCGCCGTCCGGCCCCCGAACATCGATCCTGGATCCTGATCTGCCACTTCCGGTTGCGCCAATCCTCACGGCTTTGCGGGCCAGCGGCGCTATTTCACCCCGAACGACCCCGCCCGCACGATACCCTTTTTTCCGGTTCCGCGCTAAAATGGAGGGATAGCCCCTTTTCACCGGCGCGGGTCTGGCGCCGGGCCCGCGTGGAGCCTTCTCCTTGACGTTCGCCACTCGATTGCAATCCATGGCCGTCGGCACCGCTCAGCGAAAGCTGGCGCAGTGGTCGGCCGTGCTGGCCAAAATCAACGATTACGAGCCAGAGCTGAAAGCGCTCTCCGACCATGAGCTGCGCAAGCGCAGCCTCTCGCTGCGCTATCGCGCCAAAAGCCAGGAGCCGCTCGAACGGTTGTTGCCCGAAGCCTACGCCCTGGTGCGCGAGGCGGGCCGCCGCACGCTCAACATGCGGCATTTCGACGTGCAGATCCTGGGCGGCATCGCCATGCACCACCACGCGATCGTCGAAATGCAGACGGGCGAAGGCAAAACGCTCACCGCCACCTTGGCCATGTATCTCAACGGACTGACTGGCAAGGGCGTTCACCTGGCCACGGTGAACGACTATCTCGCCCGGCGCGACGCTCAGTGGATGGGACCGATCTACGAAATCCTGGGCATGAGCGTCGGCATCATCGAGACGCAGATGCAGCAACCGGCCCGGCGCAAGGCCTACGCCGCCGACATCACCTATGGCACGGCCAAGGAGTTTGGCTTCGATTTTCTCCGCGACCGGCTGCTGTTGCGGCGGATCAACGAGGGCCTCACCGATTTTCTGGGCGGCATGCTCGGGCAGCAGGGCGCCGGCTCGGCCGAAGAACCCGTGCAGCGCGGAGCGCATTTCGTGGTGGTCGACGAAGCCGACAGCATTCTCATCGACGAAGCTCGCACGCCGCTGATCATCAGCGCGCTGCCCACGGAAGAAGAAAAAATCGCCGTCGAATGCTACCGCTGGAGTTCCAAGGTCGCCGATGAATTCGAAGACGAAGAGCATTACGACTACGACCACGAGAAGCAGTCGGTTGAGCTCACCCCCGCCGGCCGGCAGTTGGTCCGCACGCTGCCCAAACCCACCGCGATGGACGCCGTCGGCATGTTCACCATCTATGAGTATGTCGAGCGGGCGATCAAGGTGAACCGGGCGTTCACGCTCGACCGGCAATATGTCAACCGGGACGGCGAAATTGTGATTGTCGATGAATACACCGGCCGCCTGGCCGAAGGCCGCAAATGGCGCGACGGCATCCACCAGGCCATCGAGGCCAAAGAAGGCGTCGAAGTGACCGTGGCCACCGGGCAGGCCGCCCGTGTGACGGTGCAAGACTTTTTCTTGCGGTATGACAAGCTGACCGGCATGACGGGCACCGCCATCAGCTCGGCCCGCGAGCTGCGCAAGATTTACAAAGTCGACGTGATCGCCATTCCCACCAATCGCCCCGCCATCCGGCAGCGGCTGCCCGATGCCATTTTCGGCACCAGCGACCAGAAGTGGGCCGCCATTGTCGAAGAAGTGCGCGAGTTGCACGCCCAGGGACGCCCCGTGCTCATCGGCACGCGGTCGATTGACAAGTCGGTGCATCTTTCCGAGTTGCTCAACGAGGCGGGCATCGAGCATCAGGTGCTCAACGCTCATCAGGTTGCCGCCGAGGCCGATATTGTGGCCCGGGCTGGCCAGCGCGGCAGGGTAACGGTTTCGACCAACATGGCCGGTCGCGGCACCGACATCAAACTGGGCGACGGCGTTTCAGACCTGGGCGGGCTGCACGTGATCCTGACTGAGATGCACGACTCGGCCCGAGTCGATCGGCAGTTGATCGGTCGCTGTGGACGCCAGGGCGATCCCGGCACCTTCCGGCAATACCTTTCACTCGACGACGATATTTTGTTGAATGGCTTAGGTCCCGATCGGGCCGAGCGACTGGAGGAGCAGGGCAAGACGTCGGCCGGGCCGTATGATCATCTCGGCGGTCTTTATCGCAAGGCCCAGCGAATCATTGAACGGCGGCATTTCCGCGATCGCCGCGTGCTCATGTATTACGAGAAAGAACGCCAGAAGCTGCAAAAGCAAATGGGTCAAGACTCGTATCTCGACACGGCGGGCTAAGGCGAGCACTGGCTGATTCGCGAGATGCGCCTGGTCAGCGGACGGCTGCGGCGCTGCGGCGGTTCAAGGATCTCGGCTTCTTCCTTCAGGCCGCTCGGCGGAGCGCCTCGTCGAGCACTCGCAACGGCACTGGTTTTTGCAAGAAGTGAGAAAAGCCCGCCGCGACTGCCCGCTCGCCTTCGTCTCGGCGATCGAAGCTTGTGCAGGCGATCACGATCACGTTGCGACATTCGGTGCGGCGGCGGATCGCCCGGCAGACATCAAAGCCATCCATCAGCGGCATGCCCAGATCGAGCAGCACCACGTCCGGATGGAATTCGTCGAGACATTCCAGACAGGTGGGTCCCGAAAAGCACAGTTCTACGCGGTGACCCAAGTGCCGCGCGAGCATGGCCAGGGTTTCGGCCGCGTCGTGCGTGTCGTCGACAATCAACACTCGCCTGCCCATGCCCCGGAACAAGCCATCGCTGCGCGGGTGCCACATGCTCCATCTGCCGGTTTGATGTTCTCCGTCCATCGAAGCCCCTCCCCTTGCTCCTTGCCTTTTCTCGCTGACCTTTCTGCTCACTTATGCAAGCGTGATGCCGCAGACAAAAAAAGAGGCGGGCCAAACGGCGAGCTAGAACGTCTTGACCAAGCTGCCGCCATCCACCACGAGCACGGCGCCGGTGATGTAACTGCCGGCGTCGCTGGCCAAAAGCAACGCGGGACCGGCCAGCTCGCGGGGCTGTCCCCAGCGGCCCAGCGCGGTGCGTTCGGCGAACCCCCGTTTTTGCTCGTCGGTGAGCATGCTGCCGGGCAGATCGGTCAGAAACGGTCCCGGTGCGATGCAATTGACCGTGATGTTGTAGGGACCGAGATCGAGGGCGCTGGCCCGCGCCAGGCCCAATAGCCCCGATTTGGTCGCCGAGTAAATGTTGCGGCCTTCTTTCGACGCCAGGCCCATGATCGACGAGATGTGAATGATGCGGCCCCAGCGGCGCTCTTTCATCTGCGGCGCGAGCGCCCGGCTCAAGGCCATGCAACTGGTCAGGTTCAGCTCGATCAGGCGATCCCAATCTTCATCGCGAATTTCGTCAATCGCCTGCACCGTGTTGGTGCCGGCGTTGTTGACCAGAATATCGACGCGACCAAGCTTCGCGATCGCCGCTTCCGCCAACCGCGAGACATCTTTGCGCTCGGTCATATCGGCCACCAGATACTCGACGCGCACTTTGGCGGCCTGGCGAATTTGAGCGGCGGCGGCTTGCAGCTCGTTTTCATGCCGGCTGCTGATAATCACGTCGGCGCCGGCTTCGGCAAAACCTTGGGCCATGGCCAGGCCGAGCCCCTTGCTGCCGCCGGTGATGAGGGCCACGCGGCCGGAAAGATCGAAGAGTTGCATGGGAGGATTCGGGATTCGGGATTCAGGATTCAGGGACGTTGACGGATGGCTGGGTATGACCTGGGCTCCGCAAAATCCGTGATTTGATCGGAGTTTGTCCCACTTTCGTTCCGCAAAATGTGCCTGAGGATGGCCTTCCTAGGCCGTCTCCCGCCGGTCTGGACGGCCTAGGAAGGCCATCCTCCGACTACGCTCGCCGGAACAAAAACCGCTCAATTCACGGGGCTCGCAGTCATTTAGCTGAGCGCCTGCACCACCAAATCGCCCACTTGCTGGGTGGAATATCCCATCTTGCCGGCGGCCTGGCTTTTCATCTTGGTGCCCGTAACCGTCTTGATCGCCTCGATAATCCGCTTGCCCGCTCGCGGTTGGCCGGTGTGTTCCAGCAGCATCGCCATGGCGTTGATTGCGGCGATGGGGTTGATCACATGCTGGCCTGTGTACTTGGGGGCGCTGCCGCCCATCGGCTCAAACATGCTGGTGCCGCCGGCGTCGGGGTTCAGGTTTGCGCCCGCCGCCACGCCCATTCCGCCCTGCAAAATGCCGCCCAGGTCGGTGATGATGTCGCCGAACATATTGGTGGTCACGATCACGTCGTAATACTCGGGGTTCTTGACCATCCACATGCAGCAAGCATCGACGTGGTTGTAGTCGGCCTTGATCTCGGGATACTCACGGGCGACGTCCTGAAAGGTACGCCACCAGAGGTCATGCCCGTAGGTGAGCACGTTGGTTTTGGCGACGAGCGTCAACATCTTCTTCGGGTTATTCCGCCTGCGGGTGAACTCAAACGCCCAGCGGATGCAGCGTTCACAGTCTTTGCGCGTGTAGACGGCGGTCTGGCTGGCAACTTCGTCGGGCGTGTTCTTCTTCAAAAAGCCGCCCACGCCGCAGTAAAGGTCTTCGGTGTTTTCGCGGACCACCACAAAGTTGATGTCGTCGGGTCCCTTGCCCGTCAGCGGCGTCTCGACGCCCGGAAAAAGCTGCACCGGGCGGAGATTGATGTATTGATCGAGTTGAAACCGCAGCTCGAGTAGCAACCCTTTTTCGAGCACGCCGGGCGGCACTTCGGGATGTCCGACCGCGCCCAGATAAATGGCATCGAACATGCGCAGCTCATCGACGGCGCCGGTCGGCAGGATCTCGCCCGTCCGCAGATAGCGGTCGCCGCCGAAATCGAAGGGGGTCAGCTCATATTTGAATTTTTCGAGCGCGGCGATGGCTTCGAGCACTTTGAGGCCCTCGGCCGCTACTTCGGGGCCGGTGCCATCGCCGCCAATTACGGCAATCTTCATCGTCGGGAAACGCCTGGTTTTCGCGGGAAAGGGGCGATTCTAACACCGGCTGGGCCTATAGGGAACGCCCCCTGGTGGTTAGTTCTCGGGCGGTTTGGCGCTTCCGAGTCGGATAGATGAGCCGGTACCAGCCCCGGCCCGGTTGCCAGCCGATCCACCGGTCCGTATGGTATGATATTGCAAGCCGTTACGACGTTTTCTCCACCGGAACCCTGATGACCACCACCGCCAAATCGACCGCCGGCCAACTGGCCTGCGGCGCGGATATTCTCGTACAGTCGCTGATCCGCCACGGAGTCGAGGTGATTTTCGCCTATCCGGGCGGGGCCAGCATGCCGCTGCACCAGTCGCTCACCAAATTTAAAGACCGCATCCGCACCGTGCTGCCGCGGCACGAACAGGGCGGCGCCTTTGCTGCCCAAGGCTACGCCCGCAGCACCGGCAAGCCCGGCGTCTGCATGGCCACCAGCGGACCCGGCGCCACCAACCTGGTCACCTCGATCGCCGACGCCAAGCTGGACAGCATTCCGCTGATCGCCATCACCGGGCAAGTGAAGACCAGCGTCATCGGCAGCGACGCCTTTCAAGAGACGCCCATTGTCGAAGTCTGCCGCGGCATCACCAAGCACCACTACCTGCTGACCGATGTGAAAGACCTGGCGCGCGTCATGCGTGAGGCGTTTCACATTGCCACCACCGGCCGGCCCGGACCGGTGTTGATCGACGTTCCCAAAGATGTGCAGCAGGACCAGGCGGTGGCCGATTACGACGCGCCGATGAACCTGCCGGGCTACCGCATCGAACAGCGGCGGGCGCATCCCGAGCAAATCGCCCAGGTGGCGGCGGCCATCAAGCGCGCCAAACGACCCGTGATCTACGCTGGCGGCGGCATCATCGGCGGCGATGCCAGCCCCGAACTGCACGAGCTGGTTCGCAAAACCGGCATCCCTGTCACCATGACGTTGATGGGCCTGGGCGCCTACCCCAGCGGCGACCGGCTCTCGCTGGATATGCTGGGCATGCACGGGAGCGTTTATGCCAACTACGCGGTCGATCAGTGCGATCTGCTGTTGGCACTAGGCGTGCGTTTCGACGACCGAGTGACCGGCAAGCTTTCAGAGTTCGCCAAACACGCCAAGATCATTCACATCGACGTCGATCCGTCGGAAATCAACAAAAACAAAGAGGCCCATATCCCGATCATCAGCGATGTCAAGTTTGCTTTGGCCGAGCTGAACAGAATTGTCGAGCCGCCCGCCGACTTGAGCGACTGGTATGAGCGCATCGACGCCTGGAAGCGCGACGAGCCGTTCAAGTATGACCGCGACTTTCCGGGCATTCTGCCGCAGCACGCCATCAGCGAGCTATCGCGGTTGGTGGCCGACCGCGAGACGATTATTTCTGTCGGCGTGGGCCAACACCAGATGTGGGCCGCACAGTACTTCAAGTTCCGGCGGCCAAGAAGCTGGATGTCCAGCTCCGGGCTGGGCACGATGGGCTTTGGGTTGCCCGCCGCGATCGGAGCCAAAGTGGCGTTCCCCGACGCGTTGGTAATCGATATCGACGGCGATGGCAGCTTTCAGATGAACATTCAGGAGCTGGCCACCTGCTACTGCGAAAAAATTCCGGTGAAGGTGTTGCTGTTGAACAACCAGCACCTGGGCATGGTGGTGCAGTGGGAAGACCGCTTTCACGCCGGCAACCGGGCGCACACGTACCTAGGCCCCGTCGATCATCCCGAGGCGATTGGTCAGGGCGACGGCCTGGGACCGGATCAGCGGTATCCTGACTTCGTGACCATTGCCAAGGGGTTTGGTTGCGGCGGCGGGCACGTGAGCAAAAAAGCAGAACTGGTCGATGCCCTGCGCGAGATGATCGCCTACGACGGCGCCTATGTGCTCGACGTGCAAGTGCCTTACCAAGAGCACGTGCTGCCAATGATTCCGTCGGGCATGACGGTCAAGGATCTGATCAAATGAAGCGCTGCGATGAGTTTCGGTACTGACTAGCTTCTTACGGCGACGGCAGCTCCAGCGCGCTGCGAATCAGCAAGCCTTGTTCAGTTACGATTGTCTGATCGACGCTCACGCCAACGGCGCCTTCCAATTCGCCGTCGGTGGGCAGCAGTTCCTTGAGTTTGTTGAAGATCGCCGCCGCCTCGGGATCGGCGGCGTCCCCGGCAGCCGACTGGGCGCGATACCGCGGCGGCGAACTCGCCAGGTGTACCGGCGAGGTCAACTGATCGAGCAGCGAAAGCAAAGCTTGCCGCAAATCGGCTCCTGAACTGTCGCCGGCCAGGCTATAGGAAAGGCACTTTTCCAAGGGCATCAGTGAACGCGCCCGCTCGACCACGCCGCTGGTGCGCAGCGCCGCGCCGGCTTCGGGCGGCGTCCGCAACACCGAGAGCAGCGATTCGCTCACGCCGGGACCGATGCCAATCACCAGACGGCTGGTGCCCAAAAAAATGCCCAGATCTTGTCCGCCCGCCGACATGCGATAGCCGTTAAAACCCTGCTCTTCGACCGCGTGCAGACCGCCGGCGCCCGAGCCGGCGAAATGATCGAGCAATCGTTCCCAGATTTGCTCGTCGTTGACCGGCACCACGATGCCTAGCCGCACGGTTGAGGCGGCTTGAGCTGCCGAATCGTCCGCGGTCTGCGCCCCAGACTTGGTTGGAAAGCTGACAATCGAAAACTGCCGGCCCAACGATGCCAACAGGGCCGTCAGATCGGCGCCGGTAAAAAGTTTCGCGACGGTTTCGATCTGGTCAAACGCCTGACTGCCGCGCTGCCCGCCTTGTTGTCCAGCCAATTGCTTGAGCGACGTATAGGCCTTGGCCAGGTCGAAGCTGATCTCTTGATACTCATTAGCGCTGGCGGGCACCCAGGCCGGTGGGTCGGGCGTCAGCGTGTCTTGATCGAGCAGCGCCACCACGCCGCTGCGCGGAGCCGGCGCCGACAATACGACCGCCGATCTCAACACCGAACCGTCCAGCGAAGTCCGCAGCGCCAATGGCCCCAGCGCCCCCAGCCCCAGCGACTCGATTGCCCGCTGTGCCTGCCCGGTGCTGTCCAAGTCGGCCAGCTTGACCAGAGGCCGCGGGTCGCCCACGATCTCGATCAACGTCTTGCCGGCGGGAAGCTGTTCGCCGACGCCGGGAGTGGCCAGCAATCCGGCAACGCGCCCCGTGCTCGCCCCGTTCTGACCCGAGAGAAACCGGCCGAACATCGCGGTGGCGGCTTCCAACCCGGTCACTTCGTCCCAGTCGATCGATTCGTCACCGGCTTTGCGCATCGCCCGCACCTTGTTGGACGATTGAGGGAACGTCATCCCCCACAGCAGCCGCCCTTGCTGCCGCGCCAGAAAGAAGTGCATCCGGTCGGTTTCTTCGCGCGGGGCTTCTTGCAGCCGCTTTTGATGCTCGGTAATTCGTTGCTGAATTTCGTCTTCCGACAGCTCGCCGCTGGGACCGGGCGTGAAATCAATTTTGGGAGTCTCGGTGGTCAAGATAGGTCCGGCCAGGTGCGTCACATCGAGGCCGGCGATCTGCAGGTCATCACGCACCAGCGCGTGCGGTTCGTCGGCCTGCTCGGCCACCACCGCTTGCAGCGCGGCCAGTAATCGCCGCGAGACATCCTCGCCCGCATCGAGCCAACCCAACCCCACCACCAGCGGTTCGCGCTCGGCCCGCGGTTCGAGGGCCACGGCAAAGCCCACCTCACCACGCAGCAACTCACGCCAATCTTCGGGCTTGAGATCATAGCGGCCAAGGGCCTCTCGCATCTCATCCCAATCTTCAGGCGATGCCGACACGAAGGCGTCGGCCAGGCGGTCGAGCCGGTCGGAACTGAGCAACACCGCGCCGAGTTTGGTTTGTTGACGAAGTGCATCGACGAACGCCGCGCCGCCCGGCAACCGAACGACCATTGCTGTCTCGTCAGGCAAGGCCGCCCAAGCCGGCGGCAACTCGACAGCGCGGGCCTGGCTTGCAAGCAAACAAACCAGCGCTAGCCCCAGGTGGCCCCGGCCCTTATGGCCGGCCTGCGGTGGTCGACGCGGTAATTGTCCGCCACAAGGGCGGGAGCTACCGGGGCATCGCCAAGGCTCTGCCCCAGCCACCGGGGACCCATCTACTGAGGCACGTCGAATCCAAAATCCAAAATCCAAAATCCAAAATCGCAAGCCCGTTCCGCTCTTCGCACTGGTATCGCTCACGATGCATTGTCCTTGTTGTCTGATGGTGAAGTGGCCGTGTTGGTTTCGCCCGGCGCACGAAACGGCGGCGCCAAGTACGTCGCGCCGTTGAGCGGCTGCGTGGTGTCGTAGAGATAACTCTCGCGGTGCAAGAGGAAATCGATCAGGTCGCCCGCCGGAATGCCGAACGCCAGTCCATCGAACGACGTGGCCCCGGCGCACACAATGCCGACCACTTCGCCCCGAGCATTGAACAGCGGTCCGCCACTGTTGCCGGGATTGATGGAAGCGTCGGTTTGAATGAGCCGCAGATGGCCGATGGTGCGCGTGGCCGAGCTGACAATGCCTTGTGTGACCGACCGTTCCAGCCCCAGCGGGTTGCCAATGGCAAACACCAGATCGCCCACGCGCAGGTCGTCAGAATTGTTGATCACCACCGGCTCGGGCGGATCGGCCTTCAGTTCGGAAAGATCGAGCTGCAACAGCGCGATATCGCGCAGCGGCTGCAATGCCAAGATACGCACCTTTTTCAGCTCTTGCTTTTCGTAGCCTTGCTCCGTGCGGCGGAACAGCGTCACCTGGGCTTTGTTCTGGCCCTCAACCACGTGATAGTTGGTAATCAGGTGCCCCTGCTTGCTGATGATAAAACCGCTGCCGGTGCCGGTGGAGTTTTTCACCACCACCACCGCGTCGCCGTGACGTTTGACCAGTTCGGGCACGTCGGCCGGTTCGAGCCGGCCCGTGTGAAAGATGCCGTGATCTTGGCGGCGTTCGTTCTTGGCGGCCGTTTCTTCGCGGCTGATGTCGAGCACCCGCGCGGCGGGCAAGTTGAGCACATCGAAGCCCAAGTCGAGCACCACGCCGTCTTTGCTTTCGCGCAGCAGGGTGGCGCTGATTTTGGCGCCGCCCACCAGCGTCACGGTCACCTGGTCGGCGGCCTCGGCCGGCAGCGCGCACATGGCAAAGAGCACCGCGAGGAGAACCGCTCGATGCGGCCCACCACGACGACCTAGGAAGGTCATCCTACGGGACCATTGGCGAGTATCCCTGGAACTCATTTCATTTCCCTCCCCATATAAAGCAGCAAGCGGTCGTGGCAGAGCAAGGCCGCGTCGCGTGAACCGTCACCGTCGGCATTCAGGCCGATGATCAGCCGCGGTTCGGGCGCCTGGGAATGCTGCCGACCGCCGTATGGATACGTCTGGTCTTCGAACACCGGCCACGAAAGCCGCGGCTTCAGGCCCTCGTTGGTGCGGGCCAACACGGTCAACTGGTGCCGACGATCGTCGCAAAGAATCACTTCGTCCACGCCGTCGCCATCCAGATCGCTGGTCATGATGCGGTGGATGGTCGCTTCTTTCACGCCGCTGGGCCGGCCCACCCGGCTGTCGAGACTATCGAGCAATTTCAGCTCCCACGATCGGCCGCGGCTGAGCCGAACAAGCCGGTCCTGATCGACCAGCATCATGCCCAACAGCGGATCGTGCGTCAGCCGCGCGCCGCCGGGCAAACGCAAGGTTTCCGCCTCGCGCAAAATGCCGGCTTCGTCGGGCTTGAGCCGATGCACGAAGTTACCGCCCTGTTCCAGTGCCCAGGCCTGGCCGTCTGCCAGCGGCACGAAGCTGGCCATCCGCTGGCCGGCGGAAAGCATGATCTGATCGGCGGCCTGCAAGCTTTCGTCGAGCCATTGCACCACGCCTTCCGTCATGCGCGCGGCCCGCGGCTGGCCGCCGAACTCCAGCAAATCAAATTCGCCCAAGTCGGCTTTGCTCAGGTGGGCTGGCTCGCTGATCTGCGTCATGCCATCGACCAGCCGCACCAGCTTGGCGCTTTTGGCGAAGGCGTCTTTTATCAGCAGCGTCTCGCCGCCGAGCCAAACCGCTTTCTCGACTTTCGGCCCGACGCCCGTGAAGCGCGTGCGGCTGGCCTCCGCCTGGCCCGGCTGCCAGACATAAAGATCGAGATCGCCGCCCACCCGCTGCACCCACCACGCCCGCTGGCCGACGCGGTCGAGCGCCAGAATGCGGCGGTCGTTTACCTCCGCCGACTGAGGCAGCGGCTTGGGATACGTCAGCCGGGCAGAGTCCCAGCGGCTTTCGTACAAGTCGGAAGCGTCTTTGGTCCAAATGAGCAACGTTCCGGGCTGAGCCGGCGGCGCCACCATGCCGCGAATGTTGCCAATCGTGGGAAAGGTTTGCTCGGCAAGCCAGCCTTCGCCGCCCAACGGCTGCACCCGCAACCGCGGCTGCGAGGGATCGACGGCCACCAGTGCCGGCTGCTGGCCGAGCGAAAGCCCGCACCAGATGGCGCTCGCCCCACCGCTGATGGGCACCGACTCTTGCCGCCCCAGTTCTTTTTCTTCTCCGCGGGCCATGGCATATCGCCGCAACACGCCGTGCTGCGCCCCGCCCAGCAACAAGATTTCCGCCGGCTTTGCAGGCGCCGCCAGCACGTCGAAGCCTTGCACCGTCTGATCGAATAGCGCCTGGGCCGGCAGCAACTTGCCCTCAAAACATTCATACCAGCGAATGGTCTGCCGCGATTGCTGGCTCCACTCCACCAAATCGAGATCGCCGTCGCCGTCGAGATCGGCCAGCCGCCAATCGTGCCGGCCATGCCCTTCCCGCGGGCTGAGCCACGCCGGGCGGCTGCCGACAGTGACCTTCAGCGACTGGATGCCTTGTTCATAGCTGACCAGCAACTCGAATTTGCCGTCAGCCTGGGGCCGGGCCAACAGGTGCCGCCGACCGGTCGGCGTTCCGGCCAATAGATCCCACGTGCCTCGCTTAGTCCATTTGTCGGAGCCGTCGTAATGATAGGCCAGCACTTTGTTCGAAGGGCTGGTCAGAATCAGCAATTCGGGCTTTTGGTCGCCATCGAGATCCTGAGCCACCACGCCGAGCGGCAACTCTTCCAGCGCCAACTCGGTTTTCTTCCAATCGGGCGCCAGCGGCAGCTCATTCACGCGGTCGGGATCGAGATCAACCACCGGCTCCGCCGAACGATCTTCGGGCTTCAGCCAGCGAAACACATCGAGCCTGGCATCGCGGGTATTCACCACGATCAGTTCATCGTGTCCCTCGCCGTCGAGGTCGACGGCCAGCATCTGGTTGGGATTGCCGTCTTGGCTGATGACGCGCATACCCTGCCAGCCGACAAAATCATCGGCCCCGGCTGGCGTCGCGCAGCAAAGCAACAAACCCAGGCTCTTAAAGACAAAACCCATTCGCCGCATCATTTCG
This sequence comes from Pirellulales bacterium, assembly GCA_025927475.1. Classification (GTDB taxonomy): domain Bacteria; phylum Planctomycetota; class Planctomycetia; order Pirellulales; family JAICIG01; genus JAICLL01. The sequence continues at coordinate 115,426 of JAICLL010000001.1, forward strand.
CTCTGGGCAATCGCCCCTGGAAGATCCTGGCGCCCTCAACCGTGATTCGCCGCTGTCCGCCGCCCGGGCAGCCGCGCCGTGGGCGCTGTGCGATTCACTATATCTCGGCGCGGGCGAGTTCACAATTTGCCGGTGGGGCAACAAATGCCACCGTGGCTGGGGCAGAGCCTGGGCGATGCCCTGACTGGTCCGCTTCCGGGCATCGGCAAGCCTTCGCCCCAGCCACCAGCGGTAAGGCGGCATAAATAGCACCGGCAACTACCGGTCTCGAGAATGAAGCCCGATCAGAGCACAACGACGGCTTGCTTCTCCTCACAGCACCCGCATAAACGCCACCAGGTCGGCCTTCTCCTCGTCGGTTAGCTCCAGGCCAAATACCAGATTGAAAAACTCGATGGTGTCTTCCAGGGTCAGGCAGCGGCCGTCGTGCAAATAGGGCGGGCTTTCCTTGATGCCACGCAGCGTGAAGGTCTTGATGGGCCCGTCGCCCGGCTCATCCAAAAACCGCTCGAGCCGCAGGTCGTGCATCTCGTTATCCAAATAGAACGGCGCCGGATGGCACACGCCGCACTGGGCCTTGCCAAAAAACAGCTTTTCGCCCCGCTGTTCACTTTCGGTCGCCTTCGAGGCGATCAGCCGCCCCAGCTCGTTCAGTTTCGGGGCCGGCGGAAAATCGAGCATGTTTTGAAGTTGAGCCATGTGCGTCACCTGCACCCGCGGGATGATCGTAAAACCCTTCTTCATCGAGTGGATCGGATCGCCGTTGAAATACGCGGTGCGAAACTCGAACTCCGAAAAATCCTCGACGCTTCGCAAGCTGCGCTTCGAGCCGTGAATCTGCTGATGAAACACGCCCCGCAGGCTGACCGTATCGAGCCGGAACCGCCGCCGCTGCGGCCGCTCGTCGGGGCTGAGGTGAAACTGCCCAGTGGTGTGGCCATTCACGTGGCAATCGAAACAGGCCACGCCCAGGCTCGGCTGCCGGCTCTTGCGGTCGTCGGTGGGATTGAATTCTTCCTGCGGAAACGGCGTGAGCAACATTCGCAGCCCGTCGAGCTGCACCGGCGTCAGAATGTCTTTGAACAGCCGATAGTAATTGTTGATCGACACCACCTCGCCGCGCGAGACATCGCCCAGTTCGGGCCGGCTCTGCAGATAGATGGCCGGCGGAAACTCGGGCAAAAACGCTTCGGGCAAATCGAAATCGACATCGAACCGTTCCAGCCGCGGAAACATTTCAATTTGCATCTTGGGAAACACCTGCCCACCGGTCGTGTGTTTGGGATGAGGCAGCGAGGGATAGGGAAACGCCTTTTGCTGACGGATGTCGTCGGCGGGCATTTTGCCCAGCGCCTGCCACGACATCCCGCGCTTCAGCCGGGCGGTTGGCCCCACGGCCAGCGGCTTGCCGCGCGACATGCGGGCTTCGCGGTCGAGCTTCGGCTCCAGATCGTAGCGCTGGCCGAGCAGCTTTTCTTGCATCTGCATCACGTTGGGCTTGGCCTGGACGTCTTGCTTCATCACCGCGTCGAAGGTGGTCATGGGCTTATCGCTGTTCAGCGGATCGCGATAAAAATCAAAGCCGGTGTTCTCGCCTTCTTTGGGTTGATCGGCCAGTTCCGCGTTGATGGCCTGGGCCTCGGTGGCCTTGAAACGATCGGAGCGATCGTGTTCCGACTGCTTTTGTTCCGGGCGGGTGATTTTGACTTGCCGGGGCGTCTGCGCCGCTTCGACCGCGTCTGCCGGCGCGCGATCGTCAGCCGGCTGCCTGGCTTGGGCAGCGGATCGCTTTGAGGGTTGCTCTGCGTTGTTTTGTGCGGCATTGTTTGGTGCGGCATATGAGCAGCCACACGCAAACGATGCAACCAAGAAGACCAACGTCGTAAGTCGGCGGAACATGGCGATTCTCCCAGAGAGCGGTGCAGACTACGCACCGGAGGCTTGCAACCGCGGTGCCGAAGCGCGCAATTCAGATGCTTAGAAGCCCTGCGCGTTCGCCGCGAATAGGGAAATTCGTCGCCAACACACTTTTGCGTCTCAGCGTGATGACGCAGCCCAAGAGCGCTTGACCCGCGCCATCGAAAGACCTAGATTCCAAGGGGTGCTTCAAAGACGTAAATCCATCCAGGACAAGGCTCTTGGCCAATCAGGTTGACCACGGCGGCCAGCTTCCCGCGGCTTGGCAGCGCGAAGTTCGCCGCCAACTTGAAATCGGCGAAGTCGTGCTGGCTTGGTTCGAGCCCGATCTCGACGTTCAACTTCGGTACGCCAAGGGTTTGGTGGTTGTCACCGATCGCCGAGTGCTGACGGCTATGGGGGCATCTAGCGAAAGCCGCGAGCCAAGCGACACCCCAATCGGCGAAGGCGCCCGTTGGCGCTCGTGGCCGTTGGATAGCATCACCGAGCTGGACGCGGTCGATCAGGCGGGCGTGGGCACGCTCGAACTGTTGGCCACCGGCCAGCGGCTGGCGCATTGGCACTATACGCTGGGCCGGTCATCGAACGCCGACCGGCTGGTGCAGCAATTTACTACCGTGCGGCGCGGGGCACTCAGCGGGCGGTTGGAAGGCGTCCTGGCCGAGTCGGGCAGGAACTGCTGCACCGAGTGTGGCGCGGAACTGCCCGCCGAATCGGTGGCCTGTCCCTTCTGCGTCAGCGGCAAACCGGCGCGGCCCACGCGCTCGCTATTGCGGCTATGGCAGTTTGCTCGACCGCACGCGCCCACGGTGGTTCTGGGCTTTGCACTGGCTTTGACGGGCACTGCCGCCAGCCTTGTGCCGCCCTATCTCACCATGCCGCTGCTCGACCGCGTGCTCATTCCCTATCAGGAAGGCAAAACCGATCGCTTCGACCTGGTGCCTTGGTATTTGGGCGGGTTGTTCGCCGCCGCGCTGTTGGCCTGGGTGTTGAACTGGGCGCGCACCTACGTGCTGGCCTGGGTGTTCGAGCGGATCAGTGCCGACCTGCGCACGCACACCTATGCCCATTTGCAGCGGCTTTCGCTGGAATATTTCGGCGGCCAGCGCACCGGCGATCTGATGGCCCGCGTCAGCACCGACACTGAGCGGATCTGCAATTTCCTGTCGCTCAATCTGCTCGACTTCGGCACCGACGTGTTGATGATGCTCATGACCGCCGGCATCTTATTGTGGATCAATCCCTGGCTGGCGCTGGTCACGCTGCTGCCCTTCCCGATGCTTGGCTGGCTGGTGATGCACGTGCGCGAGCGGCTGCGCAAAGGCTTTTTGGAAGCGGGCCGCGTGTGGGGCGACATGACCAGCGTGCTGGCCGACACCATTCCCGGCATCCGAGTGGTCAAGGCGTTTGCCCAAGAGCGGCGTGAAATTGACCGCTTTCGCACGAGCAACGATCAGGTGCTGGCGGCCAACGATCGGGTGAACCGGGTATGGTCGTTTTTCGGGCCCGTGGTCACGCTCTCGACCGAGTTGGGGCTGTTGGTCATTTGGGGCTTCGGCGCTTGGAAGATTTACCATGGCGAGATCAAGGTGGGCATGCTCACCGCGTTCATCGCCTACATGGCGCGGTTCTACGCTCGGCTCGACTCGATGAGCCGCATGGTGGCGGCGGTCCAGCGGGCCGCGGCCAGCTCGCAACGTATCTTTGAGATCCTCGATCAGGTTCCCACCGTGCGCGAGCCACCCCATCCCCGGCATCCGGGGCGCTTGCAGGGCGAAATTGAGCTGCGGGGCGTCGGCTTTCAGTATGGCAGCCGCCCGGTGCTCTCCGAGGTGAACCTGTTAATTCGGCCCGGCGAGATGGTGGGGCTGGTCGGCGCCAGCGGGTCGGGCAAAAGCACGCTGGTCAACCTGGTCTGCCGCTTTTACGACGTGAACGAAGGCTCGGTCCGCGCCGATGGCCACGACATCCGCCAACTGGCGCTGGAAGAATATCGCCGGCATATCGGCATTGTGTTGCAAGAGCCGTTTTTGTTTTATGGCACGATTGCCGAAAACATCGCCTATGGGCGGCCCGATGCCCCAGCCGAGGAAATCATCGCCGCGGCCCGCGCGGCCCGCGCGCATGAGTTTATTCTGCGGCTGCCCGACGGCTACGATTCGATTGTCGGCGAGCGCGGCCAAAAGCTTTCCGGCGGCGAACGGCAGCGGATTTCGATTGCCCGTGCCTTGCTGATTGATCCTCGGATTCTGATCCTCGACGAGGCTACCTCGGCCGTTGACACCGAGACCGAGCGTGAAATTCAACTGGCCTTAGACAACCTGATTCGCGGGCGCACGACGATTGCCATTGCCCATCGCCTCAGCACCTTGCGGCGGGCCGATCGGATTGTGGTGCTCGAACATGGCAAAATCGTCGAAATCGGGCAGCACGACGAGCTGCTCAGCCGGCAAGGGTCGTATGCTCGGCTGCATCGGGCGCAACTGGAATTGGCCGGAGAGTTATAACCGCGGAAGTACGGTGGGCCGGGGGAAGCCAGTCCATTAGAGGCGCCGAGGCCCCGGCTCGCGCCGACCGGGGCATCGCTGAGGCTTTGCCCCACCCACCGGGTATTGCCGAGGCTCGATCATCAAATGGGTTCACTGCTTGCGCAAGCCAAAAGAGTTGAAAGCACCATGACCGTTCCGACGCACGACGCCCCGCAACAACCAGCCGATTGCGATCTGAGCCAAGACGTCTGGGGGCGGCTGGTTTTCACCGACTCCTCGGGCAGGCAGCACGTGGGCGTGGCGCCGGTGCGGGCGTTTCCCATCACCGATCCCAAGCATTGGGTTTCTATTTGCGACGCGCACGGGGCCGAATTGGCCTGCTTTGCCGACCTGGCGACGTTGTCGCCGCCCATGCGTGAGCTGATCGAGGCCGAACTATCGCGGCGCGATTTCATTCCGGCCATCAAGCGAATTGTGAAGATCGCCTCGACCGTCGAGCCGACCGAATGGATTGTCGAAACCGATCGCGGCACGACTTCCTTCATGCTCGAAAGCGACGAACACGTGCGGCGTTTGGGCGCGCACCAGGCGACGGTCACCGATTCGCACGGCATGCGCTATCTGATTGCCGATCTGCGCGCCCTCGACCCCGCCAGCCGCCGGATGCTCGAGCGATACCTTTAGCGCGCTTCGTATCGACGGGGCAAGTATTGGCGTTGGCTTCGCGGCCGGGTTAAAATGGCGAAACCAACCCATCGCAATCATCCTGCTCGCGATCACACCTGGCCATGACCATCGAAGAAATACGCAAGTTTTACGATGCGCAACCCTTTCATCCCTTCGTGCTGCACATCGCCGACGGGCGGGAGATCCCGGTGCATGGCCGCGGGTTCATGGCGTCTGCCCCGAAAGGGCGCACGATTCACGTCTACCAACCGGACGGCGTATCTGATCACATCGACTTGCTGTTGGTGACCGGCATCGAAGTGCGCCCCGCGACCAACGGCGCCCGACGGCGAAAACGGTAGGTTGATGAACACAGTCCAACCAGGCCGATATCGGCATTACAAGGGCAGGGGCTACGTCGTCGTCGGTGTCGCTCGGCATAGCGAGACGGAGGAAGAACTCGTCGTCTATCGCCAAGACTACGGCGACCATGCCTTATTTTCCGGTCCATTCCATTGCTGTGGTGCCCCCGTCGTGCGATAATTCGCGGGTTCAGGCTGGCGGTATCTCTTCGCAATCGCCTCGGTAACTCGGAGTTACGCAGATGTTTCATCGTCGAACCGCGCGAGCTCTCGCGTTGGCAATTCTCTTGGTCGGTAGCGCGGCCAGCGCGGGCGAAGGTTCCGAAGCGCCCAAAGCCGATCGAGCCGTGAAGGCCAGGCTCGAAATGATGCAAGAAGTCATTGACGATTTCCAGGTGCGCTCAGCTCAAATCGAATCGCCCGCGGCGCTGAGATTTCGCCAGCACCCGCTCTTGCGCTATAACGATCAGACTCGGCCAGGCGCTGGCGGCGCACAGGCGCTGCTCGATGCCACGGCTTGGCGTTTGGGCGAACACGGCCGCCCGCTGGCAGTTGTTACGCTCGAAGTTTATCCGGACAGTGAAAAAACAGCGGTGATGACCTACGAAATGGTTTCGCTCTCGCCCTTAGCGTTCGAGATGAAAAACTCGCGCGGCGTGGTCTGGACTCCTTCGAGCACCGAGTTGGCGATGGCGCCGCTGGCGAAGGCACTGGAACCCGCCGACTCGAAGCGGGCGCGGCTGGTGCAGATGCGCCAGCTCGCTCGCCGCTTTACGGTGCAGGCCGAATGGCGCGGCGAAAAAACCGAATGCCGTCTGTTAGCGCAGCCGATCGATCGCTACGACGACGAGGCGGCAGGCATCTTAGATGGGGCCGCTTTTGTCTTCGCCAATGGCACCAATCCCGAGATGGGCTTGCTTGTAGAGTGTTCAGACAAGAGCTGGTCGTATGGCGTTTTCCGCCTGACTGCGGCGACGCTTTTCGCGCAACTCGACGGCAAATCGCTCAACCTGCCCTCCAAGGGAGCGGAAAGTCCCGTCGAGGCGCCAACCACTGGCACGCGGCATTCGATTGATTTGCCGGAATGAAAAACTTTGTCGCACATCGTGGTGGACCAAGACGGATGCAGACAGGAATCGCTCCGGCGTGACGTTGTTGGCACCGGCTTTGCGTGCTGCTGTCGGGCATGGAAGCGGCCCCGCCCTCAATTCGTGACGCCTTCCGAAAATTCGCCCGTCGCACGGCCAACATCAGCGGCACCCCGTGGTGTTTCATGGCTGCCGCGTCTACAATCGCAATTTGGGCGATGCTCGGGCCACGGTTCGGCTATTCCGACACCTGGCAGTTGGTCATCAACACCGGTACGTCGCTGGTTACGTTTCTGATGGTGTTTTTGATCCAGAACACGCAAAACCGCGATGCGCGTGAGATCCACATTAAGCTCGATGAGCTCTTGCGAGCCATCGCCGAGGCGCGTACCGGACTGGTCGACCTCGAGGAACTGTCGGACGAGCAGTTAGGCAAATTGCAGCGCGAGTTTCAACGGCTATGCAGCGACCGCCATTTGGAATTGCCGTTCAGCTTGGATCAGAAATAATTCCGAGCGTAAAGCAACGCATGCGGTTGCCGACTTTGATTGCCACGCTAGTCATGGCCGTCGGGTTTGAACGAGCCCTCGTTGCGAACGACTCTGAGCCGGCGCTTGCCGTTTCCCCTACCGAGATTACTCTACGCGGCCCGCGCGATCGCGTGCAGCTTGTCCTCACGGCCAGCCTGGCCAACGACATCCGCGATGTCACGCGCGAGGCCGTTTGGCAATCGACGAATGAGGCCGTCGTGCGGGTCGATGCGCAAGGCGGGGCAAACGCGGTGGGCGACGGCGCAGCAGACATTGTCGTGCGCCTCGGCGATCACGCGCTCGCCGTGCCTGCCCTCGTCCGTGGTTGCTCGGCAGCGTCGGCGGTGAGTTTTCGCAATGAGATCATTCCGGTTTTGACGAAGGCTGGCTGCAACTCGGGCAAGTGCCACGGCTCGCCCAGCGGCAAAGGCGGGCTGGCGCTTTCGCTGCGCGGATTCGACCCGGTCAGCGATCATCGGCGGCTCGCGCGCGAGTCGGGCGGGCGGCGGATCGATTTGCTCGCGCCGGGCGAAAGCTTGCTGCTGGCCAAACCGCTGGCCCGTGTGCCGCACGGAGGCGGTCGGCGATTTGCCGGCGTCGACGATCCGCTGTCGCTGCTGCTGCGCGAGTGGATTGCCGCCGGGGCGCCTTGCGAGGCCAACGAATCGGCTCCTCTCTCGCTGGAAGTTTTGCCGAATGAGCGGTGGCTTGAGCCGGCGTCGCGCACGCAGCAGCTTCGGGTGGTGGCAAAATGGGCCGATGGATTATCGCGCGACGTGACGCACCTGGCCCTCTTCACCGCCAGTCCCGAAGGCGTCGCCGAGGTGACCACCGGCGGCCTGGTCAAACGCCTGCCTGATGACAAATCAAGTACCGAGGTGACCGTGGCCGCGGTGTTTGGCGAGTTGCAGGCTGTCGGCCGTATTGTGTTTTTGCGCTCGGCCGAAGGTTTTGCCTGGCCCAATCCGTCCGAAAACAACGAGATCGACCGTTTGGCACTCGCCCGGCTGCGGCGGCTGCGCATCGCCCCCGTCGAACTGAGCGACGACGCCACCTTCTTGCGCCGTGCGTGGCTCGATGTGTGCGGTGTGCCGCCGCCGCCCGACGAAGTTCGCCGCTTCCTCAGTGACACTTCTTCAGACAAGCGCGCGCGGCTGATTGACGCTTTACTTGAGCGTCCCGAGTACGCGGCCTGCTGGGCCATGCGCTGGGCCGACCGGCTTGGTTGCAATCAGCGGTTCGTGGGCAAGACGGGGGCAATCAAGTATCACGCCTGGATTCAACACCAGATGGCTTCCAACGTGCCCGATGATGTCTTCGCGCGGCAGTTGCTCACCGGCTCGGGCGGCAACTACAGCCATCCGCCGGCGGGGTTTTATCGTTTGCCACGGACACCGCAAGACCGGGCCGAGCAGATTGCCCAAGTGTTTCTGGGCGTGCGCATTGGGTGCGCCCGTTGCCACAATCATCCGGGCGAACGCTGGACGCAGGACGATTATTACGGGCTGGCCGCGTTTTTCGCGCGGCTGCGCTACCGCGATGGACCCTTCTTCAATCACATCTACGATAAAGAAGAGACGGTGCTGCCGACGCGCAGCGGCGAACTGCGGCATGCCCGTACCGGGGCGATGGTATCGCCGAAGGCGTTGGGATCACCCGCGCCGGAAATCTCGGCCGAGGAAGACCGCCGCGAAGTGTTTGCCCAGTGGCTGGTGCGGCCCGGCAACTCGTTTTTCGCGCGGGCCGCGGTCAATCGCATTTGGGCCTGGTTGTTTGGCCGGGGCATTGTCGAGCCGGTCGATGACTTTCGCAGTTCGAACCCGCCGTCACACCCCGAGTTGCTCGATTGGCTGGCCGCCGATTTCGCCGCGCATGGCTTTGACCGCAAGTATCTGATTCGCGAGATCATGCGCTCGCGGCTTTATCAGCTTGCCTCATCCGGCGACACGCAGGGCGCCGCCGCGGGCGAGCGCTATTTTGCTCAGGCTGCCGTGCGGTTGCTGGGCGCCGAGCAACTGCTGGACGCCATTGGCCAGGCGACCGGTACGCCCGAAAAATTCGCGGGCTTTCCCGCCGGTCTGCGGGCAACGGAGCTGCCCGATGGCGAGTATCAGCATCGTTTTCTGACGGCGTTTGGCCGGCCGGCGCGGGCCTTGGCCTGCGCGTGCGAGCGCGATGGCGACTCGAACCTTGGGCAGGCATTGGAGCTGGTCGGCGGCGAGGGAATCGAAGCCCAGATCCGCTCGCCATCGGGGCGGGTGGCCCGGCTGTTCGACGCCCGCGCCGACAACACGGCCATCGTCGAAGAGCTGTTTTTGGCCGCCTTGAGCCGCTTGCCGACCGACGACGAGTGCCGAGAGCTAAGCCAGCGCCTTTCGCAGGCGTCCGACCGCCGTGCCGCGGTCGAAGATTTGCTCTGGGCGTTGATCAATCACCGCGAGTTTCTGTTTCAGCACTGAGTCAATCGAAATCGGTAGTTCGCACGCTCGAGGTCGGTAAAGAATGGACTCCATGCCGTTCCGTGGTCTTTTTTACCGCTGGTGGCTGGGGCAGAGGCTTACCGATGCCCCGGCCCCGATCAGCCGGGGCATTTGCCGACCTTGTTCGTCAAAACCGATTTGGCCCGGGCCGAATCTTCGCCCGTTTCCTGCGGCGGGCCAATTGAGTACGATGAACAGTCCGCACCTTACGAACCCGGAGCACCACCTTGGCGACCGTCGCCCCACCACCCCCATCGACGCAAATCAAAGGCAGCTATGCCTTTGTCAGCCTTGGCTGCCCCAAAAACCTGGTGGATAGCGAGCGGATGCTCGGGCTTTTGCACCTGGACGGCTACCAGTTGGTCAGCGAACCGGAGGGATCTGATTTCGTCGTGGTCAATACCTGCGGCTTTATTGAGCGGGCGCGCGAGGAATCGTTCGCCGCCATCCACGAGATGCTCGATCTCAAGCGTCGCGGCGGCACCAAAGGCGTGATTGTCTCGGGCTGCCTGGCTGAACGAGACAAAGAAGCCCTGCTTGACCGCTGCCCTGACATTGATCAACTGGTGGGCGTTTTTGCCCGTGAGCAGGTGACCAAGGTGGCCGACCGGCTGCTGGGCGGGCTGCACGAGCAGCGGACCGTGTTTCAGCCGGCGCCCTCGCGGCCTCTGCCCGATGTGGCGAGGCTACGAATCACGCCGCGGCACTTCGCATTCTTGAAGATTTCCGAAGGATGCGACCGGCTCTGCACGTTCTGCGCGATCCCCAAAATGCGCGGCAAGCACGCCAGCAAGCCGATCGAAGAAGTGGTGGCCGAGGCGCGCGAATTGGTGGCCGACGGCGTGCGCGAGCTGAACATCGTGGCCCAAGACACCACGTATTACGGCCTCGACCTGTATGGCCGGCCGCGGCTGGCGGAGCTATTGAGCGAGTTGGATCGCATCAATGGCCTCGACTGGATTCGCGTGATGTACCTCTACCCGATGTATTTCAGCGACGAACTGATCGACGTGCTGGCAAGCGGGCGGGCGATCATCCCCTATCTCGACATTCCCTTGCAGCACATCAACGACACCATGCTGCGGCGGATGCAGCGCCGGGTGAACCGCACCGATACCGAAGCGTTGCTAGGCAAGCTGCGGCGCGCGATTCCCGAACTGGTATTGCGGACCACGTTCATCACCGGTTTTCCGGGCGAGACCGAAGCGCAATTCGAAGAGTTGGTCGATTTTGTGCGCGAGCAGCATTTCGAGCGGCTGGGAGTGTTCACGTATTCTTACGAGGCCGACACGCCGTCGGCCCGTCTGCCGGACCACGTGGACGAAACGATTAAGCAGGCGCGGCGCGAGCGGCTGATGGCGGTGCAGCAAGAGATTGCGTTCGCCTGGAACGAGCGGCAGCTTGGCCGACGGCTTGACGTGCTCATCGACCGGCCGGTGCCCGACGAGCCGCAGGCCTGGATCGGCCGCAGCTTTGCCGATGCCCCCGATGTGGACGGCGTGGTTTATGTTACCGGACGCAAGCTGCGCGCCGGGCAAAACGTGCCGTGCGAGATTGTCGCGTCGCAAGACTACGACCTGGTGGCCGCCGCGGTCGGTAAGCCACGATAACCTACAAAGGCCCCGCCCATGTCCGCCGGCGCTAAACCGCACGCCTCGACCCTCTTGAACTTGCCCAACCAGCTCACGGTGTCGCGGCTGGTGTTGTCGATGGTTTTGTTCGGGCTGATAACGTTTCAATTCTGGCTGACCGGGCTGGTGGTATTCGTCATCGCCGCCTCGACCGATTGGCTCGACGGCTACCTGGCGCGGAAATATAAAATGGTGACCGTGCTGGGCCGCATCCTCGACCCGTTCGTCGACAAGATCATCATTTCGGGCACGTTCATCTGCCTGGTTGCCGAGCCGCGTTCGCACATCGCCGGCTGGATGGCGGTGGTCATCGTGGGCCGCGAGTTGCTGATTACCGCGCTGCGAAGTTTTTTGGAGCAGCAAGGGGCCGATTTTTCGGCAGCGATGTCGGGCAAGCTCAAAATGGTGGCCCAATGCATCGCGGCCGGAGTCGGCCTCTTTTATCTCTCGTATCCGGCGGGCGAAGAGCCGGCGGAACTGCGTTATCTGCTCATCGGCTCGGTGTGGACTGCGTTGGCGCTGACCGTGTATACCGGCGTTGAGTACGTCCGCCGGGCGCTGCGGTTGGTGGGATATGCGTAAGTGAGGCCCCAATTGCTGGTGCATCTCATGCCCGGGCGGCGTTGGACGCAGTTTTCGTTGCGTGCCGCGCTGGTCTCGATGACGGTCGTTTGCATGTGGCTCGGCGGGAGCGTCCATCAAGCGCGCCGGCAGCGTGAGGCGATCGACGAGCTCCACAGGCTGCGCGTCGCCGTGTTATACCACCATCCCGAATCGAGCGCTCGTCGTGAGCTGATCGATGCCGGCGCGGCCGAACGTCTGCTCGGCATGGCGTATCGCGAATCGGTCGACTACGTCGGATTTCAGCACGCGCAGCGGTTGTTCGACGATCCGCGCGAGATGGAGCGAGCGCTCGCGCTTCTCGGGCGGCTGCGCGGCCTGAAGCGACTAAACTTGGAAGGCATGCCCGTCTCCGATGGCGATCTGGGCTGCCTTCGCTCGCTCGTTGGCCTGCGGAAGCTGAACCTGATGTACACACAGGTCAGCGATGCGGGTGTCGCGCGATTGCGAGGCGCACTGCCAGCTTGCGAAATCCTCCGCTAAATAGCCGTATGCGAGCATCGGCGGCGCGATGGTCGCCTTTCGTGGGAGCGAAAATAGCGCCATATTCGCTCCAGAGAGGCGACTTGGGGACTGCCGGCCACAAGGGCCGGAACTACCGACATACGGGAAGGTGGCTCCCGGCCTTGTGCCGGGCCGTGGCAAGCCTTACTCCGCTTCGCCGCCCAGGCGGCGGTCGATCTCGGGTCCCAGTTCGCGGCAGGCGGCCATTACGGCAAAAAACACCCGCCGCGCCTGCGGATAGTCGGCCAAAGCCTCAATCAGCTCGCTGTTGTTTTCGCGATAGATGCCGCCGCGTTCCTCGCGCAGTTCGTCCATGTGCTCCATCACATTGTGATGCAGGTCGATCGGCGGGGCATCGAGAATCTCGGCGGCCCGCCGGGCCACCAACTCGAAGATTTCCGGATCGCGCGAGGCAACCGGCGCCAGCGACACAAAGTGCCGGGCAGTCTCCATGAACGCCGCCAAAAACTGCTGATCGGTGGACGCCGGCATTGTTCAATGCTCGTTCGACTCGGTGTGGAAGTTCACGTCATTTGCCGCGGCGTCGGAGGGGGCTTTGCGCCGCAGCCGGCGCGCCAAACGCAGGAGGGGCGCAATCAGCCCCGCCAGGAACAGCAACATCACCGGCATCGCCAGGCAGACAATCACCAAGATAAACTGTCGCGAGGGATCGGCCCGCAACAGCGCTCCCCACACCGCGAAGGGAACGCACAACAGCAACATCGTGCCCAGCAGCGACCGCAAACCAAACTGAAATCGCCACGGCTGCGGCGAGTGGGGCGCAATCATGGCAATCGCTGAATTCGTGCGGCAAGCTGGGCGTGGGTGAGTTCTTCATTCATCGGCACGGTCAAGTAGCAGCCCGGCTCGCCGCAACAATCAAGGATAATCTGCAATTCGTTGGGCAGGTGGTAACCTTCGGGGCACGGCTCGTGCCCGTGAATCAGCACGTTGGCGGCCACCAACTTGGCAAACGCTCGGGCGTTTTCAATGCGATAGTCACGGCCCCAGACCAAGTCGAACACATCGCCATGTTCCAAGAGGTCAGCCGCTTCGAGTGGGCGGTCGAAAATCGTGCGATCGAAATTCCGCGCGTCGGACCGCTCAGGCAGGCTATGGCACACAAACACGCCGCCGGGCAGCCGGACGGCCAGCGGGCAAGTGCGGATGAACTCGTTGTACGCTTCGCGTACTTTTTCCGAGGCGGCCCCGTACATCTCTTGCAGGCCCAGCCGAAACATCAGGTTGAGCATCTTCTTGGCCTTGAGGATCGGATAGTCGGTCAGCTCGGCCAACTCATGGTTGCTCAGCAAGAAATGCACGCGGTCGGGATAGGTCGCCTTGAGCCGCGCGACGTCTTCCAACATGCCATGCGACATGCAGCCGCCGCCCGTAGGATACGTCGGCCCGCCGTGGCAAACCTCTTGCAAAATCAAATGCCGCCGCGGATGGCGCTCCAGATCGGCAAGCTTGCGAATCGAGTTGAAGTTGCGGCGATGCCCGTGCAGGTCGGCGGTGATCATCACGTCGTCGGCCACTTCGGGCGTGAGCACGACGACATTGCCTCCGCGCGAGGGAGTGTTCTCGTTGGCCTCGGCGGCGCGGCGAAAGTTGCCGATGACGCCTTCGATATATTCAAACGTGGCGACCATGCAGTTTATTTTACAGCAAATGCCGGGCTTTGATTTCCAAGTAGCTATTGATCAGCGGGGCAGTCAGGCCTTCGGGGTAGACGTCGAGCGCCAGCACGCCCTTGGCTTCCAAATCGGCCAGCACCTGGTTTCTCCACGCCAGAATATCCGCCGCGGCGGCTGCCCGAAAGAGAGCTTCGCCTTGCGGATCGAGTTCGTCGGCGGCGTCGAACAGGCGATGATCGCGCAGCAGCACGCCCAGCGGCAGGTGCCGGCCCGAAAAAGTGCCCAGATATTGCCCCACCTGATTAGCGTTCACCTCGTCGATCAGGTTGCTGATGAGAATGACCAGCGACCGCTTGCGGCAGTGGGCGGCCAGGTAGAGAAACGCCTGATCGTAGCGCGATTCGACCAGTCGCGGAAAGCGGTCGAACGAGGCGTGCAGCAACCGGTTCATCTGGCGCCGCCCGCCCGACGGCGGCACGTAGGTGTGTACTTCGTCCGAAAAGCAGACCAGCCCCACCGCGTCGCCGTGCGAAAGGGCCACATAGCTGAGCATGAGCATGGCGTTCAGCGAATAATCGAGCAGGCTCAACCCATCGGACAGGTTGGTCATCATCCGCCCGCAATCGAGCATGAAGATGAGCCGCTGGCTTTGATTCGTCTGAAAATCTTTGACCGTCAGCTTGCGCCGCCGGGCGGTGCTGCGCCAGTCGATGTGCTTATAGTTGTCGTCGAGTGTAAAGTCGCGCAGCCGCTCGAATTCGTTGTCTTGGCCGATGCGCCGCGTGCGCCGCACTCCCAGCAAGCTCAACCGGTTGGTTCGCGCCAGCAGCGCGTATTCGGTGAGCTGCTTCATGTCGGGATAAACGTGGACCACGCTGCCCACCTCGTAATCCATCAGCCGCTGCCAAAGTCCCCAGCGGCTGCGGGCACGCACATGAATCATGGGCAGGGTGAACGCGCCGCGCCGCGTGGCATGTAGTTGATAGTTGAACGCCGCGCGGCTGCCGCCGGCCAACCGCAGGCGGAATTCGTCAGGTCGGGGATGCAGTTCGTGCGGCACATCGTCGCGCAGCCAGATGAACACGCCGCGCTTGCCGAAGTTGGTGAAGTGCAGCCGCACCTCGTGGGGCTGACCGAGCGAGGCCACACGGGCCACTTCTCGGTCGAGCTCCAGCGACCGGCGCCGGGGCAAACTGAACAGATCGATGGCGGCGGCCAGCGCGATGAGCCCGTCGAACACCGCCAGCCGCATCCAAGCCCGCGCATCGGCGGCCACCTGCGGTGCCAGCAGCACCAGCGAGAGCACGGCAGGCGCCAACGCCAAATAGATCAGCGGGCGGTGCGGATAGATTTTGGGGAAATAGGCCAGAAGGGCCAACGCCACGAGCAGCAGCGAGGTTCGCGCGATAAACGCGGGGAGCGACGGCGGCGCAGTGCCAACGGCCACCAACAGCGGTGCGAGCAAGGCCAACGCCAGCAGACCCAACGGCAAGGCCGCCAGCGCGAAGAGCCACCGCCGCTGAGGCGTATGTCCGTACACCCACCGCATGAAGACCAGCAGCAGACCGGTCCCGACCAATCGCAGAAAAAACGCCAGCAGGTTCACGTGGTTCATCCCAGAGATTTGCCGCGCATTATACATTGCCAGCGGTGATCGGCGAAGATGCGCAAACCTGGCAGGCTAGTGTTGCGGCGGCTAAATCCCCAAGCCGTTTTTTCCGATATGAACAGTAGATCGCGTCTTTTCGTCAGCGGGCGCTGCCCAAGTTGCTCACCATGTTTTTGCCGCGTCGCGCCGCCATGGACAATTACTGGCGTGAACTGCTCATCGATGGATATGCCGCCGCCGGTTGCGCGGCGCTAGCCGCCTACGTGCTGTGGATGCTGGCATCTTAAGCCGAATCCTCCAACAGCCCGTACCAAGCGCGAAGTGCAAGGTTTGACGCTGCGCGCCCTTCTGCCGCGGAGCGGTAACGGCTTTTAGACGTTGGCGCCAGCCCGCGGAAAACCAGCCTGGCTGACGCTTCGCTTTTCATGGTCGCACGCGAGCGATCAGCAAGTAGAATAATCGGGATCCACTCAGCCCGATTTACCGACCATGTCCGACACGCCCGCCAGTCTGCTCGAGCGGCTTCGCCTCGAACCGGATCAAGCCTCGTGGCGGCGGCTCGTCGGCTTGTACCAACCGATGCTGACCAATTGGTTGCGGCGCTATGCCTTGCAAGCCGCCGATCTGGACGATCTGCAACAAGATATTCTAAGCGTTGTGTTTCGCGAGGTTTCGGCGTTTCAGCATCAAGGCCAGCGCGGCGCGTTCCGCTGCTGGTTGCGCCGCATTATGGTCAATCGCCTGCGGTCGTTTTGGCGCGAGCAGCGAAAACGGTCCGAGCTGGGCGACGGTCGGGCGATGGCAGAACTGATCGAGCAACTCGATGACCCCGCTAGCGGACTCAGCCGCCTGTGGGATGCCGAGCACGATCGCTACGTCACGCGCCGGCTCACCGAACTGCTCAAAGGAGAATTTGAGCCAGCGACCTGGAGCGCATTCGAACAGTTGGTCTTTGAGGGGCGGTCCACCGCCGACGTCGCCCGATCGCTGAACATGACTGCCAACGCAGTCCGGTTGGCCAAAAGCCGCGTCCTGCGGCGGTTGCGACAAGAAATCCAGGGGTTGCTTGACTGATTTTTCACGACCGCGCGACGCGCTTTGCACCACCAGCGCCTTTAGAGATGGGCAGCTAATGACGGGGCAAGAAAGAAGGTACCCATGAATCCTGACGCCGCGCACCCCTGCCTGGACCTGCTGATTTCGTTCGATCGCGGCCTGTTGACGGCCGAACAGTGGCCGGAAATTGACGAACACATGGCCGGCTGTCCCGAATGCTGCCAGCGGCTCGAGCAATTGCCTGACGACTATGTGCTGGCCATGCTGCGGCAATCGACGACGGGACATGACGCGCGCGAGGCCAACGGCCATCGCGAGAGATCGCCGCAAGAACCGCTTCCGGCGGAAGTCCCGGCCGAACTGGCAGCTCACTCGCGATATCGCGTGGTCGAAATGCTCGGGCAGGGCGGCATGGGAACCGTCTACAAGGCAGAGCACAAGCTGATGGGCCGTCTGGTGGCGTTGAAAGTCATCAGCAGCCGCTATCTGGACCGGCCCGAATGGCTGGAGCGGTTTCGCCGCGAAATCCGGGCCGCCGCCCAGCTCGATCATCCGAACATTATCCAGGCCTACGACGCCGAGGAGGTAGGCAGCTCGCAGGTGCTGGTCATGGAATACGCGCCGGGGGAAAACCTTGAGCGATATCTGAAACAACGTGGACCATTGCCCGTCCACGAAGCGTGTGAGTACGTTTGCCAGGCGGCCCTGGGTCTGGAACACGCCTACGAACGCGGCATGGTCCATCGCGACATCAAGCCGCAAAACCTGTTGCGGACGCCCTCGGGCAAAATCCGGATTCTGGACTTTGGGCTGGCCCGCTTTGCCAGCGAGAGCGCCATACCGGGCAGTTTGACGCAGTCGGGGCTGACGGTCGGTACGCCCGACTATATTGCTCCGGAACAGGCGCTTGATGCGCGTCGCGCGGACATTCGGGCCGACATTTATAGCCTGGGCTGCACGTTGTACGCACTGCTTTGCGGCGCACCGCCCTTTCCCGATGGCACGCCGATTCAAAAAGTCATGCGCCACCAGGGCGAGGCGCCGGTGCCGCTGCGTTCTTGCCGAGCCGATGTGCCACGGGGGCTGGCCGAGGTGGTCGACAAGATGCTCGCCAAAGATCCCAACCGTCGATATCAAACTCCCGCCGAGGTGGCCGATGTGCTCGCGCCGTGGGCCACGGCGCCGCAGCCATCGAACTGTTCGCCGATTACGCACGACCCGGCCGCGCGGCGGCCTCGGCGGTTTGCCAGGGTATTTGCAGCGACGTTGGTTCTCTTGAGCATCGGTGCAGCTTCATGGGCGTGGACGATTGCCGCTTCGCAAAACTCCGGGGCTGACGACCAGGCTCCCGCCGTGCTGGTCTGGACCCGTTCGGCGGCCATGTCGGCGCCCGCGGTCGAGACGGCAATCACCAACCGGATTGAACGCCGCATCATCGAAGCCCCCGGCGTCGCCCGGATTGAATCGCGGTCGATCGCGGGTCAAAGCATGATCAAGGCCTACTTTCGGCCCGATGCCTCGCCAGCGGCCGTCAGCGCCCTTGCATCGCTGGCCGCCAGCGCGCTCGAAGAGTTGCCCGAACGCACGCCGCGGCCGATCGTCGTGCCCTTCGATGCCCGCCGGCCGGAACCCATCGGTGCGATCGCTGTCCAGCATCCACAACTCGATGCAGTTCAATTAACCGATTTGGCTCGGAAACAGGTGCTGGGCCGCTTGGGAGCGGTTCCGGGACTGGGGCCGCTTGCGCTTCTCGGGGCGCGGGAGCGTGCCGTGGTCGTCCATTTTGACCGCGTCAAGCTGCAGGCGCGAGGCTTGACGCCAGCCGGCATCTTGCGCGTGCTGCGCGGCCATCCCGCCTTTGCGGAACCCTCGAAAATCTCGTTCGGCGACACGGAAAACACCGTCATTCTGTCATCGGCTACGCTCGATCGACTCAAGCGCGTGCCCGTGGGCGTCGCTTCTCACTCAGTGGAATATTTGTCCGATGTCGGCCGGCTTGAAGAGTCGATTTTAAACGCGGAAGACCGGATACGACTGGACGGAGCCATTGCCGTATGCATCCCGCTCTTTGTGCAGGCCGGCGCGCGTCCGGCCGACGTCGAGACCGCGATCCAAGAGCTGCTCGCGACGTTAAAACCTCAGTTGAAAGACGGCACGCAGTTGCGGTACTTGAGGTTTCAAGACGGCGCCCCCGATGGCGAGGCTAACACCATCGTCGTTCGGTTGCGTCTTCCGTCCGGGACTACGCTGGTCGCAACGGAGCGTGCCATGGCCGACGTTGAGCAGGTAATCACCGAGACGGTCGCCCGCGACCAGCGGGAGCACTTGTTAACCGAGATCGGCGCGACCGACAACTGGGTTTCAGCATTTTTCGAGCATTCCGCTTCGTGCGATGCCTCGATTCGGCTTCGGTTGACCGACGCGGCCGCCGAAGATGTCGCCGCTCGACTGTGGGGGCTCTTCAAGCATGATCAGCGTTTCGCCACCCTGACGGTGACGACCGCGGCTTCGACGTCGCTCACCGTGTCCGTCTTTTGCGAGACCGCTGCAGAGAGGTGGACTGTCGCGGAAAAAGTCCGCGACCAACTCGCGAAAATCACCGATGTCGAGATCGTGGAGCGAAGCGATGCGCCGACTTTTCAATTCGATCTCAACCTGGCCAAGGCCGCCGATCTGGGGATGGATGCCAGCGCAGCACGAGCGCAGATCGCCGACCTGCTGGCGGGGCTTCGGACCCGTTGGGTCGATCTACGATCCGGCGTGACGTATCGGCCCGCGTCCCTGCTGGCGGGCGGCGAAGCGAAGGGCACCGCCGACCTGCTCAACTTGCCGCTTGGCGACAACGGAACAAAGTCATTTCGGCTGGGCGACATCGCAAGCATCCAGCGCGGAGTGGAGCCCGCCGAGATCGCTCACCAAGCCCTGCAACCGGTGCTTCATGTGCGGGCTACCGTGCTTCGCAAGGACCGTGCATCGGCGGTTACTGAAATCAAGGAGAGCCTGGCGACGCTGCCTTTACCGGCAGGCGCGAGGGTCGAGATGGGCGAGTAGCCGAATGGGCGATGGGCGGTTATGCCGCCCATCGGTTCAGGATTACCCGCACCAAGGCTTGAAGGAGCCGGGCATTGCCAAAAGGCGCCGCGGCGCGCTATGTTCATGGTATGCCGACATCTGAACTGCCGCTTACACGTGTCCGAGTGCTCGCCTTCGTCGACGACGTCTATGAAGACTTGGAGTTGTGGTATCCGAAATTGCGCCTGAAGGAGGCGGGGGCCGAGGTGCTCATGGCCGGGCCGGCCGCCGGCGGTAAATACGCGGGCAAACATGGCTATCCTTGCGTTTCCGACGCGGCGATTGCCGACATGCAGGCTGCTGATTTCGACGGCGTGTTGTTGCCCGGCGGCTTCATGCCCGACAAGCTGCGCCGCGATCCAAAAGTGCTCGAATTGGTGCGGCAATTTGCCGAGGCGCAAAAGCTCGTGGCGGCCATTTGCCACGGCGGCTGGATCGCTATCTCGGCGGGAGTCTATCGCGGTGTGCGCGTGACCGGCTCGCCGGGCATCAAAGACGACTTGGTCAATGCCGGCGCGGTGTGGCACGACGCCGCCGTGGTGATCGACCGACATTTTGTCTCCAGCCGCAAACCCGACGACCTGCCCGATTTTTGCCGCGGCATGTTCGCGGTGCTCGGGCGGCAACAGGCCGCGGCGCGTTAGCCCGCTCGGCCCAACCTACTGCATTGGCATCGGCGAGCCTCTGCCCCGGCCACCGACGGTAAGGTGTCGAACCTAGGTCGACGCCCGATTAGTGACGGTTTCTAAAATGCGCAGCTCGCGCGCTTGAAGCAATCCGCCTTGCCAATTTAGCAACGCGCGGTAAAGCCACACGACGACCACACATTGAACCAAGGCCAGCAACAGGGCGATGGGCACGCGCGCCTGCCAACCCAGTGAGTCGAGCAGGGCCTCGATGCCCAGCGGCAACAGCGTCGGCCCCTGCATCAACGGAAACAGGAAAAAGAACATCAATAATTGAATGAGCATCGGCAGCAACTTGATGTTAGCCGGCTTCAGCGACCCGGCGGCAATGTGCATGGGGGCATAGATCGAGACCAGGTTCGACAAAAAGCAAAACAGCAAGAACATCGAAATGAATTGCGGCAGCATGGTCAGCAGATGATCGAGCCGTAGCGGGCACGCCACCTGCACAACCATCAACAGCACAGTGGCCATGCCCAAAGCCAAGGGCGCAAACGCCAGGTTCTTGCCCAACAAAATATCGCGCCGCGATGCCGCGCAGAGCACGAACACCCGAAAGCCGTCGCGGTCGACGCCGAATTGGTTTGCCATCAACTGTGCCATGCCCATCAGCACCACCAGGATGGCGCCTATCGCAAGCAACGGTCGCGCGGCGACAGGCATGGCTGACGGCGTCCGCAGCGCCGCCCCGCCGAAAATCGCGCCCATCAGCACCGGGGTCAGCACCATCATCTTGACCTCGGGCGCGCGCAGCAACGAACGCCAGCCGGCCAGTGCGATCGCCGAGACCGGTTCGGAACAGCCCGGCAGCCGCCGCTCGAGCAAGCGCGATCCGCGCCCTTCGGAGATGTTTGCCGACGCAGACACACGGGCCGGACGAACCTTTTTCGAGGTGAACCCACCCTGATAAAGCCGTAGCGTGGTGCGGTAGGCGCGCCACAGGCTGGCGGCCCCGATCAGCGTCATGCCCAGGCCCGCTAGCAACGCGCCGCCGAAATGTCCCTCGGCCGAGAACATCACGCCCAGCGGCAACCAGCCAACGGGCAGCACCAGGTTCACTAGCCGCGTGGTGTGCTGCACGGAATTGTTCAACGCGCGGGCAGCTTGCTGCTCTTCCCGTCCGTGTGCCGCCCACGCCGCTTGCGAACGCCGCATGTATTCTTGAGCGTCGACCTGCTTGGTTTTATACGCCTCGCCGAGCTGGTCCAGCTCTTGCTGCAACGCCGCCGCGCGTTGCATCTTCCGCTCGAGGCTTTTGGGGCGGAACATGCCCAGCAGATTCGGCAGTTGAAACACCAGCACGAAGACCGCCGTAACCGCCACGACCACCGTGCGGCGGCGGCGCGGATTGCTCATCAACGCCGCCAGCCAGCCTTGAAATTGATACGTCAGCGCCGTCACCATGAACAAAAACGCCGCCATCAATGGCAGCGCTGGCAGCAGCTTCACGCCGTGCCGACAGACCAGCCCCAGGCTCAGGCCGGCCAGCGCCGGTACAAACAAAATAAGGCTCAGCCGCAGCAGCGAGCTGATGTAGTTGATCAGAAACGCCCCGTTCACCGAAACGGGCAGGTGCAAGAACTTGGCAAGTGACAAGCTCTCGGTCCGCTGCAACTCGGTTAGCAGGCCAACGCCCCAGAACAGCAGGAAGGCCGCTACCAGCGCGTCCCAAACATAGAGCAGCACGAACGGCTCGGTCTCGGTGAAGGCATATAAGCCGATTAAAAAACAGACGATGAACAGCGGAAGGGCGATGCCGACCGCGCACACCGCCACGATCATCATCAGCACATAATTCAGTGTGCCCCAGCGGCGCGCTTGGTTGGCAAACAAGCGCCAGCGCAGCCACAACAATGTGCGCAGGTGCTGCCAGTTCACGAGGCGGCCTCCTCCAGCCAATTGAGCTTGCGGGTGGCATCGGGGTCGGCCCCGGCCCGCTCGAGAAACCGATCTTCCAGCGAGCCGCCCTGGCGAATCGCCTCCAGCGATCCCTGTGCGACCAACCGCCCCTTGACGATCATGCCCACGTGCGTGCAGAGCCGCTCAACAATTTCCAACACGTGCGACGTGAGAAAGATGGTCGAGCCGCGGGCCACAAAGCCCGCCAGCAGGTCGCGGATCACGCGCGACGTGACGGCGTCGACGCCCTCGAACGGCTCGTCGAGAAAAAGCAGGTCGGGGTTGGGCAACAGCGCCGCGGCCATGGCCAGCTTCTTCTTCATGCCGTGCGAGTATTCGAGCGTGAGTTTCTTTTCCTCGTTGTGCAGGTCGAGCAGCGACAACAGTTCATCGCTGCGGCTGCGGATTGTCTCGCGCGGCATCAGGTGAATGCGGCCGACGAACGTGAGATACTCGCGGGCGGTCAGGTTGTCGAACAAGGCCAGGTCTTCGGGAATGACGCCCATGCGGCGCTTGGCCTCGATGGCTTGATGCGGATCGAGCATGTTGTGGCCGAGCACGAGCATCTGCCCGCCCGAAGGGGCCAGCAGGCCGGTGAGCATTTTGATAGTGGTCGATTTGCCGGCGCCGTTGGGCCCCAAGAAGCCATAGAAGGTGCCGCGCTCGACAGCCAGCTCGATTCCATCGACCGCGCAGGTCTGGCCAAAGAAGCGAGTCAATTGGTGCGTTTCGATGGCCAGGTTCATGGCTCAGGTCACCTTGACTTCGACGGTTTGCACGCCGTTCCAGCCGTAGCCGGCGGGGTTCCAGCCAATCGCGCCGTCGAGCGGCTGAGTGCGGCCCAGCGCGTCGGTGGCGCGGGCCATGATGCGGCCGGGGCCTTTGGACAACGGAATATTCGCCGACCAGTGATACCAGGCATAGGGGCTTCTGGGCAGGTCGAGCTTGGCGCGCTGCCAGGTTTGCCCGTCGTCGATGGAGATCTCGACTTCATCGATCTTAGCGCCGCCGTCGTTGAACGCCACGCCGCGCACGGCCACCTTGCCGGCGGCGAGCGTCTCACCATCCAGCGGCGAGAAGATGATGCTTTTGATCCGCATCCGCCAATTGGCGTCGCTGTTGTCGAAATCGTACGTAAAATCGCTGCCCGGCGCGATTGGTTCGTGGGGCGTGCGATAGCGTCGCCGCTGGTGATGGTTGAACGTTTCGCGCGACTCGAAGCGCAACCGCGTGAGCCATTTCACCTGCATCGTGCCGTAATAGCCCGGCGTCACCAGCCGCGCCGGGCCGCCGTGCACCGCGGGAATCGGTTCGCCGTTCATTTCCAGGGCGATCAGCGACCTCCGGCGCACATCGCCCAGCGGCAGACTGTGTTCGAAATCGGCGTCCTCGGGTTTTGCCGGGCCATCTTTGCCCTCGGCCGTCAACAGTTGTGCGTCGGGCGAAAGTTCGAGTTTCAGTTCGTCGAGCAGTTTGGCCAGCGGCACACCGCGGAACCGCACGTTGCCTACCGCGCCCTGCTCCCAAGGAGCGCCCTTGACCTTCGCCGCGCGCGAGAACTGCTTGCGCCCATTGCCCGAGCATTGCAGCACCATTTCCACTTCGTTCTGTTCCATCGCGCGCAGCCGCGCCAGATCGATGGTCCGCGGGTACTCAACCAGCCCCATCAGCTCGATGCGCCAATCGGCGTCTTTGGCAGGCTGCGTGGTGCGGGCGCCCGGCAGTTCTTGATTGTTCCGCACAAAGAGAATTTTTTTCGGCGTCAGCCGGTGATTGCGCAGCAACGCCAGCGGCGTTTCCATCTCGATCGTTTTGGCGTTGTGTACGATGAGGCCGGGGTCTTTGCCTTCGACAAGTTGGGCGGCATTTTCGCCATCGGCCCACACCCCGCGCGGCCAGGCGAGCCCCGCGCCACACACCAAGGTCGAAACCAAGAAGTCACGCCGGTTTAAATCGGTTATCATGGCAATCCTCCTTGCTGTGAGTATCGCACACGGCGGAGGCATAGGGAACAGGTGACAGGGCACAGGGCACAGGGGGAGAGATGCCGTGGGATCCGCCGGTAATTAGAATTTGCCAATGCCTCCGATTCTCCAGACTCGTCGGCTCTCGATCCGCTTTGGCGGCGTAACGGCCGTTTGTGGTCTCGACCTGAGCGTCGAAGCCAACACGATCTTCTCCATCATCGGCCCCAATGGCGCCGGCAAGACCACGCTCTTTAATGCCATTAGCGGTCTGGTCGCGCCCACCGCCGGCTCAATTCACTTTTCGGGACACGACCTGCGGCGGACGTGGAGCCGACGCGCGACTGCGGCGTGTTTGGCGGTCGGACTGATGTGCGGGCTGGCGCTGGCCGCGGTGGCGGCCGATCTCAACGGGCTGTGGCGGGCCGCGGTTCGCCGACCGGCGAGTTTTCAGGACACGTCGTTTTCTCTGCGTGAGTCGCGGAGGCAATTGTCCGGCTATCTGCGCGGCGATTTGGCGATCGAGCGGCGCCGAGAAGGCCGTTGGCAGATCGTGACCGCCGATGGCCGCACGCCCCTGGGCGTCGCCGCCGACAAGGCCGCGGCCGAGTCGAGTCGTGAGCAACTCGATTGGCTCAGTAGGCATTTGCCCGCGGCACAAATCATCGCGCGGCGCGGGGCCTGGGAGATTCGGAGCAGTGCGCACGAGCTGGCGCAGGCAATCGGGCCGTTCTCCTCGCGCCTCGCCGCAGACGAACGGCTTGCCCTGCTGGCCCAAATCGACCGCGGTCGAGCGCGGATGCGGCGATTGGCTGCGTTGGCATTCGGCCTGGGAGTGCTGTTGGGCGCGGCGGGCATTTGGACCGCCTGGCGGCGGGCGCGGTGGACGCCCGAGTTGGTGGCCCGCGCCGGCATCGCCCGCACCTTTCAAAACTTGCGCCTGTTTCGAAGTATGACAGCGCGAGAAAACGTCTTGGTTGCCCTCGGGCGCGGCAGCGGGTTGGCGCCTGGGTCTGCACGGAACGCCCATCATCAACGGCAGGTTGCCCAAGCCGACGCACTGCTGCGGCGAGTTGGGCTGGCCGAGCATGGCGATCGGCTCGCCGGGCAGCTTCCTTATGGCGACCAACGGCGGCTGGAAATCGCGCGGGC
This sequence comes from Pirellulales bacterium, assembly GCA_025927475.1. Taxonomy (GTDB): domain Bacteria; phylum Planctomycetota; class Planctomycetia; order Pirellulales; family JAICIG01; genus JAICLL01. The sequence continues at coordinate 140,789 of JAICLL010000001.1, forward strand.
GCTCGCCACGCGTCCGCGGCTGTTGCTGCTCGACGAGCCCGCGGCCGGCATGAACGCCGTCGAAACTGCCGCCTTGATGCAATTGGTGCGCGGCATTCGCGCCGAGGGCGTCACCGTGTTGCTCATCGAACATCAAATGGAGCTGGTGATGGGCATTTCCGACCGAATCGCGGTGCTCGATGGCGGACAAAAAATCGCCGAAGGCTCGCCTGAGCAGGTGCGTCGAGATCCGGCGGTGCTAGCGGCGTATCTGGGGGAACCGGCTTAAGGCGTTTCCTCGAGCGTTCCATGGCCAGCCAAGCCAGCAAGAACAACGCTCCCACGGGCTGACTGCCATGCTCGTTGGCAAAATTGCGAATCAGCTTGCCAAACATGTCAGTCACCGCCGGGCCCATCATGAGCAAACTGGCAACGAGCATCGCGCGTTCGTACATGGGGCGGCCGCGCCGCCAGGCTTCGACGATCGCCCAAGCGATGGTTGGCGCCGCCACCACATAGGTACACGATTCGGTCGCCGGACCACACAGCACCACCCACAGCGAAAACCAGAGAAAGGTGCGCCGGAGCAATTCGCGCCGCTCGCAGCCTTGCCACACCGCGCGCAGACACAATAGAAAAACGACCGCTCCGCCCGCCAGGCCGACCATGGCAAACGTCTGCTGAGACAATGGCTGGCCGTAGATCACAAAAAGCTGATCGATCGATCGCAATCGCTCGCGCATGATTTCGGTGCTGTCGGCCAGGTGATGCAGCCAACTTTGATATTGCGAGATCACCACCGCCGGGCGTTGCGCGGCGAACGGCAGCAGCAACCCCAGCGCCACCGCCGCCAGATAGCGCGGAGCAAATCGCCGCGGAAACATGCTGCCCACGAGCATGGCCAAGGCCAACGGGTAGCCCTTGATCAACGTTGCCCACGCCAGCCAAAGCGCCGAGCGGTTCCACTTTTCCTCGGCGGCGGCCGACATTCCGAGCAACAACGATCCAAGCATCATCAGGTTGGCCTGGCTGTTGTACATGCTGTGCAGCGACAGCGGGATCGCCAGCAACAGTTGAGCGGCCCGTTGGTCGCGGCTCCACGAATCGCCCGCCAGCCGTCGGCCCCAGGCGGCCAAGCCCCAGGCGAAGACTCCGCAGTTGAGCAATTTCCAGAGGGCGGCGCTCGCGCCGTCGGGCAGAACCGCCAGCGGCGTAAGCACGACGGCAAACAAGGGGCTATAGCGGTAATACTCGCGCGTCCGCACATAGATGTCTTCGCCGGCGATCCAGCGGCTCGAGGCGCCGACATAGATGTCGTACACGCTGTGGCTATACGGACGCAGCAGGGCAAACACCGCCAGCCCAAAGATCAACGCCAGCCAGCAATGGCGCGCCGCCCGCGGCCAGTCGAGGGCAGCGGTCAGAAGTCGGAGGCCAGAGGCCAGGGGCCGCAGTCCGGCGTGCCTTTCGGCCGCCGATATCGTTTCGTCTGGCATACTCTTTTCCCCTGCGTCCCCGCGTTTTCCCCGCCTTCACGCGGCCCTGCGCGGTTCCCAGACCTGCTCTGGCCGCGTCCGAATGGGCGGTGGGCGGCGACCGGAGAGCCGATCGCGCCAAGCCAGCCAGAGCACGTCGCGCAACATGCGGCCGCTGTGCCGAGAAAGAGACAACGTCGATGAGTATTCGTTGACCAACCGCACCGGCACTCGGCGAAACGTAAGGCGAAGCCGGTGGCAGAGCAAGACCACTTCGGCGTCGAACGCGAACCCATCGAGCGTGGTGCGCGAAAAGATCTCGGTTGCCGCGCGTCGGCTGAATGTTTTCAGACCGCACTGCGTGTCGGTCACCTCACGCGAAATGGCCAGCTTGACCACTTGGCGAAAGGCGGCGCTGGCCGCGATCCGCGACAGCCGGCGGCGCGCCTGACAGGCGCTGCCGGCGATGTTGCGGGCGCCAAACACCGCTTCGCATTCGCCCGTCTCGATCCACTGATATGCCGTCCGTAGGGCGCCAAGATCGTAGGGCAGATCGGCATCGGTGAAGGCGACCACTCGTCCCGTGGCGGCCAGCATGCCCTGCCGCACCGCAGCGCCTTTGCCACACCGCCGCCCAAGGCAAAGCGTCGAGAAGCGCCGCCCGAATCGCCGGCTTACCAGGGCCGTGCCGTCTTGGCTGCCATCGTCCACCACGACCACCCGGTAGTCGAGGCCCCAGCCGCCTAAAAAGTCGGCGATTCCCGCCAGCGTGCCCGGCAGCCGCCGCTCTTCATCGAACGAAGGAACCAGCAGCGTCAGATCATGGTCGACCTCTGCGGGCGCCGCTGTGGCGCAGTACGTACCCGCACGGGATGACGCCGGACTCGCAACCAGGGCTGGCTGGCAGATCGCGTCGGGCTGCGAAGCCTGACCTACGCGGCGCAGTTTATACATCTTGCCCTGACTATCGTCTTTTGCTCGGCAAAACGCGCCGTTGGGCTGCGGCAAAAGGCGACGATGGAGGTGAGAGCGGTTTTCCGAGCCTCTTTTTCGGCAGTCTGCGCGCGGAACTGTAGTCCGATTTTGCGGAAAATCACTTTTTTGTTGACATGGCCGGAAATCGGGTTTAAGTATGAAGCTGATTGGCGGAGGGCAAGCCGCCGCTGGGGGGTGTGCCGACAGGGGCGGTCGGTCAAGAGCCGTTGGGATCGCCGGGGCACTCGCACTCACCTTTGCGATGGTTGGTCGACCGCGGTTTCATCTTTTTATACCGGTAACCCTCGCAGTCTTCGGGAACCTTGCATGAGTCCCCTCTTCTCGCGCGCCTGGGGGCGCGGTTCAAGTCGTCGTCGGCAACGTGGCCATGAACGCGCGGTCAAGCGCACGTCGCGACCGCAGTACTTCCGCTTTGGATCGGAGACGCTGGAAACGCGCGCCTTGCTGTCGGCGAATCTGGGGTTTGCGGTCGCGGGGTCGGCGGATGTATTTGACGCGGGCGGTTTCGGAGTCGCGATCGATGCCGCTGGCGATTCCTACACGCTTGCCACCAATGCCGTCTACAAGTACGCGCCCGACGGAACCGCGATCTGGTCGGCCCCGTTCACCGCCAGCCAAGGTACGTTCAACGGACCACCTCAAGGAATCGCGCTGGATGGCAGCGGCGATGTGTATATCACCGGTAGTTATTCCGGATCCACGAACCCTGTGTTCGGCGCGACCACCCTGCCGGCATCGGGATCGACCGACACGTTCCTCGCGAAACTTGACAGCACGGGAAGTTTCCTGTGGGCCGAAGCATTTCAGGGAGCGGGCGGAGCCTATAACAGTCAAGGAATAAGCTTGGCCGTTGATTCGGCCGGAAATGCTTATCTGGCGGGCACCTATCGCGGCGGCGCCACGTTCGGCAATGTCGGATTGTCCGGCGACCCCTTGGATGACAATGCCTTTGTGGCGAAAGTCGCTGGCGATGGGCGGGTGTTGTGGGCCAAGGGCTATGAGGGCAGCAGTTCGGTTTCGTTCTCCGGAATTGATGCGCGCGGAATCGCACTCGACGCCCGCGGAAACGTCTATGCCACCGGCATGTTTACCGGCGTGGTGGATGTAAATCCGCTGAAGCCCGGCGCCAACGTACTGAGCGACTCTGGGATCGACCGTGGCACCGAGTACATCCTCAAACTCGACAACAACGGGAATACCGTCTGGACTCAACAGGCCCTTAACGTCGCTTTCTTCGGCGAGAGCGCAGGCAACGCGATAACCGTCGACCAGAACGGCGATATTTACGATACGGGCACCTTCACCGACGGCGTTGATTTCGATGCCTTCGGGAATCGCGGAAGCATCCTGAACACCAATGGCATCTTTGACAACAACGCCTTTGTGCTCAAGCTGGACGCGGCCGGCAAATTTCAATGGGCGGATGCAATCAATCAGACTTCTTCCTTTGCCGAAGGCGCCATACCCCACGGAATCTCGGTAGATCCCAGCGGCAACGTATACACCACGGGCACCTTCGACGGTCAATTTGATTTTGATCCAGGTCCATCGGCGTTCAGCATGGCGGCGAGCGGCTTTTACACCGCCACATATGTGACCGCCTTTGATAGTGAGGGACAGTTTGGTTGGGCCGTGATGGCAGGAGGAAACGAATTCTGGAACTCCGGCAACGGCATTGCGGCTTCGGCAAACGGCAGTGTTTACATCGCCGGCACGTTCTCCAACGACAATACGACTAGCGGTGTCGATTTCGACCCTGGGCCCGCCTTTTTTCCGCTCAACACCACGGTCGGATTCGGCTCGGGCAGCTACACCTGGAAGCTCACGCAGTCCATTATTTCGGGCACCGTGTGGGACGACAGTGACGACAACGACGGCGTGTTTGAATCCGGCGAGCCGGGCGTGGCTGGCGCCGTGGTCAACCTTTATGCGGCCTCGGGCGGCGCCGCGACAACCAATCCCGGTTCGCTGATCGCAACCACCATCACCGATAGCCAAGGGCATTACAACTTACTCCCGCTCGACGCGGGCACTCAGTACAACATTCAGGTTCGTCCGCCAATCGGATTTGGCTTTGCCCCGGAAAGCGCGGGAGCGGCCGGGCAGATTCAAAGCAATGTCGATGCTACGGGACTAGGCAGCATCTTGTCGCTTTCGACTCAGCCGGTCGAGGTCGATGCCGGGCTGGTGGGAATGCAGCACCCGTTCGGTTGGGCGTTGCCGGTCGCCACCCTGGGCAGCACGGCGGGAATGTCGATCGCCACAGACGCCGCGGGAAATGTGTACGTGGCGGGAACTTTCAAGGGCAAGCAAGATTTCGATCCCGGGCCAGCCACCGATTTCATCACTTCGGGCAATTTCGGAAACGCGATCAACGATTTCGTCGCCAAGTACACGCCTACCGGTGCGCTGGTTTGGGTCCGCACGACGGTCAGCAATTCCAGTCAGGTCGGCGCCGATCCGAACGTCGCGCTCAAAATGGCGATTGATCCAACGACTGGCGATGTCGACGTGTTGACGCTCATCAAGGGAAGCACCGATTTCAATGCGGCCCAACCCGGAACCAACGTCGTCGCACTGCCCACAGGAGCAACGTCGACCGCCGTCCTCTGGATCGTCGACAGTCACGGCAATTTCGTTTCCGCCCGCAACATGGTTGGCGGACAGGCCGATGCGGTTGGAGGGTTTGCCATCGACAGCTTGGGCAACGTCTATCTGGCCGGCGCGTTCAACAACACGGCCGATCTCGATCCCGGACCTGCCTCGAAGTTTTTCACGAGCAACGGCGGAGACGATATCTTCGTCACCAAGCTGGACATTGACGGCGTGTTGGCATGGACGCAGACGTTTGGGGGCGTCAAAGACGACGAGGTGAATTCGCTCGCCGTCGATGCCGCGGGCAATGTGGTGGTCACCGGCAGCATTCAAGGCAACGTACCGTTCGGTTTTTTCACGCTGGCAGGCGCGGCCGCGCCGGCCAACACGGCCTTTGTGGCCCAGCTCAATGGCACGGCGATCGTAGCTCCGCCTGGCTTTGGAAATTTCGGACTGGCCGGCGGTGCGCCGCTCTGGGCGGTCACCCTGCCCGCCTTTGCTAGTAGTGTCGGCAATGGCGTGGCAGTCAATCAGGCGACGGGTGAAGTCTATGCCACCGGCGCCGGCTATGATTCGCTCGATCCGGGCAGCCCCAGCACCGCCTACGTCTGGAAGATTACCGCCAACGGCGCTGGAGACACGCCCGCCCTCATTCCCTCGACCGGCGATTCGGCGGGCCGCGGCATTGCGGTCGACGCGGCGGGGAATGTTTGGGCCACCGGCGCTTTTTCCGGAACGGCTAACTTCGACGTTTACGCCACCAACGCTACGGTGAACTTGACCGCCACCGGCGCCCACGACGCCTATCTGACGAAGATTGGTTTTAATGGCTTCGGGCTGCTGCAGGCCGATCAGTTTGGCGGCGCGGGAGACGATATCGCCAACGCGGTGGCAATCGATGGTATGGGAAACGTCTATCTGACCGGCAGCTCGCAGGGCCCTGCGAATTTCGATCCCGGGCTGTCGTCGCTCGACACCTTCACCATCGGCGCGCCCGGCGAACAGGACGACTTTGTAGCCCGGCTCAATGCGCCGCCCGCCACTGCCGATATCGCACCGAGCTTTGCCCTGCCCGGCGTGCCGGTGACGGTGCTCGAAAACTCGGGACCGTTTACCGCGCCCTGGGCCGGCGGCATCATCCCCGGAGCCCTCGCCGCCCCGCTGGGTCCCATGGGCGAGAACGACCAAGCGCTCAACTTCGTCGTCACCAACGACAATCCCGCGCTGTTTGCCGTGCAGCCCGGCATCGACCCAACCACGGGCACGCTCACCTTTACGCCGGCCCTGAATCAAAGCGGTACGGCGAACGTCAGCGTCACCCTGCGCGACGACGCCGGCGCATCGATCACGCAAAATTTCATCATTAGCGTAACGTTCATCAATTTGCCGCCGACCTTCGTCGTCAATCCCACGCTGCCGAGCGGCGGTGATCAAAACGTCAACGAGGACTCTGGCGCTCACATCGTGCCGAGTTGGGCGGCCAGCATCAGCGCGGGCGCCGGCAACGGAGACGCCCTCGCGCCGAACAACACGCTGCAGTTCACGGTCGCCGACACCAACCTGGCGCTCTATGTACCGGGTGGTTCCCCAAGGATCGACCCGAACACGGGCAACCTGACTTATACGCTGGCGCCCGACGTTAGCGGCAGCGATCTGGTGACGGTTTTGCTGCACGACAGTGGAGGCACGGTCAACGGCGGCGGCGACGTCTCGACGCCGTTCAGGTTTCACGTCAACGCCCTGTTTGTCAACGATGCGCCGACGTTTACCGCCGGCCCCAGCCTGACCGGAGCAGCCAGCACCAAGGAGGACGCCGGTTCCGTCGTCATTCCCCAATGGGCCTCGAACATCAGTCCGGGTGAGGGCGCCAACGAACAGAATCAGATGTCGGGCCTTTACTTCACGCTGACCAACGACCACCCGGAATTGTTCTCCGTGCTGCCGGCGATCGATCCGATCACCGGCAATCTGACCTTCACGCCCAAGCCCGACGTGGCCAGCATCGACATGGCCGACCACCTGACCGTGCTGCTGCACGACTCGGCGGGCACCGCCAATGGGGGCGTGAACGTGTCGGCGCCGCAGTCGTTCACCATCAACGTGCAGTTTGTGAACAATCCACCGTCGTTTCAGATCAACCCCGCCTTGATCAACGGCGGGAATCAGCTTGTGCGGTTCGATTCGATAAACAATACGAAGAATTTCGCCACCGGCCTCAGCCCCGGACCGGCGAACGAATCCAGCCAGAAGCTGGATTTCAAGGTCAGTTATCAAGTCACCAAGGGCGATCCGAATCTATTCTCGGCGCCCGGCGCGCAGCCGCCGGCCATCGCCCTCGGCATCGATCCGGTCACGGGACTTCCGACGGGCACGCTGAGCTACACGCCCGCACCTGGTCTCACCGGCACCGCGACCGTCACCGTGCAGTTGCACGACAGCGGCGGCACGGTCAATGGCGGAGTCGACCTATCGGCGCCGCAGACTTTTACGATCGATGTCGAACAAATCGACCGCCCGCCCAGCTTTACGGCCGGCCCCGACCAGCCCGCTGACCCGACTCATCCGATCCTCGAGAACTCCGGGGCGCAGTCGGTAGTGTGGGCCACCAATATCAGCGCCGGGCCGCCGGACGAGTCGTCGCAAATGCTCAGATTCGTGACGACATATCAAATTCTCAGCGGCGATGCCGACCTGTTCAGCATCGCCGAGGGCGGCGTCGCACCATCGATCGATCCGAACTTCGCGTCGAATCCCGATGGAGTGCTCACCTACACGCCGGTCGCCAACCGGAGCGGCGTGGCGAACGTTTCGGTCTATTTGCAAGACAATGAGGGCACGGCCTTCGGCGGCATCGACAAATCTCCTATCAAGACATTCCGCATTACAATCACTCAGGTCAACACCGCGCCGACATTTGTCACGTCGACGAGCGCCGTAGATGTGGACGAAGACACGCAAGGCATTCAGTCGGTATCGCAATTCGCAACCAATCTATCCCCCGGGTCGGGCCCCAACGAAAAAAACACACAGAAGATCCTCACGTTCCACGTTCTGCCGGCGACCACCGCCGACGCCACGGCAGCCGCCACGCTGTTCGCTGAGCAGCCTAGCATCGACTCGACAGGCAAGCTTTCTTACGAGCTGGAACCCAATGTCGATGGCACCGCAACATTCAACGTCAGCTTGCAAGACGACGGCGGCACGCTCAATGGCGGCGTCGATACCTCGGTCGCCGTGCCGTTGACGTTCCATGTCAACTTTGTCAACGATCAACCCGTGTTGAGAGGGTTGAGCGATCAGGTGTTGTTGGAAAACACCTCGTCGGCTCTGCTGCCCGCTCAGAGCCTTCCGTTGCTGCTTAGCCCCGGGCTCGACGCCAATGAGCAGCAGCAACATTGGACGGTGACGATCGACAATGACAATCCGGGCTTGTTCGCGGCGACGGCGTTAGGACCGCCTTCCATTACTCCCACCACAGGCGAAGGCACCGCCGCCGGCACGTTCACCTATCAATTGGCGCCTAACCACAGCGGCGTGGCAAATATCACGGTGACCTTGACCGACGATGGCGTGCCCGACCAGGGGACGCCCGCGGCAGATTCGCCGGTGGGCCAGATCACGCAAACCTTCCGGATTGTCGTGACGCCGGTAAACACGCCGCCGCGGTATCAATTCAACCCCGCGGTAGCCACCGTGCCCGATCCCAACACGGGGCTGACTCCTTCGGTGACGACCACCGAAGACGCGTCGGCCCAGACGCTGGCGAACTTTTTGACCGGCATCTCGCCCGGCTCAGATCCGGCCGAGGTGGGCCAAAAGGTCAGCTTCCAGACGACGGTGCAATCGAGCACCAACCCGAACTTGTTTGTCATCCCGCCGTCGATCAGCGCCAACGGCACGCTCAGCTACACGCTGGCGCCCAATCAAAATGGCTCGGCGGTGATTTCGCTGGTGGCGCATGACGATGGCGGCACGCTGAATGGCGGCGTCGATACTTCGCCGCCGCAGTTGTTCACCATCAATGCGTTGTACGTGAACGACCCGCCGACGTTCACGTCGTCCGGCGCGCAAACGGTCAACGAAAACGCCGGCGTGCAACGCGTGCCGCTGTGGGCAACCAACATGAGTCCCGGCGAGGGCGCCAACGAAGTCGGCCAGACGTTGCACTTTGTGCTGACGCCCAACGACCCGGCCTCGGCGTCGCTGTTCTTGGTCCAGCCCGCCATCGATTCGGCCGGCAACCTGCTCTATTCGCCCGCGCCCTTCGCCAACGGCACTGCGAGCTTCACCGTGACGCTGGTGGACAACGGCGGCACGGCTAACGGCGGCCAGAATACCTCCACGCCGCATCCGCTGACCATTACCATCAACCCGGTCAACGCGCCGCCCCAGTTCGCCAAGGGACTCGACCAAATTATCGACGAAGACTCGGGACCGCATGTCATCAACGGTTGGGCCACCGGCATTCTTGACGGGCCGGGCGATCCGCCCAACCAGTCCTTGTCGTTCAGCGTGCAGCCGGCCGACGCTCAATCTGCCGCGCTGTTCTCGGCTGGTCCCGCCATCGACTCGTCAGGCAATCTCAGCTTCACGCCCGCGCCGCTGGCAGCCGGCGTCGGCACCTTCACCGCCACCCTGAACGACGGCGGCAGCACCGCCAACGGCGGACAGAACACTTCGGTGGCCGAGACGTTCCACATTACCGTCAATCCGATCGACCACGCGCCCACGCTGGCGAACTCGCTGAGAAATGTGGTGGTCAACGAAAATGCGCCTGCCAATCGTTTCAACAATCTGTCCGATGTTTTTGCCGACGTCGACATTGCCAAGGGCGACAAGTTGACGCTGTCGCTGGCCGGCCCCAATGGCGGCAACAGCAATCCCAGCCTGGTGACGGCCGTGCTTTCGGGTTCCGATCCCGCCACGGCCACCCTGACGCTGACCTACCAGCCGAACCAATTCGGCACGGCGACGATCGATCTGCGTGCCACCGACCAGTCGGGCAAAACCGTCGACGAAACGATCACGGTCACCGTCAACGCGGTCAATCAAGCGCCCTCGTTTACCGCCGGCGGCGACGTGCGGGCGGACGATACCGCGGGCAACGTGCTTCTGCCCGCCTGGGCCACCAAAATTTCGGCCGGGCCGCCTAGCGAAGCCAAGCAGACGCTCGATTTCGACGTCATCGGCAACACCAACCCGGCGTTGTTTCTGGTTCAGCCGGCGGTGAATGCAAACACCGGCGCGCTGACATTCGCCCCTCGACCGGGCGTGCAAGGCACCGCCGCCATCACCTTGGTGCTGCACGACGATGGCGGCACAGACAACGGCGGAAAAAACCTCTCGCCGCCTCAGACGTTCAACATCACCGTCGGCGCGATTCCCACTGCCCAGCCCGATTCGTACCTGCTGGGATTGGGAACCAGCGACCGTGTGGACGCCGCCAGCGGCGTGCTGAGCAACGATACCACCTCCGCCGGCGGATCGACCTCCGCCCAGGTGGTGCAAGGGCCGGCGCATGGCAAGTTGACGCTGAATGCCGACGGCTCGTTCACGTATGTGAAAGGCGCCGACTTCGCCGGCATCGATCAGTTTACGTACCGGGCGGTTAGCAGCGGCGGGGCGAGCGCTCCGGTCACGGTCCAGCTTGAGTCCTATGAGGCGACAATTGTCGATAAGGTTTATCAGCAAGTGCTCGGCCGCGCCGCCGACAGCGCCGGCTTGCAATTCTGGACCGCTCAGATCGAAGACGGCCAGCAATATGGCAAGGTGGCTCAAGGCATCTTCGAAAGCGACGAGCATCTCGATCCGATTATCGAGCAGTATTATCAGCAATTCTTGCTGCGGCAGGCCGATCCAGGCGGCCTGGCTCACTGGGACCAGGTGTGGAAGCAATTCGGCGGCCCGGAAGAAGTAATCGCCGGCATGATCAGTTCGCCCGAGTTCTTCCAGGCTTCCGGCGGAACGAATAGCGGCTGGGTTTCGGCCCTCTACGACCGCCTGCTCAACCGCGCGGCCGATGCGCAGGGATTGCAATATTGGACCAACCTGCTGGACCAGCATCAATTGACTGAGCAGCAAGTGGTGCTCAATTTTGAAGACAGCAAGGAGAACGACACGCTGTTGATAACGGGCTTTTATCAAGAGTACTTAAACCGCGCTCCGACGCAGCAGGAGTTGGACACGGCGGTGGCCCAGATGCAGGCCGGCGCCACGCCGCGCGACATCCAGATTTCGATTATCAACACCACGGAATATCGCACCAGTCCGCCGCCCCCGGCCAATGGCACGGCGCAGAAACTCTCGTAGACGATCAATCGCCAGAGCCGTTCGAGGGCAGACGATTGCCAGCCTTGAACTTGCGGAGTTTTCCGCTAGCATAGCTAGCACTGCCTCATCATCCGCACCGCAAGGAGGTCATCTGTCGTGGCATTGGCCGCTAACCAACTCTATCAGGGCGATTGCATCGCCCGAATGCAAGAGATCGAAGCCGGCACGGTCGATCTGGCGTTTGCCGATCCGCCGTTCAATATCGGGTATGAATATGACGTTTATCACGATCGTCAGCCCTACGAGAAATACCTGGCTTGGACCCGCGAGTGGATGGGGGCGGTTTGCCGCGTGCTTTCGCCCCGCGGCACGTTTTGGATCGCCATCGGCGACGAGTACGCCGCTGAAATCAAGCTGATCGCCCAGAACGACCTGCGGCTGACCTGCCGAAGCTGGGTAATCTGGTATTACACGTTTGGAGTGAACTGCACGCGTAAGTTCACCCGCTCGCACGCGCATCTGTTTCACTTTGTCAAAGATTCGGAGAACTTCACGTTCAACGGTTCCGACCCGGCGGTGCGCGTTCCTTCCGCCCGGCAGCTTGTCTACGCCGACACTCGGGCAAACCCCAAGGGTCGCCTGCCCGACGACACGTGGATTTTGCGGCCGCAAGATGTGCCTGGCGGTTTTGGCGCCGATCAAGACACCTGGTACTTCTCGCGCGTGGCCGGCACGTTCAAAGAGCGGGCGGGTTTTCATGGCTGCCAGATGCCCGAGCAACTGCTGGGCCGCATCATCCGGGCCAGCTCGAACGAAGGCGACCTAGTGCTCGACCCGTTTGGCGGCAGCGGCACGACACTGGCCGTGGCCAAGAAGCTAGGGCGGCGGTGGCTGGGCTTTGAGCTGTCGGAGGAGTATGTGCGGAACATTCAGGCCCGGCTCGACGCGATTCACGTCGGCCAGCCCCTCGATGGTCCCGCCGAGCCGCTCTTGAGCGCCCCCACCACCGCCCAGGGCAAGCGGTTACGGAAACCAAACGGCAGCACCAAGTCACCGCAGAAGCTATAGTCTACGTGCCATTTCGTCGACAGCCCCTTAATCAGCCATGCGTACAGCAGCCTGCGTCTGCAGTTTCGTGCTTTTTTGCTGCCCAGTGGCAGGAATCGAGCCTGACTTCAGCGCAGAGCTGCCGCGGATTGCGCCGGCCGAGCCCGCCGAAGCGCTCAAAACTTTTCAGGTTCAAACGGGTTTTCAGATCGAGCTGGTCGCCGCCGAGCCGCTGGTCAACGACCCGGTGGCCGCGGCGTTCGACGAAGATGGCCGGCTGTTGGTGGTCGAAATGCGTGGATATTCCGAGCAGCCCGACCAGCGGCTGAGCCGCGTCCGCTTGCTCGAAGACACCGACGCCGATGGCCGTTTTGACAAGAGCACCGTGTTTGTCGACGGGCTGTCGTGGCCCACGGCGGTGGCTTGCTACGACGGCGGCGTGTTTGTCGGCGACGCGCCGGATATCTGGTATTTCAAAGACACCGACGGCGATGGCCAGGCCGACGAACGTCGCGTGGTCTTCACCGGCTTTGGCAAGTCGAACGTGCAGGGCCTGCTGAATTCGTTCGCCTGGGGACTCGACAACCGCATTCACGGCGCCACCAGCAGCGCCGGCGGGCAAGTTCGCCGCGGCGACCGCCCGAACGACGCGGCGGTCAATCTCAATGGCCGCGATTTTGCCTTCGATCCTCGTTCGCTCGAATTGTCGGCCACGAGCGGCGGCGCGCAGCACGGCATGTCGTTCGATGCCTGGGGCCGCAAGTTTGTCTGCTCGAACAGCGATCATCTTCAACAGGTGATGTTTGAAGACCGCTATCTTGCCCGCAATCCCTACCTGAGCGCTCCGGGCGCTCGCGTGAGCATTGCCGCCGATGGACCGCAGGCCGAGGTTTTTCGCATCAGCCCGGTCGAACCGTGGCGGATTGTGCGCACCCGACTGCGTGTTTCGGGGGCAGCGCCGGGACCGATCGAAGGCGGGGGCCGCGCGGCGGGCTATTTCACCGGCGCCACCGGCGCGACGATTTACCGAGGCGACGCCTGGCCCACAACGGCACTCGAAACGGCCATCATCGGCGACGTGGGCAGCAACCTGGTGCATCGCAAGCGGCTGGAGCCAAACGGCCTGGAGTTTATCGCTCGCCGCATCGACGAACAAAGCGAGTTCGTCGCCTCGCGCGACATCTGGTTTCGCCCCGCCCAATTTCTCAATGCCCCCGACGGCACGCTGTATGTGCTCGACGTCTACCGCGAGGTGATTGAGCATCCCGCCAGCCTGCCGCCGGTCATCAAGCGACATCTCGATCTGACCAGCGGGCGTGACCGGGGTCGGATTTATCGGATCGCGCCCGAGGGATTGCAAGCGCGCCGGTCGCCGCCGAAGTTGAGCGCGTCAACGACGGAAGAATTGGTCGCGCTGCTGGGACACCCCAACGGCTGGCGCCGCGAAACCGCCTCCCGGTTGCTCTACGAGCGCCGCGATCCACAAGCGCCGGCCTTGCTCGAACGAATGGCGGCCGAATCGAAATCGCCGCTGGGGCGGCTGCACGCTCTTCACGCGTTGGCCGGGCTTTCGGCCCTCGCCGAAGCAACGTTGATCGACCGCTTGGCCGACGAGCATCCTGGCGTGCGCGAGCATGCGGTCAAACTGGCGGAAACGATGCTCGACAAGCCGCGCCTGGCTGCCGTCGTGGCAGCGATGACCGGCGATGACGATCTGCGGGTACGCTATCAGCTTGCTTTCACCCTTGGCGAATTGGAATCTCCCGAGCGGCTGGCGGCGCTCGCCAGGTTGGCTCGCCGCGACGCCGGCGATCGCTGGATGCGGTTGGCGATTCAAAGCTCTTTGGGCACTGGGGCTGACGAAGTTCTTGGCCAACTGTCCGGCGACGAAACGTTTCGAAAGACTGCAAGCGGCCGTGCGTTCTTAGAAACGCTGGCGCGGCAAGTGGGGCTGGCCAATCGAGCGGACGAGGTTCGCGTAGCTTTGAAGACGATCGATGGCCTGGCCAAAGACGATTCGTCGGCGACTGCGGCGGTGGTGCGGGGTTTGGCCGCGGGCGCTGCGCAGCGCGGGGCCAAGCTGAGCGACCTGCTGGCCGCCGATCCCCAAAGTCGCGCCAAAGAAATTCTCGCCTCGCTGTTGGCCGCCGCGCGGGCGACCGCCGCGGATGATGAACAGCCGGTTGCCGCGCGCGTCGAGGCAATCGCCATGCTGCCGCTGGGACCGTTTGGCGACGCGGCGGAGATCGCCACGGGTCTGCTGAATCACCGGCAGCCGCAGGGCGTGCAAAGCGCCGCGCTGCAGATGCTAAAAAAGTTTGACGATCGGTCGATCGCCCGGCGGGTGCTGAGCGCCTGGCCGCATTTCAGTCCGCCGCTGCGTGCGGCGGCCACTGAGTTGCTGTTTGCACGGCCCGCCTGGACCAGCGCCCTGCTGGATGCCATCGATCAGGACGTGGTGCATGCCGTCGACATTGATCCGGCGCGGTTCAAGCAACTTGCCGTCCGCGGCGAACCCGCCACCCGGCGGCGTGCTCAGCAACTGTTGGCGTCGTTGCAGCTTGGCCGTCGCGGGGACGTGGTTGACCAATACCGCGACGTGCTCGCGCTGCGGGGCGACGCCGAGCGAGGCAAAGCGGCGTTTAAAAAAGTATGCGCCGCCTGCCACCGCGTCGGCGATTTGGGGCACGAGATCGGTCCGAACCTGGCGACGGTGAAAAACCGCGGCGCCGAGGCCATTCTGGTCAACGTGCTCGACCCGAACCGCGAGGTGAACCCTCAGTTCATCAACTATGTGGCCATCACCGACGATGGCCGCACACTTACCGGCATGGTCGCGGCCGAAACGGCCACCAGCGTCACCTTGCGCCGGGCCGAAGGCGCCAGCGACACACTGCTGCGCGGCAACCTCGACGAGCTGCAAAGCACCGGCCTGTCGCTCATGCCCGAAGGCATCGAAAAGGACCTTCATAAGCAAGACCTGGCCGACCTGATTGAGTTTTTGCTTAAAGAATAGGAGCGAGGTGGCTGAATTGCCGCCGGTGGGTTAAGATGGAGTTTTGCGCTCCGGCGGCGGCAGCAGCGATGCCCGACGATTTGCAACAGTACGACAACCCGCTCATTTCCCGCTATGCTTCGGCCGAGATGAGCCGGCTGTGGAGTCCGGATCGCAAATTTCGCACCTGGCGGCGGCTGTGGGTGGCTTTGGCCGAAGCCCAGGCGGAACTGGGGCTGCCGATCCGCGCCGAGCAACTGAGCGACTTGCGTGCGGCGGCCGACCATGTCGATTTTGCCGCTGCGGCCCGCTACGAAAAGCGGCTTCGCCACGACGTGATGGCCCACGTGCACGCCTATGGCGATGCGTGTCCGGCGGCGCGGGGCGTCATTCACTGGGGCGCCACCAGTTGCTATGTGACCGACAATACCGATCTGCTGCTGATCCGCGAATCGCTCGGGCTGGTGGCGGTGCGCCTCGCGCGGGTCATCGACCGGCTGGGCCGGTTTGCCGCCGAGCATCGCGCGTTGGCCTGTCTGGGCTTCACGCATTTTCAGCCCGCCCAGCCGACGACCGTGGGCAAGCGGGCTTGCCTGTGGATCTACGACCTTGCCGAAGACTTGGACGAGATCGAGCGGCGGATCGCCAAGCTGAAGGCGCGCGGCGTCAAAGGCACCACCGGCACGCAGGCCAGCTTTCTGGAGCTGTTTGACGGCGATCATGCGCGAGTCCGGCAGCTCGAAGAATTGGTCAGCCGCAAAATCGGCTTTGAGGCCGCCTATCCAGTGACCGGCCAGACCTATTCGCGCAAGGTCGATGCGCAGGTGATGGCCGCGTTGTCGGGCGTGGCCCAAAGCGCCCACAAAGCGGCCACCGATCTGCGGCTGCTGCAAAGCATGAAGGAGATCGAAGAGCCGTTCGAAGCGGAGCAGATCGGCTCATCGGCGATGGCCTACAAGCGCAATCCGATGCGGGCCGAGCGCATCTGCGGGCTGGCCCGGTTTGTCGTCAGTCTCGAGTCGAGCGCCGCCCAGACGCTGGCGGTTCAGTGGCTCGAACGTACGCTCGACGACAGTGCCAACCGCCGCTTGACGCTGCCGCAAGCTTTTCTGGCAACCGATGCATTGCTGATTCTCTATCAAAACATCGCCGCCGGGCTGGTGGTTTATCCGCAAGTCATCGCCCGGCATTTGCAGGCCGAATTGCCGCTGATGGCAAGCGAAAACATTTTGATGTCGGCGGTGGCCGGGGGCGGCGATCGGCAAGACTTGCACGAGCGCATTCGTCGGCACAGCCTGGCGGCGGCGGCTGAGGTGAAACAGCATGGCCGGGCGAACGACCTGGTCGAGCGACTCAAGGCCGATCCGGCGTTTGCCGCGGTGGATTGGTCGGCCGCACTCGATCCGGCCCGCTTCGTGGGCCGCGCGCCCGAGCAAGTCGATGAGTTTCTCGCGGAGGTCGTCGCGCCGATTCGGACCAGGTACTCCGCACAACTGGCCGGCGACGCGGAACTCAGGGTATGAGCGTGCCTTGCGAATTGCCGAGTCGGCCGAAATAATAAGCGTGGCCGCGGTCGGTTTCACGTTTCTGGGCCCGTAGCTCAGCGGTTAGAGCTGGGGACTCATAATCCCTAGGTCGGGGGTTCGATTCCCTCCGGGCCTATTTGTTGCGTTCGGCGGAGCGGGGAAACAGGATCGCAAGCTTCTGCTCGACGGCGTCCATCACTAAAAAGACGCCCGCCACCACCCCGCCGGCCAAATAGCCGGCCGCCGCGCCGAAGGGGACCGCGCACACCAGTCCAGCAAGCCAAGTATGCGGGTCATCAAAACCGAACGACATTGCAAAGGCGAACATCGCCAGCGGCAGCCCGATGGCTCCGGTGACCACCGAGGCTTCGCGCGGTCGTTTCGCCCCGAACAGCAGCATCTGCCCGAGCCCGACCAGCGAAATGAAGGCCAAGATCCACGCCGTCGCGCCGGGAGGCCATCCTGCCAACCGCAAGACGGCTAACAGCATGCCGTAGGCGGTCGTGACGATGAGCATCGTGCCGACGCCAAAACGCCGCGGCACGCCATAGGGTTCGTGGTGGCGGAAAGGCGTGGCCGGCTCGGCCAGTTCGGCCAAGATGATCTCGTTATCAGGGCGCTGATCCATCGTCATTCGGCGTTTTGACTGGCAGTGTACCGCGCCGACCGGCCAACGTAATCTGCCGCGGCCCACCCAGCGTTCTGTTCCGACAAAAACTGGTCTCGGCTTGCGGTGCCCTGCGGCGATAGAATCAGCGCGACTCGCCAGATGCCGCCACGGCGGAAAACGTGCTTTCCGAGTTAGCCGACCAATTCGCTAAATATGCCCGCCCCTCGCCGCATCTTGGCGTTCGCCGTGTTGACGCTATTGGCGCTTGGCCTGCGGCTGACCGCGGTGGCCGTTCTGGTGGGCCGGCAAGACGGCGCCGCGGTGAGCTATGAACATGGCGAAATCGCTAAAAACCTGCTGGCCGGGCGGGGCTTCACCGTCACCTTTCTGGGCACCAGCGGTCCCACCTCGCAACAGGCGCCGTTCTATCCGGCGTTGCTGGCCGCCAGTTGCCGGCTGTTTGGCTCCGATCCCACGCGGTGCGCGGCCGCAGTCGCCTGCCTTCAAGCGGTGGTCGGCACCGGCCTGGCGCTGTGTGTTGCCTGGCTTGGTTGGTCGCTGCTGCCGCAATGGCCCACCGTGGGTTGGGTGGGCGGCGTGTTGGCGGCAATTCACCCGGTGCATATTTATATGGTCACCCAATTGCAGGTGGCCGTGTGGGCCGCGGCTTTGCTAACCGGCTTGCTGGCTTGGGTGGCGTCGCCGCGCGGCCGCCACACCTGGAGCAAGGCCATCACGCTCGGGCTGTTGGCCGGCTGGCTGCTGATGGTGGAGCCGATTCTGTCGCTGGCGTTACCGATCGTGGCCGTGATGTTTTGGCGACGCGACCGCGATATGGTGGTGGCCGACGGTTGGTGGAACAGTTGTTGGGCGCGGAGCGCTCGAATCGGTCGATTGGCGGTGATGGCTTTGGTCGCCACGCTGGTGATTGCTCCTTGGCTGTACCGCAATTACCAGGTGCACGGCGAGCCGGTGTTTATCAAATCGACTTTTGGATATGCCCTCTGGCAAGGCAACAACCCGGCAAGCTGGGGCACCGACAAGATTCCGAAAAGTTCGGTCGAGCCGCTCCGCCTGGCCCACAACGGCACGTTGGCCGATCGCCACCGCGCGCTGTGGGAGGCGCGCCGCGAAACGCTGTACATCGACGATGTACTATTGAAGCCCACCGGCTATCGCGAGTTTGCGGGGCTGAGTGAGCCCGCCCGCTCGCGGCTGCTAGGCAAACGGGCCTGGAACTTTATTTGCCGGCAGCCGGCGGCTTACGCCCGGCTCGGTCTGCGGCGGCTGCGCTACTTCCTGCTGTTCGACGAAACCAATCCCAAGGCCGCCGACCCGCTCTACCGCATTACCACGGTGAGCTGGCTGGTGCTGTCGTTTGTCGGGCTATTGGTCCTTGCGCCGCGTTGGCGGACGATGTGGCCGACCGTGGCGATCTTCGATGTGGTGACGGCTTTTCATATGCTGACAATTACCTCGGCGCGGTTTCGGATTCCCATCGAGCCTCTCTCGCTGGTCTGGGCGGCCGCGGCGCTGGCGCCGTTGATCGATCGGCGGCCGCGCTTGCGGTGGCGAGCCCGCGAGAAGCCCCAGACCATCGCATCGCCGGCGGGCCTGCGCATCGACCAAGCGCATGGATCGCTCAGTCCCCATCGGCCGTCGATGCAGATGGCAGAACTGGGCAAGAGGCTTGCCAGCCGCGGAAAGATCCGTTGACGGGTCGAAGGGAGCGTCAGGGTGCCACGACATCCGCCGCGGCGCGACAGGCGGGGCGATTCGAACAAGCGCGGCCCCGCGACCGACGCCATGCGGACTTGCCTACCGGCGCGACTTTCGAGCCGGCGCCGCACGGTGTCCGCCGCGGCAAATGGCGCCGAGCACCGGCGCAATGCGTATCGCGCCGCGGCGGATGCCGTAGCACCCAGAGTGATTTCGAGCCTCAAGGCAATGCCCGCCCCTTTCTGGCCCCGCCCTAACACAATCCTAACAATCGGCCGGTATCGTGCTGATTGAGGAATCGTAGTCGGGCAAGGACACCAGAACAGTTGCATTGGCACCAATCGGCATTTCATGGCGAACGCAGGCCAGACGCTCATCCTTAGCTTGACAGTCGGTCTCGTCGCGAATGGCTGTTCACGACCGGCCTCGTATTCGGAAACGCCAGGTTCCAGTTCGGCACCCGGCGAGTCGGCCACTCCAATTCGTGCCGCCGCCGAGCCTTTGAGGCGTTCCTCAAACAACGGTGAGGCCGCGGCTTCGATCATCGCGCTCGATCCGGCGTTGCCCGCCTATGAGCCGACCGAAGGTGTCTCGGGCACTATCAAGAGCATCGGCTCCGACTCGATGAATAATCTGATGACCTTCTGGACGCAGGGCTTTCGCGAGTTTTATCCCAACGTTCCGGTGGAGGTCGAAGGCAAAGGATCGTCGACAGCGCCGCCCGCCTTGATTGCCGGCACCGCCAATTTCGGCCCGATGAGCCGCGAAATGAAAAGCAAAGAGATCGATGCCTTCGAGACTCAATATGGCTACCGCCCCACGGAGCTGCCGACGGCCATCGACATGCTGGCCGTCTATGTTCACAAGGACAACCCGATCGCCGGCCTGACGCTTCAGCAGCTCGACGCCATGTTTTCGAAAAATCGCAAGCAGGGTTTTCCGCACGAGCTTCGCACCTGGGGAGAACTCGGGCTGCGGGGAAAATGGGCCTCGCTGCCAATCAACCTTTATGGCCGCAACTCGGCTTCCGGAACCTATGGCTATTTCAAAGAACACGCCTTGGCCAACGGCGATTACAAAGACTCCGTGAAGCAATTGGCCGGCAGCGCGACGGTGGTGCAGTCGATCGCGCGGAATCCGGGTGGAATTGGCTACAGCGGCATCGGCTATCTAACGGCCGACGTGCGCGCCGTGCCGCTGGCCGACGATGCCATCGAAGAGTTCATTCCCGCCGAGCCAATCAACGGCTACAGCGGCGAATATCCGCTGAGCCGATTTTTATACGTGTACATCAACTATGAGCCGGGCGATGAACTGGATCCGCTTCGCCGCGAGTTCGTGCGTTATCTGTTCAGCCGCGATGGCCAGCGACAAGTAATCAAAGACGGCTATTTGCCGCTGAAAGGCAAAACGGCCGCCGCGGCCTTGAAATCAGTCGGCATTGAATCGACAAGCGGTCTTTCACTCCGCGGAAACTCAACGTTCGCGGAGCGAAAGTCAACAAGACGACCGTAGCCAAACGACCATCAACATGCCAGGCGAAACAGCAACCAGCACGATGTCGTTCACCGGCCGGAAGCGGCAACGACGCACGCGCTGGCAGGTGCGCGCCACCGATGCGATGGCGCATGGCCTGATTGTGGCGGGCGGCATCGGCACCATTGTGGCCGTCTCGCTGGTTTGCGTCTTCTTAGTCTGGGTGGTTTTGCCGCTGTTCACACCGGGCGTGGAAGATCCCGCCGCGCGTCGCCCGTTGGTGGAAATTGAGTCCGCACCCGCGCCGTGGAAAGCGCCGCCGCGGCGGGTCGCCATCGACGAGCATCAGTTGTTGGGCTGGGCACTGGTGGGCGATGGCTCGCTCGACATCTTCCGACTCGATGGCGAACATCGCGGCCAGTCGCTGAGCCGGCGGCGAATCTTCGAGAAAGACGTTCCGCCGTTGACCGCGATCTCGGCCGCCTCGGCCGACGAGCGCGTGGCGCTGGGGTTTGCCGATGGCACGGTGCGGCTGGGCGCCATCTCGTTCCGCGCCGAACTGGTACGGCGGAGCGAACAGAAGCCTGAATTCATGCAATTGCAAGCGGGTCAGACATTGACCGATGGCGCGGGCCTTGTCGAGCGGACGGCTCAGAAGAAACTGCGCCGACATTCGGTGGCCGTTGAGATCGAGCCGCCCCTGGGCGAGTCATTGCCCGCGGCGATCGAATTGCTCGACGTAAGTTGGCGCAGCCGCAGCGCCGTGTTGACGGCCTATGCGGCCGACGGCACGTTGCGATTCAGCGTGCTGAAGATGTTGCGCGATCCGGACACCGACGAGCGAACTTACAAAATCCGCAGCGTCGAGCTGCCGCGATCGACCCGCGCTCCGCGCGAGAAGCCGCTGGCCCTGTTTGTTTCCGGCGTGGGCGACAATGTGTTTGTGGCCTGGAAGAATGGCTGGCTCGTGCGCTATGAAACGCGGGGCGCGCAGCCGCCTAGGATCGCCGAAGAACTCGATCTCACGCCCGAGCCCGGTGTCTTGCTCACCGCCGTCGATATGCTGATCGGAAAGGTCACCCTGGTCGCCGGCGATAGCACGGGGCGTGTGAGAGCATGGTTTCGCGTGAACCGCGGTGCCGCCGGAAGTGACGCAGGACAGTCGGCGGCTGACGGCGACACTGCCGAGCGAACGACGGCACGCACGGCACTAGTGGCGGCTCACGAGATGCCCGGCCTATCGTCCGTTGCCGCCCTGGCGCCCAGCCGGCGCAGCCGCATGCTGGCGGTATCCTATGCCGACGGTCGGGTGCGGCTGTTCTATGTGACGAACGACGCCCTATTAGCGCAGAGCCATACGGAACACGCATTGCTCCATAGCGGCGCCCGCTGGGGCGACCGCATCGAGCTGCTCAGCATGGCGCCGCGCGACGACGGTCTGCTGGGCGCGGGTGCCCGTTCGCTTTCGCTCTGGGCCGTTCACATTCCGCACCCCGAAGTGTCGCTGCGATCGCTGTTTCTGCCCATCTGGTACGAAGGCTACGAAGCGCCGTCGCACGAATGGCAATCGTCGGGCGGCACCGACAACTTCGAGCCCAAGCTGGGGCTAACCAAACTGATCTTTGGCACGCTCAAGGCCACGTTTTATTCGCTGCTGATCGGGGTGCCGCTGGCCCTGTTGGCCGCTGTCTATACCAGTGAGTTTCTGCATCGGCGCGTGCGGGCGCGGGTCAAACCGACCATTGAATTGATGGCCAGCTTGCCCAGCGTCGTGCTCGGTTTCCTGGCGGCTTTGGTGCTGGCGCCGATCGTCGAGCGCATTTTGCCCGCGGTATTAGCGGCGCTGTTTACCGTGCCGCTGGCGCTGCTGTCCGCCGCGTTCCTTTGGCAAATGATTCCCAAATCGGTGCGCACGCGGCTGGCAGGTTGGCGGTTTGCCGCGATGTGTCTAGCGCTGCCGGTCGGAATCGGCTGTGGCCATGTGCTCGGCCGCCCCATCGAGCGATGGCTCTTTGCCGGCGATCTGATCGCCTGGCTCAACGGCAGCGTCGGTTCGGGCGCCGGTGGCTGGATGCTGTTGTTCATTCCTATCTCGGCGCTGATCACCGCGTGGATCTTGGCGACCTATCTGAATCCGTTGTTCCGCACTCGGCTGCGCGCTTCCAGCGAGCCACGGTTGGCGGCGGCCGAATTTGCAAAATTCGTTGCCGCGGTGATGGCGTCGCTGCTGGCCGCCTGGATTCTGTCGGTCACGATGACGGCTGCTGGTTTCGATCCCCGCGGAACGTTCATCGGCCCCTATGAGCAGCTCAACGCGCTGGTGGTCGGTTTTGTGATGGGATTTGCGATTATTCCTATCATTTATACGATCGCCGAGGATGCCCTGTCGACCGTGCCGCAGCACCTGCGGTCGGCCTCGCTTGGGGCAGGAGCGACAACCTGGCAGACGGCCACGCGGATTGTCATTCCGACTGCAATGAGCGGGCTGTTTTCGGCGGTGATGGTCGGGCTTGGACGGGCCGTCGGCGAAACGATGATCGTGCTGATGGCCGCCGGAAACACCCCGGTACTTGACTGGAACGTCTTTAACGGCTTCCGCACGCTTTCGGGCAACATCGCCGAAGAGATGCCCGAAGCCGTCAAAGACAGCACGCACTATCGCACGTTGTTCTTAGCGGCCCTGGTGTTATTTGCCCTGACCTTTGTGCTGAACACCGTGGCCGAGAACGTCCGTCAACGCTTCCGCAAGCGGGCGTATCAGCTTTAGGGCGAGTGGTGAGGGGCGAGTGGAGAGTGATTTAGTGCGGAAACATGCGCGTGCCGCGGCACACTACTTCGGCGACTAGCACCAACCAACCACCAACCCACTCACCACTCACCACTCACCACTCACCACTCCCCCATGTCCACCGCCGTCCTGCCAATCCCGCCCCGTCCTGCGAGTTCCCGGCGTGTGCGCCGCTCGGGCCGCGCCCTGCTGGCGGCACACGGCGAACCGTTGATCTGGCTCACCGGCGGAGCATTGGCTGTGGCACTGGCCATGATCCTGGCGTTGCTTGGCTTCATCGTCTACCAGGGCATGATCACGTTTTGGCCCGCTCCGCTCGTCGAGTTGCGCCTGCACGACGGCCGCCAGGTACTTGGCGAAATCGTTCGTGCAGAAAGCTTCCGGCCAGAAGAATCGTTGCTCGCCACTCTCGATCCGGTGGCGGCCTCGCGGGCCAGGAAGTCGATGGAAGCCACCGGCGGCGAAACCAGGCGCCAGTTGGTGCGCACCGGAAACTTTGAACTGACGAATACGCATTTTCAATGGGTCGACGATATCTTGGTGGATGAAACGAGCCAGCCCGAGTGGGCGCTGACTATCGAGCGTTTGAGCTGGGGGCGTTTCTACGGCTGGCCGCGGCAGTTCTTGATCGACGGACAGCCGGTCGCCGACGCACCCGCCGACGTCTGGAGGCAATTCGAGCAACACCACCCGTCGGTGCGCGAGCGCTGGCGTCAGCGGCGGCGGCTCGAAGAACAAATGGGCAGCATTAACGATGCGGTTGAGGACGCCAGGCTGGAGCTGCGCGGAATCGAGCTGCGCGGCGGGCGCGACACTCCGCGTTGGCAGGCGCTGTCGCAACGCCTGGCCGATGCGCAAACCGAATCCGACCGCCAACTGAAGCGTCTGCGGCCGGAAATGGACCAACTGCGGCAAGCCAACGACCGATATCTGATGGTGATGGCAACCGCCGATGGTCAGCAGGCCACGCTCGCGCTGGCGGACATTGTGCGAGCGTATCCAGCCAATCGGTTGGGCGTGACGGGCAAAACGGGCGTGTATCTTTCGCGCTGGTTCGAGTTTCTCACTGACGAACCTCGCGAAGCGAATAGCGAAGGAGGCGTCTACCCGGCTATCTTCGGCACCGTGCTGATGACCCTGGTGATGACGCTGGCGGTAGTTCCCTTTGGTGTGCTGGCGGCGCTTTATCTGCGCGAGTATTCCAAGGGCGGCTTCGTGGTGGCGGTGGTGCGGATTGCGATCAACAACCTGGCCGGCGTGCCCAGCATCGTGTTCGGCGTATTCGGGCTGGGTTTCTTTTGTTACATCGTCGGGGGCTTTATCGATCATGGGCCGGCCGCCGCCTGGCGTCCGGGGCCGTGGTTTGTGTGGCTGGCAATATCGGTGGTCGTTTTGGCGGCCGCGGTGATGG
Source organism: Pirellulales bacterium (assembly GCA_025927475.1). Classification (GTDB taxonomy): domain Bacteria; phylum Planctomycetota; class Planctomycetia; order Pirellulales; family JAICIG01; genus JAICLL01. The sequence continues at coordinate 165,676 of JAICLL010000001.1, forward strand.
TTTCGATCGCGTCGCTTCGGCAGCCCGATCGGACGCAGAAGACCATGCCGCGACTGGCGCTTGCATTGTGGCTTTCGAGCATCGCTCTGACGGTGTTGGTGCTGGTTCACGGGCCGTTTTTCCACGGATTTTTCGCCGCGCGTTCCGCAGCGGGCAGCCCCACCTTCGGCAAGGGCGGCTTGATCTGGGCCTCGCTCACTCTGGCGCTGCTGACATTGCCGGTGGTGATTGTGGCCACCGAAGAAGCGTTGGCCGCGGTGCCGCGCTCGATGCGCGAGGGCTCATATGCCTGCGGGGCGGGCAAGTGGCAGACGATCCGCCGCATCGTCTTGCCACGGGCCATGCCCGGCATCATGACCGGCATGATTCTGGCCATGGCGCGGGGAGCGGGCGAGGTCGCCCCGCTGATGCTGGTGGGGGCGGCCAAGTTGGCGCCGAAGTTGTCCTTGGACACGACGCCGCCCTTTTTGCACCCGCAACGGAGCTTCATGCATCTGGGCTTTCAGGTGTTCGATCTCGGTTTTCAAAGTCCCAATAGCGAGGCGGCCAAGCCGATGGTGTTCACGACCACCTTGCTCTTGATCGCAATCATTGCCATGCTGAATCTGGCGGCGATCTGGATGCGCACCCGTTTGAGCCGCCGCTTTGCCGGTAGCCATTTTTAATTCCTACCTGGAGAACGACCGGCCCACCCCACAAGACGAAATCACTAATATCCGTGACCATTCCCACTTCTACCTCCACGTCACCCACCGCGCCGCGCCTGCCGAAACCCACGGACGCCCATAGTCGGGGACGCAAACTCGGCGTCCCCGGACGGCTCGAGGCCATCGCCCGCGGCGAATCGGTTCCCACGGAGACGCACCCTTCGATCGCCGCCCAAGAGCCGGTGCTCGAAATCGACGATTTCTGCCTCTGGTACGGTCACAAACAGGCGCTGTTCAAGATCTCGATTGCCATCCCTCGCGGCAAAGTGACGGCGCTGATCGGGCCGTCGGGCTGCGGCAAGTCGACCCTCTTGCGATCGGTCAACCGGTTGAACGACCTGATCGACAACGTGCGCATCGCGGGCGACATGCGGCTCAACGGCGACACCATTTATCACACCCGAGTCGATGTGATCGAGCTGCGCAAACGGATGGGCATGGTGTTTCAGAAGTCAAACCCGTTTCCGATGAGCATCTACGAGAACGTCATCTATCCTTTGCGGATTGACGGCGAACGCGATCGCCGCGTGCTCGACGAAGTGTGCGAACGCAGTCTGGTGGGGGCGGCACTGTGGGATGAAGTCAAGGACCGCTTGCACGAAAGCGGCCTGAGTCTCTCGGGCGGGCAGCAGCAACGCTTGTGTATCGCACGGGCGATAGCCGCCGAACCCGAGGTGCTGTTGATGGACGAGCCTTGTTCGGCCCTCGATCCGATTGCCACCGGCAAAATCGAAGATCTGATTCGCGAGCTGCGCGGATCGTACTCGATTCTGATCGTCACGCACAACATGCAGCAGGCCTCGCGCAGCAGCGACTACACGGCGTTCATGTATCTGGGCCGCGTGCTGGAATATGGTCCCACGCAGGACATCTTCACCAAGCCGTATCTGAAAGACACCGAGGACTACGTGACCGGGCGATTCGGCTAACCGTTCGACGTGGTCGGTTCGTGCGGGTTGTGCCGGTTGCCCGACGTGCAAAGACACGGCTTCGGCGATCGCGCGGCGCCGCGAATCCTATATTTGGTAGGTTTTCCACCGCCTCTTGCGAATGGAGCACTTGCCGATGCGGATCAACAAGCGTTGGTTGTTAATCGCCCTGCTGGCAATGACGCAGGCTTGCTGCCTGTTGGCAGGCGTGGTTGCCTTTGCCAACTGGCTCCAGCGTGAGTTGCACCAGGTGGTGCGCGAGCAGGTGTTGGCCGACAACGACCTGATCGCGGGGCAAATGGCCCGCATGATCGAACAAATGAGCCTGGCTGACCTCAAGCCCGACTCGCCGGCCTAGCTCAAAATGCAAACGCTCATCGAAGCCATTCGCTTGCCCAACGAAGGGTTTCTATGCATTGTCGACGCATCGTCGGGCCGGCTGGTCTGCCATCCGCAAATCCGCCGCAATCCGGCGCTGAAGCAAATGGCGGCGGGCTTGGAATTGCTGTCGCATGGCGATTTCTCGAAGCGGATCATTGAACTCGATTCGGCCAACGATCCGTTGGCCGGGGCGATGCCCATGCCCGACGGCATTCACCTGATCGCGGTGCGCGACCTGGCCGGACTGGGCGCCAAGGTCATCGCCCACCAGCGCGAGGCAGGCGTCGCCGCGGCCATCGAGCGAATGATCAAGCCGGTGCGGGCCGTCGGCGTGACGATCGCTTTGGCGTTGGTGGGGCTGACCACCTTGCTGACCACCGCGGTTGCCCATCGCTACGACAATAAGCTGGCCACCGTGAACGCCTCGCTCGAGCAGCTTGTGGCGCGGCGCACCGAGTCGCTGATGAAAACTCGCGACGCGGTCATTTTCGGGCTGGCCAAGCTGGCGGAATCGCGCGACAACGACACCGGAGCGCATCTGGAGCGTATTCAGTCTTATGCCACACTGCTGGCGGAAAAACTTGCCGAGCGACAGCCGGAAATCAATCGGGCATATCTCAAGAATCTCGCACTGGCGTCGTCGCTGCACGACATCGGCAAGGTGGGCATCCCCGACGCGATTCTGCTCAAGCCGGGCCCGCTCACCCCGCAAGAGCGGCAGATCATGCAGCGCCACGCGCAAATTGGCGGCGACTGTCTGAATGCGATTGTGCAGCGGCTTGGCGAAGACGATTTTCTTGCTATGGCACGCACGATTGCCTATGCGCATCACGAGCGCTGGGACGGCGCGGGCTATCCAAGCGGCCTGCGCGAGGAGGCAATTCCCCTGGCCGCCCGGCTGGTGGCGCTTGCCGACGTCTACGATGCGCTCACGACCGAACGCGTCTACAAAAAGGCGATGAGCCATCTGGAGGCCAAAGCCATCATCGTGGCCGGCTCGGGCAGCCAGTTCGATCCGGAAGTGGTAGCGGCCTTTCTGTCCCGCGAAGCGGAATTTCAGCGTATCGCCGAAGCCCAATCAAGCCCGCACGCCGCCGGACAGCAGCCGCCGCTCGCCGCGCTGCATGCCGCCGTCAATGCAGGCGGCGTTTAGGCTCGGCGAATGGCCGGGAGAGCTTCTAGCGATCATCACCCATCGTCGCGTTTCGCTCCGCGAAAGTAGCGCTACTTTCGCGGAGCGAAAGGCGACCATCAAGCTCGCCTTGGCAACGGGCCTGGCTGTTGTTTTGATAGAGCACCAGTCACTTGGCGACCGGTATTCCAGCTCGCTGAGCGATTTCAAAATCGTACAGATCGGCCATCTCCTGAGCCGTCTTTCGCGCCAGGTCACTGAACCGTCGTCGCAATGCTTCGGCATCGGCGACGGCCAGCGCGGCCAACAGGCGGAACTTATGTTCCAGCAGGCCGCCAAGGTCGGCGGTGCGGTTGCGAGCATGGCCTGCCGGGTACATCACCAGCCCGCTGGAAAGCGTGCCCAGCGTTTCATGCTCGATTTCGAGCGTGGTCGGGATGCCGTCGGGATATTTTTCATCGTACTCGCGGCCGCCGTGCACAAACTCGATGCGCTCCATCAGCCGCCGCGTGAGCGGATCGGACAGCGCTGCGGCGTCGTAATCGGCCGGCGCGAGCATCAGCTCGCGCCAGCCGGCTCGCCGGTTGGTCAACGCTTTGCGCAGCAGCGTGGCGATGATGTAAACCATCGAGTGATCGGCAGACTGCCGCGTCTTTGGGTCGCGCTTGGCCGGATCGCCAATGATGCCCAGCGCCGGCTGATAAATGCTGATTCGCACGCGCCGCAGGCGCCGCTCGTCGTCGAGCAAGGCGGGATGTTTTCCGAGCAAGCCGAACAGACCCTCGATGGCGCCTGCCGACTGATGCTCGTACAGTCCGAGCTTGAAGTGCATGCCCAGCACGGCAAAGTCATCGCCTGAAGTTGTTAGCCGAAGGTCGAAGGGGCTGGCGCCGCGCCGCGCGGGCCGCTGAAAGAGGCAAAAGATGGCTTCAGGATTGCGAAAAATGTCGGCGGGCCCGACAAACCCGCGCCTTGCGCGATGCACGCTGAGCACTGCCATTTCGGCGCTGATGGCCGCCGAGGCGCCCTTGGAGTCCGAGAGTTGTTCGCCCGCCCGGATCGCGCGGAAAGGAATATAATGAGCCACCAGCAGCCCCAAGGCCGATTCGATCTGGTCGACCGTGGCGTCCAGCAAGGCGCCGTACACCGCCGCCGAGGCGATGGCCCCGTGCACCACGTGATCGATCTTGTGATCCTTCAGCGAGAACACTTCGGCCAGCCGGCCACGAATTTCGTCGATCAGCAACATGGCTCGCAGGGTGGTCTGCCCATCGAGCCGCGCTTGCTGAGCCGCGGCAATGGCCACCGGATAAAAGTCGTTGTGGCCGAATTCGCCGGCCGTGGCGCCTGCCGCCGGGTTGTAGCCAAAGTTGGTGCCGTTGGCGTCCCACTCGCGCACCGCCGAGCAGTTGGCCAACACCGCTTTCTCGGGCATCACACGCAGCGACGAGCCAAAGCAAGTTGCTCCGTGCGGGCAGGGATAGTCGGCGGCCTCTCGTCGCAGCACGGTGGGCGCATTGGCGCCGCAAGCAATGGCCGAGACGCCACAAGCCACGCTATCGAGATGAAATCGCTCGACCATCTGCAACGCCTCTTGGCCGGGCGGTGCGAATCGGCCCGAAAGGAAATCGACGGCATATTGCGCCAAGCCGCGGGCCTGGTTTTCATCGCTTTTCAGCAGCACAGAATCTTCTGGCATGGGTTCACTCCAGAGTGTCGGCAATGTTCCTTGATTGGTTTGAACAGAAGTTCGGCAGTTGCCGGTGGCTGGGGCAGAGCCTAAGCGATGCCGCGGTATAGGGTGGGCCAAGCGGAGCGAGTCCCACCATTTGCCGCATCATCGTTGCCGCGCCGAGTCACCGCCAGAAGGTGGGACTCGCTGCGCTCGGCCCATCCTACGGCCTTCCACACACCATGGCCCTTCTTGATTTCACCTTACGATCTGCCAGACCGTGAAGCTCACGCCAACGGCGATGCACCACCAGGCCAGCGGTTGCAGCCGTCCCTGCCGCAGCCATCGCAGCAGCCAGAGCAAGGCTGCCACGCCCACCACAAAAGAAACGCCGGTCGCTCCCGCCAGCCGCACCAACTCGGCCGGCTCATAATTGTCCGGACCCAAGTCTTTCAATCCCAACACCACGGCGCCCGCGATGGTGGGAATGGCCAGCAGAAACGAAAACGTGGCCGCGGAATCGCGCCGCAGGCCAACGGCCAAGCCGGCCACAATGGTCGAACCGCTGCGGGAAATGCCCGGCAGAATGGCCACCGCCTGCGCCAGCCCAATCAGCAGCGCCTGGCGGTAGGTCATCTCACGATAATCCGTGGCGCCTTCCGGTTGTTGGCTGCCCCAAAGCAAGAGCAACCCGGTGATGGGCAGCATGCAGCCGGCCAGCAGGGGGCTTTCGAGCCCTTGATGGAAGAAACTGATCTCGTGCAGAGGCAGACCGACGACCACTGCCGGCAGCGTGCCGACGATCAGCCGCGAGATGACGCGCCGGTCTTCACCGAGCAACGTGGCGATCCGCCGCCGATAGACCGCCAGAATGGCCAGCAGGGTGCCGGCATGGAGCAGAATTTCGACGCCCAGCGTATCGGCCAGCGGCGGCGCGCCCGCGCGAACCCAAAGGGCGTTGATGAGGAGCAAATGCCCCGAAGAGCTGATCGGCAGAAATTCGGCGATGCCCTGCACCACCGCCAGGAGGAGCAGATGTATTTGGTGCAGGTCCATGAATCCAATTGTTTGGGTTTTTCAAGTGCGCTAAGCAGTCCGCTCATGTCGCCAGCACAAAACCCCGCGGTGCATTTGAAGGTTTTGTAGTCCCAAACCTCCCATTCCTGCAGCACCTCGCGAAGATGCAGCGATGATTTTAGGATTCCGCTCGTCGTCATAGAACCGTCGCGCTAGCCCGCCCCGATCACAGCCGGGGCTGTCGGCCAGGCTTGCCAGAGGCGCGGCTCACCAGAGACGTAAAGCATTTCTGGCGGTACATGTGGCGTTTTGCACAGAACTCTTGGGGCGTACTGCCGGCCGCCGGCAGGCAGCCTAAATCTTGACTTCGGCGAGATTTATGTTCAGAGCGGGTGAAGGGACTCGAACCCTCGACATCCAGCTTGGGAA
>JAICLL010000075.1 GCA_025927475.1 Pirellulales bacterium
CGGCCTCCCACCCCGCAATCACACACCCGCTGCCCATACCCCACCCAAACCCAGCCAACGCCCCCGCACCGGCCGCTTTCCCACCCCGTAACTTAGCGATACTGCCGCGGCGCGAAAGGCGACAATCGCATCGCGGACAATCGCATCGCGGTAGCTCACACAACCGGTCCGAATCGGTCGGCAGCGGCACGTTCGCTCTTGCCGTATCTGGGAGTCAAACGCAGCGCTCGCCGCTGAGCACCCCCCGCCGATGCGCACCGCCGTGCGCATCACCCCGCTTTTGGGTGCCATCGACACCAATCCGAAGCGTAAGCGAGGCAGATCTTCCGGTGCTGTTGTCCGCATCGACACCAATCCGAAGCGTAAGCGAGGCAGATCTTCCGGTGCTGTTGTCCGCATCGACACCAACCCGAAGCGTAAGCGAGGCAGATCTTCCGGTGCTGTTGTCCGCATCGAAACCAACCCGAAACGTAAGCGAGGCAGATCTTCCGGTGCTGTTGTCCGCATCGAAACCAACCCGAAGCGTAAGCGAGGCAGATAGCAGAGATAGTGGCAACGGGGCTTAACCGTAACCGCTCCCCCGACTCGCCCTTAGCCCAGCGACAGGCAGCGGCCTGATGTACTGGCCTCCCAAGGGGAATTATCGCTGCGTTGAAAACAGTTTCCCTTAAATCATCGTGTCCGCCTTTAATCTCCCTGTGTTTTACCAGGCGACTGGCTTGGTGGGTTTTCGGCGTTCTTACGGTACCTCGTTTGCCGGCAGCGGGCCCCCGTGCGCGCAAATTAACGAGCAAGCAGCGTATCGAGCGCGTGCCAATCCTTATCAACCACCCACGCGAAACGCGCTTTGCCGCCGCTACGGGCGGCCCACAGCTCGCCGACGGCTTTTTTGTGCAACTCGTCGAGATCGCGGGACATCTTGCCCATCTTGTACTCGACTAGGCAGACCGCGCCGTCTTTGAGCTCGGCGATGAAGTCCGGGAAAAACCTCCCCGGCGCCAGCGGAAGGCAAAAGCCGCCCTGCGTTTCGCGGTCGGCGTTGCGAATCCATCGCGCGACGTTCGGATGCTGGTCGATCTGCCCGGCACACTGAACTTCTTCGCCGTTCATGTCGCCCACCTGGTCGAAGGCGTGGTTGCGAAACTGGTGGCCGCGGAACAACTCGAGCGGCGCGTAGTTCTGCTCTTCGATCAGACTCGAAAACTCGTAGGTGGTCTCAACCGCGTTCGGTTCTTCGTGGATCAGCCGATTGATGGCCTGTCGGATCTGATGACGGCCGTGCGCAGACACCTTGACTCGCAGCGCATCGGACAGGCTGTGCCGGCGGCGCACGAGCATCGGCAAAGCAAGCCCGCGGCCAATGACGAGCGATTCGACCACCCGCCGCAACCAGGGCTGGCTTTCGGCCAGCGATACCCCCTGGAACGAGTCGCCCCGATGCAGCTCGCGATCGAGCCAGCGAACCAATTCATTGGTATCCCAATCTTCGCCCTCGGCAACCAGTTCCAATTGCCGCAAGCGCACTTCGCTCGCCGAGGCGCTCACCAGCGCCTCGCCTTGCAGGTCGATCGTGGCGGCGCCGCCCACGCGAACCTCGGAGGAAAACTCCGCCTCGCTCAAGGCTGGCTCGCACTCGTGCAAATTCCAAGCGAACGTGTCGAGCTCTTCAGGCTCCAGCAGCGTCGGCCGGCCGTCCTGCCGCACGGTAAGCCGCGGAATGCGAAATGGCTTCGCGTACTGGTCGATGTTCTTGGCCGCCACGCCCAGCGGCCGCTCGCGCTGCCAAAAGGCGTCGATCTGCGCGCGGTCGGCCGCGTCGCTCACGCTGTTCCGCAATGCCTCGATGTCGGTCCGGCTGGGCAAATCGTCAAAAATCAGCGTGTGCGACTCGCCGTCATACCGCATGTGCTCGGTAAGCGAAGTCGGCAACGCGTCCGTCCGCGGCGGTGCCGACAACGGAATTTGCGCCAAGCCCAACCGCGCCTGCGGCGCCACTGTCGCCACCCGCAAGGCGTCTTTCGCCGACCGTTCGTCGAAGCCACACGTCTCCACCATCCGATCGCGCAGCTCCATCGCCGTGCGCACGACGTCGTCGCTGAGCACAAAGGCATAGGCGCGGTCGAGGGCCGGCACGCGCGTGGGCGTGGCAAACGGCATTCGCAGCACCCGACCGATAAGCTGCTCGACCGCCCGCGGCGTCGCCGCGTTGCCGATCGACCCCAGCACGTACGCCAGCGGACAATCCCAACCCTCGCGGAGTTTATCGACCGTAATCACGTAACGGACCGGGCAGTTCGTCGCCATCAAATCCAGGTCGCCGATTTCGTCAATCGTGCCCGTGCAAATCTTGACGAACTCCGCCGGCACGTGCAGTTGCTCGATCAGCGCGGCTTTGACCTTCTCCACGGTGTGGGTTTCGCGCGTGCGCGAACTGGCTTGCGCCTGGATCAAGGCGATGGGCCGGATGAACGGCAAATCGTGGTCTACCGTGGCACGATCGGCCAGCCGTTCCAAATCTTCGCGCCGGTGATGGGTGGCCGCCAGCACTTCGAGCCAGTCGCGGCGGCTCTCCAAATCGACGGGCAGCTTGATCATCCCCTCGCGCTGCAGCTCCAGGGCGCTCGCCGCGTACAGCACATTGCTGGCGAAACGCGGCTCGGTCGGATGCTGCGGGTCGTGGCGCTGTTCGGGCGTGGCGGTCAGTTCCAACACGAACGACGGTCCGAACCGCGCCAACGACTCGAACGAGATCGGCGTGCGCGCGTTGTGCGCCTCGTCCATGATCACGATCGGTCTGCGCAGTCGCAGGGCGTTGGCCAGCGACAGCTCGACCAGCCCGTTTTCGTCGCGACGCAGTTCGGCCTTGGCCCACTCGGGCAAGCCGTCAAAAGCCGTCTGCAAGTATCCGTTGTCGCGATAGATGCGCCGCGTGCTGGCCAGTTCCTCGCCGCTGCGCTCGTCGCGAATCCGGTACGACTGAATGGTGGTTACGACCACCAAAGCCGCCTGGGCCTTAACGGCGCGTGGCGTCGTCAGTGCTTCCTCCAACGTAACGACCTCCACGTCGCCTGGCAGCGAGTCGTCGAGCGCTCGCCGATAGGGATCGGTCGGCGTCTTGAGGCGGCGAAGCGTCTGGTCGCGAATGGTCGTGCTGGGGGTAATCCACAGGCAAACGGGAAAGTCGGTATGCAAGAGCGCCCGCGCGATCGTGCCGGTCGCATGGGCCGCAAGCAGCGTTTTTCCGCCGCCGGTCGGCAGCCGCAGGCAGACGTAGGGCGCCAGGTCGAAGCCGGGCGGCGAATAATACGCGCGGTTGGTCAGCGTCTCGAAGGCGTCTCGCTGGGGTCTGGCGGCGCCGCGTTGAGGCTGTTCTCGCACCGCGCGGCAATAATCGCCCAGCACACACAACGTCTCGCGCTGATAGTCCTTGAGCGGCATCCAGGTCATGGGCCGCCTCCCGAGGTTGCGCCTTTCACTGCCACGGAGTGGCAACGGAGCTTAGACGTGGGCGCCAGCCCGCGGAAAGCCGGCCAACGTGGAAGGAAGCCGCGGAGCGGAGGCGGAGAGCGCCACGCGTCGTGGTGTGCGGATGCCACCGGCTTCCCCGGTGGAGTTTCACGCTGGCGGTCCACATAGCGCGGCCGCACCACGCCCGAGACCCCATCCGGCTTGCCCGGATGGTGAATCCGATGGAAAGCTAGACGACGAACGGCGTGTACGCGCAAGGCCCCATCCAGCTTGTCTGGATGGTGAATAAGACGCCCTCGCGCCGTTGCCGCGCCAAAATCTACTTCACCATCCAGACAAGCTGGATGGGGTCGAGCACCTCGTTCGAGCCGGGGTGCTAGCCCGCCATCTGCTTCACCATCGAGACAAGCTCGATGGGGTCGGGCCAGCGCGGCGCCGCGTGTGTCGTAGCTTTTCGGATACATCATCTACGTCTCCCGCAATGAATACGGTATCTGGCGGAACGTCACGTTTCGCCGCGCCAGAGTGGCGTCGGATAGCCGGCAAGCCTCGCCGTAAACCACGCGCGGGCCGTCGCCGTCGGGGTGCGCCGGCAGCGCCGCCAGCACGCGGCTGGTCAGCACATTTCCGCCCGCCGGACGCCGGTCGCCCAGTACGCCGTTGTAGAGCAGATAAACCGCCCGCCCGCGATGCACGCCCAACAACGGGCAATTTTTGTTGGGCCGTTTCGGGGCGGGGACGCCCGTCTCGAGCAGATACACATAGCGGGCCAAGTCGGCGAACGGCACATCGCCATTGATGTTGCCATGCGCGTCGAGCAACGTTTTGCCCAGCCGGCAATAGCGGAAGCCGGAGCCAAGACCGGCAACAGGTTCGCCGCCCGAACCAGTATAGCCCGTGCAAACACGCGCAAGCCTCTCTCGCGTAATAGTGCAAGCGATATCGGGCTGAATCTCAACGAGCACGCAACGCCGATTGCCGCTATCTTGGCTGTTCAAGCTAGCGACGGCGTGTCCAGTCGTTCCACTACCGGCGAAAGAGTCGAGGATCAGATCGCCCGCGCCGGTTACAAACGCGAGGAGCTCCTCGATCAGGCCTACCGCCTTCGGAAAATTGAATGGGCGTTTGTTTTCTGGGAATATTGCCTTGATTTCGTTCGTCCCACGACGACCATCCAGTTCGAAGACGCTAGAGAGCTTCGCGCGATAGTCTTCTGCGTAGACCTTCAATTCGATAAGTTTCGTCTCGTCGTCGCCAAAAAGGATGCGGCCCTCTGCGAGCAGTTGCTTCATCGTGTCTTCGGGGAACCGGTATCCCATAAGCGGCTGCGCGCACGGCCGTTTCGTGGCAGGGTGAATGACGTCATACCGATAGCCCTCCTTCCCGGGGTTGTGGACGCTGCGCATCCCGGTATACACGCCGTGGTCGTCGATGAATTTGTAGTCTTGAAACGGCCAAAGTCCAATCTTGTTCTCTCGAAACCACGCAGTGTACCGCCGCTGGCGCTCGTCGGGGTTCGCGAAGTCGCGAACAAACTGATCGCTCACCTCCATGAGGCGGCGTTTGGCGTCCAGGGACCGCGCCTTCCACACCGGTTCACACTTGTCCTTATCGCGTGCATAGCACGCGACGTACTCATGCTCAATCACAATCCGCGAGGGATTGTTATCCGTCGCGTTTTTCCAAATAATGACCCCGACGCGATTCGCGATTCCGAAAAGCTCGTCCATTAGGCACGACAGGCTGTTGAGCTCATTGTTGTCGATCGATATGAAAATCACGCCATCATCGCGCAGAAACTCCCTGAGCAGCGCCAGCCGGGGGTACATCATGCAGAGCCACTTGTCGTGGCGGCAGAGGTCTTCGGCCTCTTTGCCGACGACGTCGCCCAGCCACTTTTTGATGCGCGGGTCGTTGACGTTGTCGTTGTAAATCCAGCCCTCGTTGCCGGTGTTGTAGGGCGGGTCGATGTAAATGCACTTCACCTGGCCGCGATAGCGGGGCAAGAGCGCCTTGAGCGCCTCCAGGTTGTCGCCCTCGACCAGCAGATTTTCGGCGTCGGGATCGCCGAACGACAGCTCGCGGTCGCACTCCAAGAGGCGCGTCGGCACGCGGCGGTGGTGCTCGACCACGGCCTCCTTTCCAATCCAATTCAGCGTCGGCGTGCCAGTGACGTGACTCCCCTAGACCAAGTTGGGAGCGATTCTAACCGACATCGGAGTGCATTATCCAGGGCGTGATGCTAGGTTCGTCTCTCGCGCCGGGAATAACGCCCTTTCAGGCCTACAAAGATGGTTCAATCTGAGGACCCAAGGCTTCGCCCTGGGCTGTCGAATGACGCCCGTACCGGGCTACGCGCTCCTGCGGCGCGCCGATGCAGCAGATATAATGCGAATCGCAATCCGTCGCCGATGCCGTGCGACGGCCGCTGCCGAAAAGCAGCCTGTTCAGCGCCGCGACGGAGAGCCAGAACATGCCCTACCTCAAGTGCCCTCTCGGCGACCCTGAAGAGCGTTCGCGAAGATGGGTACGCGTGTTACCGCGGCGGTAGAAACGCTGCTCAAACAGGTTCCCAACTCCCAACCCCACACCCCGTGCCCCGCTTCGTCGTACTTCGACACGAATGCCCGCCCGACTATCCGCGCGCCAGCCACTGGGACTTCATGCTCGAAGGTTCCGGCGCGCTGCGCACGTGGGCGCTGAGCCAGCCGCCCGAGACGGCCGGGGTGTGCCAGGCGTCGAGCATCGACGCCGAAGCGTTAGCCGAGCATCGGCTGGCCTATCTGGCAATCGAAGGGCCAATTTCCGGCGGCCGCGGCGGCGTGGCGCGGTGCGATCAAGGTGAATACCAGGCGCTGGAATGGAGTGCCGAGAAGATCGTGGTGCGGCTGTCGGGCGAGCGCTTGTCCGGCACAGCGACGTTGCTTCAGGAACCGGGCGATGCTCAGCGCTGGCGCTTCTGGTTCTTGCCCGATGCCAGCGGCTCGACTGTCGGCGGCGCCGGCGAGTCGTGGGGCTGATCGCGCACGGTCCGCCCGGCGACGAACAACTCGCCTTCTCCCAGCTCCAACGTTTCAAGCTGGTAGCGCGTTTCATGGCCGTCGCGGGCCGGATGCAGTCGGACAATTGCCACCGGATCGCCCTTGGCCTGCAACCAACTCAACTGCACGTGGGCTTCTTCTGCCGCTTTGGTAAGCGCTGCGAGCACCTTGGCCATGGGCAGCGGCAGCGCGCCGGCACGGGCACGGCACAGGCGAATCGAAAGGACATTCGGTTGCTTGACATAAGCTTCGGCCTCGATCGAAACCACCGTGTCAATCGTGCCGCCCAAACACCGCCCGGCGAGCGTGATCCGCCCTGGCCTGATCCGCACGCGCGGCTCGACCACGTGGTCGGGCAGCAATTCGGGCAGATGTTTCTCCAGGTCGGTGCTCAGAAAGCCGTTGATCTCGTCGGAAGTGAACAGCGCCTGCCACTGGCCTTCTTTCTGCAATCCGCTGGCCAGCGCGGTGGCGTTTTCGAGCAATCGGTCGCCCAATTCGCGTCGCGCGTCGGGTGGGGCCTGGATGGCTTCGGCATAATAATGCGGTACATGGCGCGCGGCGCCATAAATCGAGCCGGCCAGACAGGCCGCGGCTGTCGCGGCGCCACCGGCCAGCAGCAATGCGCAGCGTCGGTTCATGCGCGGGTCTCAGCAAACCAAAAGAGATGCAGGCCGCCGGGAGCGAAGAAGGGAATTCCCCGGCGAAATGCACCGCCACCGGGGCGCGAATCCTAGGCGCCGGCGCCGGGGGAGTCAATGGCGATTCGACTGGCGATTTGTCACCTTCACGGAACGGCACGCAGTCCGTTCTCTACAGCCGTCGAGCGCGAAATCTACCGGGTTCAACCCTCAAAGCCGATTAGACGCCGCTCGGCCGGCCCTATCGCGTGAATCCTAGCCTTCGTACTCACGTTTCTTGACCAGCCCGGGCATCGGAATCGGATATTTCCCATCGGCCCGATGCACGACCGGCGCTGCCGAGTCCATGGTCAGTTGATCGACCGTCGGAGCGAACTCATGCTCGCAGGCCAGCATCTGCTCGAGCGTGATCTCTTGCCCGGTGTGACAGGCCATGCGGCCCATGGCGGTCACCAGACTGGCCTCGGCGCCGCGCTTCGCCTCGTTGTAGGGGCGGTCGCTACGGATGGCGTCGATCAGGTGCTCCCACTCCAGATCGTACGGGTTTGGTTCGTTGGGCGAAAAGCGCCAGGCAATCTGGCTGTCGTCCAGGTTCTGGCCCTTGTAAATGCGGCACTTCGCCGGTGTGTGACCGGAGGCCGAGATCACCGCCAAGCCCTTGCTGCCGTGGGCGTAGCTGGCAAATTCGTCCTGGCAGCCGGCAATGTTGCGGCCCTCGAGCAATAGCTTGCTGCCATCGGCAAAGGTGAACTCGGTGGTGTAATGGTCGAAGTTCTGATCGACGTAGTTGCCGCGATAGTGCCGGCCTCCGTTGCCGCTGGCCTTCACCGGCCAGCCGTCTTTCATCCAGCAGCATTCGTCGATGTTGTGGATGTAAAAGTCGCTGTAGCAGCCGCCGCTGGCCCATAGGAAGGCGTGGAAGTTTTTGATCTGGTAGAGCAGCTCCGACAGGTCGTCGCCCTGCGGGCCGACAAAGGCTGAACCCAGCGGCCCGTGCATGCGGTAAGCCCGCATCAAGATGATGTCGCCCATCTCGCCCGCCTGAATGCGTTGATGCAGTTCTTCACGGGCCTGGCAGTGCCGGCACATCAGCCCGACGCCGACCTTCAGGTTCTTGGCCACCGACTCTTCGGCCAGCTTGAGCATTTTGCGGGTGCTGGGGCCGTCGACGGTGGTCGGCTTTTCCATGAAGACATTCAAGTTTTTCTGGATGGCATATCCAAAATGCACCCAGCGGAAGGCCGGCGGGGTGGCAAACAGGGCCACGTCGCCCGGCTTCAGGCAGTCCATCGCTCGTTGATAGGCATGGAAGCCGACGAACTGGCGATCGCGCGGAACGTCGACCTTGGCGGCGATCTTTTCGTCTTTTTTCAAGTTGCTCAGACTGTCTTCGAGCCGCTTGGGGAAGACATCGGCCATGGCCACCAGCTTGATCGGGCCGTTGTTTACCGAGAGGGCATTTTGAGCGGCGCCCGTGCCGCGGCCGCCGCAGCCGATCAGCGCGACTTGAATAGTGTTGTCTTCGCCGGCGTGCACATACGGCAGCCGCACGCCCATCAACGCCCCCGCCGCGGCCAGTCGACCGGCGTTTTTGACAAATTCGCGACGAGACGTGTTTCCAAAGCCGGGCGTGTTCTGGCTCATAAGAACCTCCTGCGGGAAGGCAACGGTTAGGGCGTGATGATCGGGGCGGAATGAGCGTGCGGAGCTGGCCACACGCCCCACACCAGTATCTCTGCCTGCTTGGCGTCGTGCAAGCCCGCAGATTGCCGGGCGGGAACGGGCAACGACGCAAACGAAGGCCGATCGCTTCCAACGCCGCGTTGCTCTGCAGTTGATGGCGGTGGGGCCGGTGGTCTACACTTGATGGCGTCGGGCGGAGGTTAACCGCGAACAGAATTCTCCAATGCGCGATCATGGCATGGCCGGCGGATCTTCGGCCGAGTTGCGGGCGCTGGCCGACCCCGATGTACGGCTGATGATCGAAGTGCGCGACGGCAACGCCGCCGCCTTCGAAGAGCTGATGCGGCGCTATCAAAATCGGCTGGTGACCGTGCTGGAGCACCTGGTGGGCAAGCGGGGTCAGGCCGAGGACCTGGCTCAGGAAGTGTTTTTGCGCGTCTACCAGTCGCGCGAGCGCTATGTGCCCGGCTCGAAGTTCTCCACCTGGCTGTTCACCATTGCCAACAACGTCGCCTCGAATGCGCTGCGGTCGCGCAGCCGCCGGCGCGAAGTGCAAGTCACCGCCTACGACCACGGCGATCGCCAGCCGGCCACGCTGGATCAAATGGCGCAAGCCGCTAGCGGGCTCATGCCCGCTCGGCAGCTTGACAAAGCGGAGCTGCGCGACGTGGTGCGAGCGGCGCTCGAGACGCTCAGCGAGCGGCAGCGGCTGGCCGTGCTGCTCTGCAAGTTTGAAGAAATGAGCTATGCCGACATCGCCGCGGCCATGCAGCTTAGCCCGAAGGCCATTAAGTCGCTTTTGGCGCGGGCGCGGGACAACCTGCGAGAAGTGCTCGAACCTTATTTGCAAAACGGCGATCGTTCTTTGATGGATTAACCTGCCACTGCGATTTGATCTTCCATGACCGAGCCGAGTTCGCCCGAATCCGACTTGCGTGAAACGTTGGTGGCCTACCTCGACGGCGAGTTGTCTGCCGAGGACGAGCGCCGCGTGGAGCAAATGCTCAGTGCTGACAACGGCGTGCGGCAAGAGCTGCAACGGCTGCAATCGACCTGGGACTTGCTCGACCGTTTGCCCAAGGCCGAATTGGGAGCGAGCTTCACTCGCTCGACCGTCGAAATGGTCGCCCTATCGGTGGAGCGCGATCTGGCCCCCCGCTCAGCGCGTAAGCTGGACCGGCTCCCGCTCGCGCTGGCCGCGGTGGCCGCCGCCGCCGCGCTGGCGTTCCTCGTGGCCCGTGTGTGGCCCGGCCGCAATCAGCAGTTGCTGCGCGATCTGCCGCTGGTGGAGCACCTGGAGGCATACCGTCAAACGCCCGACCTGGAATTCCTTCGGAAGCTTGAGAGAGCCCGTGTGTTCGGCCTGGACACCTGGGCGCCGGAGGCATCGACCGACGAGCAACGACGGGCGCGCATCGACGGCTTGCCGGTCGACCGAAAAGAAGAGTTGCTCCGCAGGTTCGAGCGGCTCGAAAAGCTTCCCGCCGCCGAACAGCATCGTCTCAGGCAACTCGACGCCGATCTTCAGCGCGATTCGAGCGCCAAGCAGCTCCACGCGGTGCTGCACGACTACCAACAATGGCTTGACCAGCTTGCGGGTTTCGAGCGAGCGGAACTGATGGCCCTGCCGGCAGAGCGGCGGCTGGCGCGAATCAAGCAGTTGCGCGCCGAGGAAGAGCGGCAACTCTCTGCCGAAGACCAGGCCGTTTTCGCGCAGTGGGTCGAGGAAAAGTTGCTGGCGCGAATGACGTCCGCTCAACGCCATCGTTTCGCCGCACAAACCGCGAACTTACCCGAAAACCGGCGCCGTCAGGAACTAGGCAAGCTGCTGCGCGCCATGATGCAGGCGGCCCGCTCCAAGCAAACCGCCGATAAATCGCCGGTCGCCAGGCCGCGGCCGAAGCCACGTTCGTTGTGGAACGCCGCGGCGCGGCAAGAACTGACTGAGCGACTTTCGCCGCTGGGCCGTCGGCAGTTGGATGATGCCGGCGACGATGCCGCTCAACGAAAGCTGATTCAGTCGTGGGCGCGCGAAGTGTTTTTGGCGCCCGCCGGCGGGCGCGACATCAAACTGCCGTCGCTGGAAATCAACAATGCGCGGCTGAAGCAGTTCTTCGAGCAAGAAGTGAGTTCCGCCGAGCGAGCGCATTTACTCAGCTTGCCGTCCGATCAGATGCAGCGCCAATTGCAGCGGCTTTATCTGCAAGCGCACCCGAAGTAACACGCTCCGCTACTGGCGCGCGATGCGGCCGAGAATTTGGCGCAACTGCGGCTGGTAGGCCGGCTTCACCAGGTGGTAGCTGATGGCCGCTTGTTGCGAGCGAGCGAAATCGCCCTCTTCGCCATAGGCCGTAACCGCGATTAAAATCGGACACTCGTCGCCTGATTGGCGAATAAGGCGGGCTAAACGCCAGCCATCCATGTCGGGCAGGCCAATGTCGATGAGCACCACCTGCGGACGGTATCGCGGCAAGGCCCCCAGCGCTTCTTCGCCGCGGCTACATAATTGACATTGATGGCCCCAGAGATGTAACTGCCGCGCCAAGCTTTCGGCCGTGTCGGGGTTGTCTTCCACCACCAGTACCCGCAACGACTGGACCGAGTCGGGGGGGCGGACGCCGGCGGTTTTCGGTTTCGAAATGGCTCTGCTCTTACCCGCGGGGCGGCGGTCTCGCGGCGAGGCCTTCGAGGGATAGGTAATCGTGCTTCCTCCGCCAACCGCGTGAGGACTATTCAGGATACCTGTTCCGGCATGGATCACCGTTTGGTCAAAACACTGGGTAAAGCATTGCACGGGAACGACCCCTTCAGCTCCGTAATCTGGCTTGAGTTGAGCAATCGCTGTGCCCCGCTTTCCGGCAGGCCCGCATCTGTTGGCGCCACCCGGCCTTGACACGTCGTAAACGTAGCTGCCAAAGCAAGTTACGCGAAAATCACCGCCGCCGATATCTCACGACGCAGGCGACCGATCGAAGCGAACGCCTGCGACTCCGGTGTTCATCCGCCAACCAAGTGGCGGCATATGCGCTTCACGCCTAACCAATCGTCGCAGAGAGCTGGACAGCTTGCGTTTTTCTCAAAACGCCCACGCGGCCCACCGGACCGGTTTGAACTTAAGGTGCGGGCCAGCCGGGCAGAACGAGCGGACGAGCGGAACTTCGACCGATGACCGAATCGTCCGGCCCCAGCCCGGCCCCCACGCAGCCAACTCGGTTGACATAGATGTGATCGTCGCCTTGAGGCAACCACGAGCGCTTTAAGAACTGCACGTGCGCGTCTTCGAACAGCACGTTTTGACCGCAGGCGTCGTGATTCTGGCTGGCGCCGCCGGTCGGGTCATCGGGCGAATCGGCCATCAAGGCAAAACCCGAACGGCCGCGGTTGCGATGTCCGAGATATTGCCCCCCGAGCAGATAGCCGAAGGTGTAGCCATAGCTGCCCCCCATCTTGCGGTGAACGACCACCAGGCGTTGGGGCGCGGCTTGCCACAGCTCTTCGAGCGAGGGGACGCAAAAACCATCGTGAGCCTCTGCCAGCCGGGAAGCGGGGCACACGAAAACAGCCGGATCGTCGAGCAGCCGCGAGTGCGACAAGACCGGAGCATATACGCCCGCCGCCGCCAACGGCCCGCGCTCTGGAACCAGCGGAAAATAGCCGCCGTGGTAATCGGCATACTGGGTCAAGGCGACGCCAATCGAGCGTAGATTGTCTTGGCAGCCCACGATGCGGGCCTGAAAGCGGCTGTTGGCAATGGCCGGGAACAGCAGCATGCAGGCGGCGATGAAGATGCCACCGCCCACCAGCAGGTCTGGCACGCGCCAGCCGGACACCGGCGCCCCAATCCGGCCGCTGGTGGCCGCCGCGCGAGCCGCAACATAGTTGCAAGTGCGCCCGGCCAGCCCAGCAGGCGGTTCGAAGGCGGCCCGCTCGTCGTCATCGCCGAGCACCTCCAATTTTTCACGCAGCCGCGCCAGGTCGTATCGCAACCCAGCATCGTCCGCCAGCCGGGCATCGATCCATTCCCGCTCCGCCGGCTCAAGTGCTCCCAGCAGGTAGCCGAGCAAGTGCTCTCGCATTGGCTATTTTTCTCCGGAAAGTTGGGCGTGCTTCCATGCCTCGTTCAACTTCAAAATGGCGGTATGCAACCGGCTTTTGACCGTGCCGACCGGAACCTCCAACACCTCGGCCGCTTCACGGTACTTTAGCCCCTGATAATAAATCAACGTGACCGCGCTCAACAACGTGGGCGGCAAGCGCGTCAGCGCCTGACGCACCCAATCCCGCCGTTCGTCGGCCTCAAACTGATCTGATGGTCCCGTTTCTTTGCTGACGAGCAAATCGACCAGGCTGCCCAGGTCATCGTCGTCGGCTGTCGTGCGCCGATCGAGGCTGACCATGCGGTGGCGCTTGTTGCGGCGCTGCGTGTCGATGGCCTGATTCGTGGCAATCGTATACAGCCAGGGTCGCACCTTTCGCCCCGCTTCAAACTGGCCGCACCGCAAGTGGACTTGCAAGAAAGCTCCTTGGAACGCGTCTTCCGCCATTGCCGCATCGCCGAGAAAGCGCCGCAAGTAGTTGTACAGCTCTCGCTCGTACCGTTGGACCAACTCGGCAAACGCCTGCCGATTGCCGCCGGTACGATAAGCCAACAGCAATTCCTCGTCGGTCATGTCCGACCAGGTGGTGCTCACCGGTAGACTCGTTCGTTTCGGGGCGATGGTTTGGCTCGTCATTGCTACGGCCCTCATGCCCGGTGGGTTCGGTTCCTCGGCAGCGAAATCGAAAGCTCGCTCCCGAAGTCCTTAATCAACCGGTCTTTAGAATTGATTGCCGCAACCTGCTGCCGCCATGTTGGCGGCTTTTGTCGATATGCCATTATGACAGGCGCGGACTTGACTTTCCACAGCAACCGGCTTAAAGCAAGCGGCATGCCTCGAACATCCGTTGCGCGAAGGGCGGCCACCGCCGCCATCGACCTGTATCCGATAACCGCTTATGCCATTGCGGTTTAAGAACTGAAAACAAGTGTCCGCCGGAGCTCTGAACCCACGGCTCGCCTGCGGTGGCTCTGTTGTAACTTTTGCGGCAGGCCATCAAATGGATACAAATCGCGAATCCGCCTCAAGAAAACGGAAACCGAATGTCGCTGGCGCGTGTGCTTGAACCGGAAGTCATGGATAGCGCCGACGACGCGCGCGACTACGACCGCATGGACCACACCGCGGTGAATCGACAATTTGTTGACGATCTGCTCGCCGAGGCGGCGGCGGCCGGCTTCGTAATGGGCGAATCCGACGAGCTGCTCGACCTCGGCACAGGGACCGCGCAGATTCCCATCGAGTTGTTGCGGCAGCGGCCATTGTGGCGGGTGCTCGGGGTTGATCTGGCGGCGAGCATGCTCGAACTCGGCCGGCAGAACATCGCGGCGGCTGGTCTCGCGCCGCGGGTTCGTTTAGAGCAGGTCGATGCCAAGCGTCTTCCCTACGCCGACGGCGGCTTCCCGATGGTTATCTCCAACAGCATCGTACACCATATTGCCGAGCCGCGGGTCGTGCTGGCCGAGGCTTGTCGCGTGCTGCGGCCGGGCGGCGTGCTGTTCATCCGCGACTTGCTCCGGCCGAGCGACGATGCGGAAGTGCATCGGCTGGTCGAGATCTATGCGGCGGGAGCGAACGACCACCAGCGGCAGCTTTTTGACGACTCGCTGCGAGCCGCCCTGACTCTGGCCGAAATCAGGCAGTTGGTGGCCGAACTGGGCCACGACTGTCAGCGGGTTACGGCCACCAGCGACCGGCATTGGACCTGGAGGATGGCCAAAGGCTGACTTTCCGGTTCGCCTAGGCTACACTGAGGCTCTTGCCCGCGACATGATGGCACAGACATGATGGCACCACGGGCAGGCAGCATTTGCCTTGAGGGCGCCGTGTCCATTTCGACGAGCGAACAACTTTGGTCGCAACGTGGCTTGATCGTCACGGTGGAAGACGCCGAGGGCGTCCCCCGCACCGTGCGAATCGCCAGTCCGTTTGCCCGAGTGGGCAGCGACCCGCGCGCCGAATTGGTCTTGGCGGGCGCGGAGATCCTGCCGTGTCATCTCTATTTGCATGCCACGGACGAAGGCATTTATTGTTTGGGACTGGGCAACCAGGCGCCCACCGGCTGGTTGACGCCGAAGCTGCGCATCGAGATCGGCAATTACCGGATCAAGGCCGGTTTTGACGACGACGGCCCGCCGCCGCGAAAGCTCGATCACGATCCTCGGGCAAAAGATAGCGTCGGCGGTTCAACGCCGCGCCTACGGCTGCGCTTGACCGGCGACAAACGGCACGCTTTTGAAACGAGTTTGCGGCGGCGACTCACCATCGTGGGCCGCCAGGCGCCCAGCACCCTGTGCATTCATCATCCGACGATCTCGCGAACGCACGCGGCGATCTTTTGGGACGGCCGGTCGTTGTGGATTGTCGATCTGCTCAGTGCCAATGGCATCCGGCGAGACGGCGAACCGCTGAAGGTCGGGTCGCTGGCCGTCTCGCAGCGCCTTGCGGTGGGCGATGTGCGTTGTCGTTTTCTCGGCTCGACCGATCACGAGCCAAGCGCCAGCGAGCGGGCGACGGATGAGCAAAGGGTCGCCGAATTGCGAGCGACGCTCGGTGAACAGATTGCCTCGCTCACCGCGGCGCGCGAGGCCGCCGAGCAACGGGCTGCCCAGCACGAGCGTGAGTTGGCGGAAGCAAAACAGCAACTCGCGGCGCTGCAAGACAATCAGGCCGAATGGCAGCTTTCCACAGATGAACGCCTTACCGCGTTGCGAGAATCGCTCGCGCAGGAGTTGGCCAGCGCCGTTGCCGCGCGCGATCTCGCTGAAACCGCCGTCACGGAACGCGAGCGGGCACTCGCCGAATCGGAAGAGAATCGCCGCCGCGTTCAGGACGAATTAGCGGAGGCGAAACAACAACTCTCGGTGCTCCAAGAGAATCAGGCCGAATCGCAGCGTTCTGGAGACGATCGCCTTGCCGCCTTGCGCGAATCGTTGGCGCAGGAGCTGACCAGCGCCGTTGCTGCGCGCGATCTCGCTGAGACTGCCGTCACGGAGCGCGAGCGGGCACTCGCCGAAGCCGGCGAAAAGCTTGGTCGCGCGCAGGAAGAACTCATGGCAACCCAGCGGGAACTTGTTGCCAGCGTGGACGGGCACGTCCGGCTCGCAACCGCCGCCCAGGAGCGAATCGCCGCGCTGCAAGCAGAGGCCGACGAGCGGCTGGCCGCGATTCAGACATCGCACGAGCGAGAATTGACAGCGGCCACCGAGGCTCGAGATGTGGCCCGGCAAGCATTGGCCGAAAATCAGGCGGAGCTGGCCGGTGCTCAAAAGGCACGGGTTCAACTCGAAGCAGAGCTTGCCGAGGCGCGCCTCGAACTGGCAGCCGCGGCAGCGAGCAACGCGGAGCTTGAGGAGCTGTCACTGCCCGAACCTGCCGCTCCGGCAACCCCCGAGCGAACTCCTAGCCCGTCGTTCAACCCGCGGCAGCAGCTTGCGCCATCTGCCCCGGCCTCCGAGCCCGACTGGGTGCTCGACGACCGCGTGATCGGCCGCTTGCTCGATTTCCGCGCCAAACAACGCGATGTCGGCCGGCGCCGCAAAGTCCTGTGGGGCGTCGCCGCCTGCCTGGCGATTGTGGTGCTGGGCGCCGCTGCCGCGGCGGGACGAGCCTGGACGGTCCGACAACAGCCCAACGATCCCTCGGCCGGCAACGACAGCTTGATGCGCGAAGTATTCGCTGAGCCGGACTTAAGATAGGCCAGACTTAAGATCGAGTGGGGGCGATTCTAATACGGAAAGCGTTCGTCGAGCGGGGCGTTCGATAGCTCGACCAAAAACGCCGCCAACCGCTCGACCAGCAGGGCGACCATTTTGCGACCTTTTTCGGCGGAGCCGGGGTGAGGGTTGCCCGCCCCGCTGTTGGTCGTCAGCAAGTGCCAGGGGCGGGTAATGTTCACCCAGCCGCGATTGACCGCCTCGAACCGCGAGGCGGCCAACGCGCCCTCGTCGGCAACCAGGCTGCCATCGGCGCGGCGGGCCACCAACTCGGGCTGGCACGCCAGAATCATGGACGTTTCCATCTCGCCGCCGTGGTCGCCGGGGTCGTCAAAAATCTCCCGCTCGACGTCGGCCAGCACGCGATACCAGTTGCACAAGAACAGATGCGCCGGCGTCTTGCCATACAGTTCGCGCAGCACCGGCTTCAGTTCGTTGCCACCGTGCCCGTTGAGCAGCACGATTTTGTGAATGCCGTGCCGCACCAGCGACTCGACCAGATCGGTGACCACCGCGGCCAGCGTCGACGGGTTGACGTTCATCGCCAGCGGAAAGGCCATTTGATTGGTTTCGGTGCCGTAGGGAAGGGTGGGCAACAGCACCACCCGTGCGCCGCGGTCGTGGGCCGCCTGGCAGATGGCATCGCCGACGAAATCGGCTTCATAGCTGTCGGTGCCATAGGGCAGATGCAGGTTGTGCGGTTCAGTGGCGCCCAGGGGCAGCACCGCCACCTCAAAGCGGGCATCCTTGGTGTGGCCGTAATTCGTTTCGGCCAATTTCCAGGTGCGAGCGGTCATGGGGCGGTCTCGGTTGGCTCTGGATCGGGCAGGTCTTCAATGAACTCGCGATACCGGCGATCGAGCTCGTGAAACTCGACGCCGGTGAGTTCCGCCAATGTGGTCGACTTATCGCGTTTGGCGTAGACCGTGTTCAGAAAGTCAACCAACGGCTCGCGGTATCGTCCTTCGTCGGCGAACATCAAAAAATAGGTGATTCCGGCCGACTCGCTATAGATCATCGATATCTGAGGGTTTTGTTGAACATTGACCACGCTCATCGCGGCCAACTGGCCCAGCGGCAAATAGAAGTGATCTCGCGTCAACCGCGTGCGCGCATTGCGCAGCCGCGTCGCAGCGACGCCGCCGATCAGCCCCAACCCGCCCTGGGGCCGAAACGACTCGATCCAGCAGGCGACCCCCTCGACAATCCAGAAGTTGGTGTCGCGGCCGGCATCGCGCGACGTGGCATGGATCTCGGCGAATAACTGGTGCGTCGCCTCATGATAGAGCGTGCTGTCGTCCTCTTCCGAGCCGACGAAATAGAATGCCTTGCGCGACTTGGGCGAGTAATAGCCGGTGCTGATGCGAATGCTCGGCTGCTCGCGCTCCAGCGCTTGAATGAACTCGCCGCGGTTGCGGAACAAGACGATCTGATGCCGCTTGACCGATCCCGTGGGCACGCCCTCGCGAAAGAGGCGGTCCCATTGCTCGTCGTTGAGCACGAACCGGGCAAACACCTGCCGCCAGGCGCCGTAAAACCGCTCGAGCCGCTTGGCCAGCCGCACGCCGGCTTCCAAGCTATGATTCGTGCGTATCTGGTAGTGCTCGGTGACCACTTCCCAGCCGCGCTCCAGATTGGCCCGCGCGGCCGTCTCGTCGGCGGCTGCCACCCATCGCCCGCGATAACGTCGCTCGCCCGATTCATAGCGTGCGACCTGGCTTTCCGGCAGCCAGCCGAAACGTGGATGCCAAACCTGCTGCGATTGAGCCTTGGTCACCTCATAGGGTGTGAGCCAACGCCCGTCGTGCTGCTTGTACCCCAGCAACAGCCTCGCTCGCTCGTGGGCGGGGTTTTCGCGCAGCGTCTCGTGGACCAACTGATAGGCCAGTGTAAACTCGCGTTGCTCCGCGGCGAGCAAAGCCAGTTCGAACAAATGCTCGGCCTGCGTCTGCCGAAGATTCTCGAACTGTTGCCGCCACTGGCGAACCGGGGCCGGTTCATCGTCGGGCGCCGCCGCTTCCGCCTCGCCAGAGACAGGCGGCAAAGCCACGACCAGGGTCAGTGGCGCCTGAGGCACAATCCAATTGCGCGTCGCGCGCGCCTGCTCGTCCAGCCCATTGCCCTCGCACCACTGGGCCAGCGCCTCCAGAGCCTGGGCGTTCTGTTGAACCAACGCCTGATGCTGGCTGGCGATGGTTTCGTCCGCCCGGACCATCGCGCACGCGCAGACCAACCACAGGCCGACGCCGCCAATCGCAATTCTTCGAGGGGACTCCGAGCGGCCCCTGACGTTTCCCATCATGCTTCCAAGCGTAGCACAGGAGGAAATCAGGGAAAAGAACATCGGGCGGGCGATCCGGCCCGATCGTTTACCGGTACCACGGCTTGTAGGAATTATGGCACGTCTCCGTCAGACGGCACCGCCTGGCGCAGATAGTTCCACACGGGCGTATTCGGTGGCGAGGTTGCGCCAGGCGGCAGCACCTGCCTGCCCCAACTGCTCATCAACAGGCAATACACGCGATAGTCGATCGCTTGCGAAACGAACCGGGCGTGCCCGTCGCACAACAGCATATTCACGCCACCGGGATGGCGGCTCGAGGGGCGCGCGTTAGCATAAGGATACGCGTTGCCGCTCGCATCGGCCGGCGCGTTGATTCGCCCGTAGGCAACGGCGCCGTACGGCGGGGTCGCATTGCCGACGGAATCGATATCTCCCCACCACACGAATGCCTGGCTGGCTTCGAGCACCGCATAGGGCAAGTCCATGCCGCCCATGCTCATGCCGCCGTTCATGCTCGCGTCGGGCAGGCCCTCCGCCATCGGATCGGCGTAGCTGCCCGCGTCGAGGTTCTCGCTCACCATAAAGGTCATCGATAGGCCGTCGTGAACGCCCAGATAGTCGAGCGACGATGGCACCTGAGGTCCCATGTTGCAGTTGGCCGCCATCGGCACATTGGCCATCATCGTCTGCATCGAGTCTTCAAAGTGGTTGAAGAACACTCCGTTGGATTGCCAATCGGCGGGAAACGAGGGCATGCCGCTGGCGCCGTACATGGCTTGACCGTCGGGCTGCCCGGCGTTCACCACATACGAACACGGCGGTGGATAGCTCTGGGCCGGTGGGTTGCTGGGACAGACCAACAGCCGCAAAAAGCCTTGCCGCACGGGGTCGATGGTTGGATTAGGCATCATGCCCGCGGGGCCGGACGTCAGAAAATCGCCGTTGCGCCAATGCTCGTACAGGTCTGCTCGTTCGAGAAAGGGAAGCAGCGGCACCATCCAGCTCACGGGATATTGGCCAACGGCCATGCCGCCCATTATCGGCTCGGCCGACAGGGTGAGCGGGTCGCGCCAGCCCGGCAACCGACGCGATGAACTGGCGTATCCGTGCAAGGCGAGGCCGAGGTTATGCAGTTGATGATGGCAGGTGTTGCGGCGGCCCGATTCGCGCGACTGCTGCACAGCGGGCAGCAACATGGCAAGCAGCATGCCAATGATGCTGATGACGACAAGCAGCTCGACCAACGTGAAACCGCGCCGCCGGGCCGTGGCAGGGAGGCGCAACGCTGAAGAATGCACTAAATGAAAAGCGGTCATGGCGATCTCCGAGGAAGGGATGAAGCACGGGCAAGTTGCAAAGCGCCCTGCGGCACAGCCGTCTCGGCTGTGCTTCGCCGATGAAGCCAGCATCGGGAATCAGCCCGGGGCGGCTGATCCACATGCCGATTTCGATGGTCAAAACCGGCGCCACGCAGGATTACGCAGCCGCAATCTGCGTCGGTGGTCGCCAGAGAGGCGAAGAATAAACCTCGGGCAAACGCCCCGCCTGATCGATGAGCAAGCCCCGGCCATCCAGCGGGGGTAAGTACGCCATCGACCGCCAATCGGCCCATTGAGGTGCCGTGCCCTCCGAGGCTCCGCGCTCGGGCGCCGAGGGCAATGGCGTTCGCTGCTGACAATGTGGCCCGTGACAGCCAGGTCGGGCCGGTGAGGTAGATTCCTGCCCTGGCGGCGCCGCGCCGTCTTGGTGATGATGGACGTCTTGGTGAGGCTGGTTGTGCGAAGCGCCCAGCATGACATAGTCGCCGCAACTGGCTGTTGCCAAACCCGGCGCGCTAATGACCACCAGAATTGCCATCAGCGGCAGTGCAAGGAATGAGCCAACGGCGCAGACCTGTGGCGCCGCCAACGAAGTTCGTTGCCTGACAGAATTGGCCATCAATTGCGAAATCCAGTCGAACAACACGCCCCAAACAGCGCACCAAAACGGCGGTGAACCCACTCAGCATAATACTGACATTCGTTACGGTCAAATATCTGATAGCGACCGCGGGGCTGGGCTGATTGAGCTACGCCGGAATGATGAACCGCGCTTGGCCGCATCTACGTCAGGCCGTCCGCGCGAGTGCGCTTCCGGCCGGTGGTCGGGGCTTTTTTGCCTCGGTCGAGCTTTGGCCGGCCGCCGCCCTGCAAGCCGGTTGCCCGACCGCCACCCCGCATCTGCTCGCAGACGTGTTCGACTAAAGCGCGAGATACCGTGACTCCTTCTTTCTGGAGCGTTTTCACGATGGTGGCCGCCGACGCCCGAGGATGATTGCCAATGGCCATCCGCACCAATTCACGATCGTTCACGCGACCCTGCCCCGTCTCTTTTGAGATGCCCCGTGAGATTTCGCGCATTCTGCCGGCCTCTGAACCGCCCACGATTCGCGGTTCGTCGCCTGAACTGGAAAATCGCCGCGCACCTTTCTTCGCCATGATCCTGATCTCCTTTGTAGGACCGATTTGACCCCAGTTTGCAGATTCACTGCTGGTGCTGGCATGTGCAGACTTTATGCCGCGTGAATAAGATGTTGGACCACCGCGCCTACTTGCTTCTGCCGTGGCGGTGTTTATCCTCAGTTAGCAACGTCCGCCCCTTTCCCTGCCGAACGAGATGCCGCAACTATGCAATTCCATCGCTGTCTATTCGTCGCCGCTCTTCTGCTTCTCTGCCGCGTGGCCACCGCCGACCAGGATCGGCCCGGGCCGGTCACGCTTTGGCCCGCGGGCGCGCCGGGCGCCCGTGGCAGCGAACCCCAAGACGTGCCGCTGCTCACGCCGTATTGGCCCGCACCTGAGAAGGCCACCGGCGCGGCGATGATCGTCTGCCCCGGCGGAGGCTACCATGTGCTGGCGCCGCACGAAGGCGAAACCTATGCTCGCTGGCTGAACGACTTGGGCGTGGCGGCCTTCGTGCTGCGATACCGCTTGTTGCCGCATGGCTATCATGTCACCGATAGCCTGCAAGACGCCGCCCGCGCCGTCCGCACCGTGCGCGCCAACGCCGCCCAATGGAAGCTCGACGACAAGCGGATCGGCATCATGGGTTCCTCGGCGGGCGGGCATCTCTCCGCCACGCTTTGCACAAAGTTTGACGAGGGGAAGGCCGACGCCGCCGATCCCATCGAGCGCCAAAGCTCACGGCCCGATCTGTGCGTGCTCTGCTACGCCTTCATCTTGTTCGATCGCAACGACAAGCCGCAGCGCCACGAGCAGTTTCTGGGCCAGAACCCGTCGCCCGAACAGATTCGCGCCTATTCGCCTGCGCTGAATGTGACCCGCGACACACCGCCCTGCTTCGTCTGGCAAACCGTGGCCGACGAGGCCGTGAAAGTCGAAAACGCGCTGGTCCTCGCCGAGGCACTGCGGCAGGCCCACGTGCCCTTCGATTTGCACCTGAAAGAGAAAGGCCGGCACGGCATCGGCCTGGGCATGAAAGACTATGACGCTGCTAAGCTGCACCCCTGGGCGCGCGACTGCGAATTCTGGCTGGCGGAGCAAGGGTTTGTGAAAAAAAGGTAAGCACGGGCACCCTCGCCCTCCGAAAGGCTCGCCCGTCGCAACAGATTCGATGCTAGACTTGTGCGGTGGCCAAGCGGCGCGTTCACACCGACCCATCGGATCGCGACATGACACGGTTCGCTGCGTTTGATCGGTACCGATCTGTGGCGATGTTCCGCGCCGTGATGGTGCTCGCAGGCGCCATCGCCGTCAACTCCGCCGCGGCCGCGGATCAGGCGTCCTCCCAGCCGGGGCAAGTTCCCGCGCAAAGCTCCGCGACCACTGCCGCCGGCGGCAAGGGTGGCATTCGCTTAGAACGCCCCGGCCAGCGCGACTTTATTGTCGATCGGGCCGACCTGATTGCTCCGCCGGATCGGCGCCACATCCGCCAGATAGCCACCAGGTTGCTCAACGATAAGGCCACGCCGATCATCGTGGTCACCGTCGAATCGTTGGCTGCCTACGGCGAGACCGGCGTGAGCATCGAGACCTTCGCCGAGCGGCTGTTCGATCAATGGGGCATCGGGCACGCGCAGCTCGAAGGCCAGCCTTGGAACACGGGCATCTTGTTGTTGGTTTCGCGCGACGACCGCCAGGCCCGCATCGAGCTTGGAGCCGGCTGGAAACACGAGCAAGACGGATTGGCGCGGCAAATCATGGACGAGCAAATCGTTCCCCGCTTCGGCCGCGGCGACTTGAGCGGCGGAATTACCGCGGGCGTCGAGGCGCTCGACAAGATGGCGCGCGGCCTGGCGCTGCCCGAACCGCCGGGACCATGGTGGCAATACCTTGCAGGCGCGCTGTTCGCTTGGGGAGTTTTCTTTTCGGTCGTCCTCTCGATGTTTCGCTCGATCGCGCATCGCTCGGAAGGGTCGGCGGCGCCGGCCGGCGCCGGCGGCTTCTCTGGCGGTTCGTTCGGTGATGGCACTTCCGGCGGCGGCGGCGCGACGGGATCGTGGTGAGGCGGCGTCACTTCGCGGGTCGCCGGCACGTGAGATGGCTACACCACAATGCCGGTTCTCGGATAGGCTCTATCCCGTATTCGGGGCCTCGCCCAGCGCGCGGTCCAGGTTGTGCCGAGCCTTAACGTTGTCGGGCCGCAGCTCCAAAGCTCGCCGGAAGGCGGCGATGGCGTCGTTCGCCTGGCCTTGCTGCAGCAGGGCCAGCCCGAGATTGTTGAGTATCTCACTGTTGTCGGGCTTCATTTCCAAAGCCCGGCGGAAGCTGGCGATCGCCTCGTCGAGCGAGCCCTGCTGCGCGAGGATCAGGCCCAGATGATTGCGGGCCTCGGCATGCCGCGGGTCGATGCTCGTGGCCTGCAGCAAGCTGCTGCGCGCTTCATCGAGCCGCCCCAACTGGGTAAGCGCCGCGCCCAGCAGATACCAAGCCTGCGCATGGTTCGGCTCGGCCAGTAAATACTGCCGGTAAAGCGACACGGCTTTTTCGCTGTTGCCGGCCTGGTGCTCGCGGCGGGCTTCGTCGAAGCTGCTCTGCGGAGCGCCGGCGGATCGGCCCTGTTGCTGCTGGAGGTTGGCGAGATTCTGTCGCGCCATGTCGAGCATGTGCCGGCGTTCACCTTCCCAAGCGGGCGTCGCGGCCAAACGCGCTTCGAGGTCCCGCCACGCGGCTTCGGCCCCTGCCAGGTCGCCTATCTGCTCGCGGAGTTCCGCCTCTTGGAAACGCAATTCGTCGTCCTCGGGATAAAGACGCCGCCCGGCCAGATTGACTTCCCACGCGGCCTCCACCTGCGCCAGGCGCTGGTGCGCCTGAACCAACAAGGCGTGCAACTTGGCGCCGTAGGAGGCTTGCGGCGCCAGGCGCTCTCGGGCAGCGCGAAGACGGGGCACCGATTCCGCGTGCTGGCCCAGCATCTGGTGAAAGACGCCCAGTGTGTAGGGAACATACGCGTCGTCGGGATGATCGCGCAAATCCAACTCGGCCAGACGAAGGTTGCGCTCGATCTTGCGAAGATGTTGGCCGGCGTCCTGATAGCCGCTGTGGTGAATGACCACGTCGGCCTTGTGTACATGACCGCCTTGCCGCTGCACCGCCGGGAAGATTTGCTCGAAGACGCGATAGCTCCACCGCACCTCGGGGTGGTTGGGGAACAGGCGGACCTGTTCCACCCGCTGATCGAAGCCCGCGGCGGCTCCCGGCAGCGACGCAGGCCGCAAGCAGAGCTGGCACATGCTATAGGCCATCATCTGCGGCCCGAGACCAGCGAACAACGATTGCAACTTCGCTCGGTTCTCGTCATCGAGCCACTCGTCGCCATCCAGCCAAAAGATCCAGTCGCCCCCTGCATGGCGAAGGCTCTCATTGCGTGCCGCGGCAAAGTCATCGCGCCAGGCATAGTCATATACTTTGGCCCCATGCCCGCGGGCAATCTCCTGGGTGCGATCGGCCGAGCCGGTGTCGACGACCACCACTTCATCGACCAGATCGACGGCCGAAGCCAGACAGGCGGCCAAAGAGGCCTCCTCGTTTCGGACGATCATGCAGAGCGATACACTGCACGGGCGGTTGGTTCCCCTCATCGTGGCATTCACTCCTGTGGCTTCCTCGCAGTGCCGCCGCGGAGCATAGGCCGCGCTCGCCGGCAGGTTATTCTACCCCATCACAAGCGATTGACGCATCACCAAGACAAAAACTCTCTTGGCGGCGGCCTCGGCCTCGCGGTCCAAGATCGTGTACAATAAGAACGTATGACGATCACCGTGGTAGCCAGGCTCATCGACTGGTTCACGAGAGTTGCGGCGAGCGTCATTGCTCACATGCTACTGGTCAAATGTCATTGTTCAACGGAGTTTCTCATGGGTGAGTTGATCGTCAGCGTTCCCGACGCGCGCCTGGCGGCGCTGAACGTGCCGCCGGAACAAGCAGCCGATGAAGTGCGGATGCTGGCGGCGGTCAAGCTGTACGAGATGGGACGGCTATCGACGGGGGCGGCCGCGGAATTCGCGGGCATTCCGAAGCCCGTTTTTCTCCAGCGGCTGGGCGACTACGGCGCTGCCGTGTTCGACATGACCGAGGAAGAGTTCGAGCGGGAGACGCGGCTTGCCGGAACTGATTTGTGATACGTCGGCGATGCAGTCGTTACACCAACTGGGCTTGTTGCGCATTTTGCCGGCGCTTGCTTCCCCGGTCTGTGTGCCCGGTGCAGTTTGTGCGGAGTTGGCCGCGGGCCGGGCACTTGGGGCGGACGTTCCCGACCCCGCTGCGCTGAGCTGGGCGACGATGCGATCTCCACGCGGCAGACCCGCCTTGCCTCGTTCAACTTCGCTTGGCGCTGGAGAGCAAGATGTTCTGTGGCTGGCTCTGGAGACCGCCAACAGCGTTGCGGTCCTCGATGACCGAGATGCGCGCCGCGTCGCGCGGCAGCTTGGAATCGCCCTGACGGGGACTTTGGGTTTGCTGGTCGATGCCAAGCAGCGCTCGCTGATCTCCGCCGTCGGTCCTCTGCTGGACGAGCTGGAGCGCCATAATTTCCACATGTCGGCACGCATCCGCAGTGCCATCCTTAAGGCCGCGCGTGAAATGCCATAAAAGCGCGTCAGGTACTGCGTGATGCGCTAGGCGGTAGCCACGCGGGCCCGCCCACCGGGCAACCACATAATCGCTGGCGGCGGCGATTTCGACGCGGGAAGGCTGAATCCGTCGGGCTCGCCGTTACCTTTTGGACGCAAGGCGCGCGATTGGCGGCAGTCTGCAAACGGTTCCGGCGCTTTATCGACGCCGCCGTCTGCTCACGATTGGGACATGGTTGCCGACGAACGAATAAATCTGTTTGGGCGGCACACCTGTGCTCAGTTCATGCGGCTGTTTTTACTCCAGGTATTGAAGTAGCGATTCGACAAAGCTAGGCCGTATGGCCGGGACGGGGATGTACCGGCACTGGCCTGCTCCTGAGGCGCGATGCAAAATTCGCGCGAAGGGCTCATGATAGATTACGATGCCTATAGCATCGGCTGCGGCACCTGTGGCACCGTTCTTGACAAACAGTATGGTATTCCCGCGACCGCCGGCCGTTGCATCTGCGTTTGTCGGCACAAATACGAGCGAATGCTCGACTCGATGGAACCCCTGTTCGGCCGAGACTATGAAACAAAACGCTTCCTTCTGAAATCGGTCGAACAACGTGATCCTGCGATCGTCCGGCTTAATTACCGCTAGGCCGCGGGGTAGCGTGACCGTTACTCCGCCAGGCCCTTCGACCACAATCGCGGCGCGCCTTACGCCCTCGCGGCGCTTGGGAAGTACAATCGCAAGTTCTTGGTCATTGGTGACTTTGAATTCAGCCTCCGAATGCTGCCCGTCGTCGAAGATGATCCGAACGTGATCGACGCCTGCGAAATGGTCGCCGCGAATCGCAATCTTGGCCCCGGCGCGCTGCCGCCGCGGCTCGATCGAGTCGATGAGGGGCGGAGCAGGCATCGTCGCCGCAGTTGGTGGCGGAGGCAGCCTCAAACGCCGGATCAGCGCGTATATATCTGACCCGACCGATTTGTGGTCAGTCCAGTAAACGTAGCCATGCTCCGAATCAATGCCGATGGAAGAAGACTGCTCCAGTCCCGCTGCGACCATCTGCGGCTGCGAGCCGTCAGTATTCGCCCTCCAAACGCCCATTCTTGGCCCCGCAGCCAAATACAGCTTCTCGCTCGTGGGATCAATCGCGACGCCCAGGATGTGGCCGAGCCCGCGCCAGACCACCTCGAATCCGTTACCGTCAAGATTGGCGCGAGCAACGTAATCTTGATTCGCGCACCAATAGATTTTGGCGTTTGTCGGATCGATCGCAGCGCTGAACCCTTTATAAAGCAACGTGACACCGCGGTACGGACCGTCTAGTGACTCAATGACCGGGGCTTCATTGCTTCCGTCCATCTCTCCGCGGATCAGACGTCGTCCAGTAAAATAGAACACCCTGCCAGTTTGCGCCTCGACCGCAACCGCGCCAGGCTCCGTCAATCCGCTAAACAGCGGATGCGGATTCGACCCATCTAAGCCCGCCTGCCACACGGCTCGCGCCGCATCGGGTGGCGCTCCAAACGCCGGGTGTTCTCCGGCCGCATGGTTCGCCCAGTAGAGCTTCCCGCGATTGGGATCGATCGCGAGTGCTTGTGCGCCCTGTTGTGGAAGGTTAAGCACAATGCGCGGCGACCGTCCGTTGATGTCGGCGCTGCGAATGCGGCTTAAGCCGCCGCCCCCGCTCTCAATCCAGTACATTTTACGACTTTCCACGTCGAGTTGCAGGAAATAGGCACCGATGCCGCTCCCAGGCCCGTCGCGTTGATAATCAACAACCACCTCCGATTTCTTAACGCCGTCAACAGGCTCTTGCGCCTGATAACCCTGATACGAATCTCCGTAGGTATCGAGCTTCAGCTCCGTGCCATCCGCGAGCGTCACCTCGCAGGGCTCACCACGTTCATTTGTACGCAGCCATGGCGGAGCCGCGGGCGCTTTGCTCGTGGACACATTTGCATCAGCAGATGATGGCGGCGTTGCTTCAGGCGGAACCCCTGTCGGCTGTTCGGGCGTGGGCGATGTCGGCGGCGCGGCCTCGGCGGTTTCGGAATTGGAAACGATTTTTCCGGCGGTGTCCGGGGCACCCGGCTCCGGTTGCCCAGCCGCCGAAGTCGCCGTGCCGGCCGGCGCCGCATCGCCGGGGGCCGCATCGTCCGGCGCAGTCGCCTCGACGGCGTCCATCTTCCTTGCGCGCAAAGGCTCTGGTTTTGGGTGGGCCGACGCGATCTTGGCGCGCTCTTCATCCGTGTCGGACCCGGCCGGCCTTGGTCTCGGCGTCGCCGCTTGG
This sequence comes from Pirellulales bacterium, assembly GCA_025927475.1. Taxonomy (GTDB): domain Bacteria; phylum Planctomycetota; class Planctomycetia; order Pirellulales; family JAICIG01; genus JAICLL01. The sequence continues at coordinate 28,288 of JAICLL010000075.1, forward strand.
CTCCGGTCGGTCTCCGTGGCGCGCGAAGCCGCGCCGGCGGCAGAATTGCGGCCCTGCTGCTTACCATGCCCGGCGGAATAAGTCTGCAACGCCATTCCGATCACGACGACGGCAGCCGCCGCCCCAGCTAGTAGCATGAGCTGCCACCTCCAGATCGATACCCCTGCCGCGGCGGTGTTCGCATCGCCCGTTGGACTCGCGACCGTGGGCGCCGGCCGGGGTTTTTCGTGCTTCGCGATCGCCCCGGTTTCCCGCGCCGACAACGCCTGATCGTAGGCCGCTTTCGATCCGGGCACGGTCAGGCAAGTGCGCGCGGCGGCGATTTGAGCGATCAGCCAATCGGCAATTTGCTGGTTGGAATTGGCGGCTTTTTCGCGGACATGCGCGATGCGCCCCTCGGCGGCGCGCGCGATGACCTGCGCATCGGCCTCGAACCGGCGGACGCCAAGCAGCCGGTAATAGTCGGGCGGCTGCTCCGCCGGAGGGATGTCGAGCCAGGCTTGATATGGATTCAATGCGCTGCCCATGTCGCGTGCTCCCCGTTCGCAATGGACGTATTCCGGTCCTTGATCGCCAGCCCCTCATTTTAGGGGTGCGCAGCAGCCGTGGCGAGCGTATCGCGATAATCCGGACGCCGCCTCCAGCCAGAAAACCAAGGCATTCATCCTCTGGCACTTCGAGCCGATGATCGACCAAGGGGCGATTGAGCCGCGTACAGGATCCGCACGCGAACTTTCGCCAACTGGGGCGGGTGATCGGCTGCGCGCAGGCCGATCGAATGACAGAAAAATTGCTGACAGAAAAATGCGGCGGGCGGCGACTACCGGCAAGCGCCGATCCGATGCTTCACATTTTTCTGTCAGCCATTTTTCTGTCATTTCTGCGTTCGTCCGGCTGCCCGGATTCAGGAAAGCTGCCAGCCGGGCCATTCTTCTTGCGGGCCGATCGTGGCGAACGCGCGCATCATCCCTCTGGCGCTTCGAGCCGCTGATCGACGAACTGGGGATTTCAACTGTGTACAGGACCCGAACGCGACTTTCGCC
>JAICLL010000263.1 GCA_025927475.1 Pirellulales bacterium
TAATACCGGACTGTCCCCTTTCGCCCCGCTAATGTAGCGCCACTTTCGCGGAGCGAATGGCGACATTCGGCGGCGATCGCTAATCGCGCACGGCCAGTCAGATCGTCCACGAACAGCTTGATGGACACGGGACGATCTGGGAAAGGCATCACAAGAAGAGCGTTCCGCATGGCGCCGGCCCTCTTTGAGTCAGCAGTTTCGCCCCGCCCGCGCATTGTACTGCGTGCTTAGCGGCGCCGCAATCATTGCCAAGAATAAGCTAAAGTTGTGCAGCCGTATGGCAATGCGCTTCAACCCGTCCCTTGTGTCACGAGATTCCGATGGCGATTAAAAAGCTGTGCCGATGGTTGTTTTCCAAAGTGGCGCCGAACCAGGTCGTGAATTGGTTCAAGTTGCTCATTGCGCTCGCCGTAGGACTTTATTTCCGGGTTCCGTTTTTGCTCGCCGTGGTGGCCGGCGTTGCTTTGCTGTTGATCTTTATCCAACGCAAACACCGCTATCGAGACGCCGTCTACTCGCCCATCTCGGTCGATGAGCTACCGCGACGAGCACGACATTACTTTGAGGAACTCACCCCCGAATTCGAGCAGTGCGGCTTTGTTTGGATCGGCGACTTTTTCGCCGACAAGTGGCTGGAGAAATCCCATTCGCGCTGTTTCCTGCATCGCTCGCTGCCGATTCTCGCAGAGTTATATGACAGTCCCCGGTCGCCGAAGCGTCATTCTTTTTGTATGGACAGCATCGCTGAAAACGGAGTCTTGATCGAATCTTCGCGCTATTCGTCCGCGGGGGTGCCGCAATTCGACCATGTTCATTTAGTTTTCGCCACCGGCCAATCGCCGAGCGGGATGCTGGAGATGCACGCAGCCGCGCTGTGCGATTTCGAAGACAGCGGCCTGCAGATCTTGCCGCTGGAGGCTAGCGATTTGCAGGGATTGAAACAGTACGCGACGCTGCTTTGTTACGCGCACTTTCACGATCGGGGATTGGTGGCCGATCCGCCCTGGCTCAACGAGGTGCGCACCCGCCCGACGGCCGACGCGCCCGAGTCGGTTGATATCGACGAAGATGGTGTTTTATTATCCTGCGCGCCCTGATCGCCGGAAGCGAATCCGAGGTGGCTGGGGCAGAGCCGCGCGGGAGGGCCGGACTAGCAGTTCTCGCGGGCCCCCTGATGCTTGGTAGAATCAAGTTCAATGCCCAGGAAACTCTCTACCCGAATCTTCGTTTCGATCGTCGGCGTGCTGGCGCTGGCGCTGCTGAGCAGCGGCGCCTCGCTGCTCACGGCTTGGAAGATCGGCAATCTCTTGCAAGGCACCGCCCAGGAAAACTTGCCCGGCATGCGCGTGGCCGGCGAACTGGAAGCGGCGCTGCTGGGACAACAGGGCTGGGTGTCGTCGTACATTCTGGAACCGGGCAAGCGGGCTTGGCTCGACGAGTTGGAGGCCCGCAAGGCCGCCTTCAAAACCTGGCTCGCCCAGGCCCGGACCATCGCCCACACCGACCGCGAACGCGACATCTTGCGGAAGCTCGAACGAGTCTACGATCAGCACGATGCCAAGCGCCGCGACGTGATTCGCATGTTTGACGAAGGGCAGGTCGATCTTGCCCGGCAAACATTGCTTACCGACGTCAGCCGTCTGCACGACGAAGCTTCGCGGCTGTGCAGAGATTTTATCACGGCCAACATGGAGTCGGTCGAGCAGGCCAACGCGCGGGCCAGCAGCCGCATTCGCCGCGACACTTGGATTGTGGCCGGCTGCGCGGCGTTGACCTTGGCCCTGGGCACGGCGCTGTTTTGGCAGTTTGTACACGGCGTGTTGCGGCCACTGCGGCGAATGGTGGCCGAGGCCGAAAGCTTTGCGCACGACGACGGCAGTCCAGCCCGCATTCACGACGACGAGCTACGGGCGGTGGGCGCCTATTTGCGGCTGTTGATGTCGGACGTGGCCGACGCGCGCACGACGCTGCGCGACAGCCGCACTCGGCTGGTACACGCCGAGAAGCTGGCGACGGTCGGCAAGCTGGCCGCCAGCGTGGCCCACGAAATCCGCAATCCGCTTACTTCGCTGAAGATGTGGCTGTTTTGGATTCGCAGCGCCGTGCCGGCGCGCGGCGACGTCGATCAGGCGTTTGACGTGGTGAGCGCCGAAATCGCGCGGCTCGAAAACGTGGTTCGCAACTTTCTCGATTTCTCGCGCCCCGCCGAGCCGCAGCCGCGGCCCTGCGACGTGCCGGAGCTGATCGACATGACGTTGCAATTGATCGGGCATCGCATCGACGAGCAGCAGGTTCATCTGCGGCGTGACGACGCGCCACAACTGCCCGCCGCGATGGCCGATCCCGATCAACTCAAGCAGGTCTTGATCAATCTGCTCGATAATGCCCTGGAGGTTACTGCGCCCGGCGGCGAACTGACGGTCTCGACGGCACGAGAAACCGACAAGGCCGGCCAGCCGATGGTCGTCGTGCGGGTGTGCGACTCGGGACCGGGCGTTTCCTCGGAGATCGCCGAGCGCATCTTCGAGCCGTTTTTCACGACCAAAGAGCACGGCACCGGCTTGGGTCTGTGCATTGCCGCCAATATCATGGTGCTGCACAACGGCCGCTTGACGCTGGAACAATCGACGCCCACCGGCGCGTGCTTCGCGGTTTGGCTTCCAATTGCAAACGAGGCAGTACGGTGAGCAAGGTCTTGGTGGTCGATGACGAAGCGAACGTGCTGGCGGCGTTCGAAAAACTCCTTTCCGTGCACGGCCACGATGTCGTCACCGCGCGGCATGGTCAGGCCGCCCTCGACCTGATCGAGCGCGACCCGCCCGACGCGGTGATTCTCGATATTTGCATGCCGGGCATCGACGGGCTGGAGACGCTCAGCCGCATCAAGCAGCGTCATCCGCGGCTGCCGGTGATTGTGATGACCGGCCAGGGGACGGTTGATACGGCGATCGAAGCCACCAAGCGCGGCGCCTTTGAGTACGAGCTGAAGCCCTTCGATCCCGAAGGCATGCTGCGGCTGGTCGAGCGGGCTGTGCAGGGCGCGCGGCTCATGGACCGGCAGGTCACGCTCGATCCCGACGCGGTCGATCCCGGCCATGACGCCCTGGTCGGCCAAAGCCCGATCATGCAAGCGGTGTATAAGCTGGTGGGCCGGGTGGCCGCCACCGATGCCACCGTGCTGATCCGCGGCGAGTCGGGCACGGGCAAAGAATTGGTTGCCCGTGCCATTTATCAACACAGCCGCCGGGCCGAGCGGCCGTTGTACGTGGTCAACTGCGCGGCGATCCCAGAGTCGCTGCTCGAAGCCGAATTGTTCGGCTACGAGCGCGGGGCTTTTACCGGGGCCTACGTGCAGCGGATCGGCAAGCTGGAGCAAGCCGACGGCGGTACCCTGCTGCTCGACGAGATCGGCGACATTTCGCCTTCGGTGCAGGCCAAGCTGCTGCGGGTCTTGCAAGACCGCAGCTTGCAGCGCGTGGGCAGCAATGAAACCATTCGCGTCGATGTGCGGCTGCTCAGCGCCACCAACCGAAACCTCGAACAGGCGATCGCCGACGGGCGGTTCCGCGAAGACCTTTATCATCGGCTGAATGTGGTTACCGTTCGCCTGCCGCCTTTGCGCGAACGGCGCGATGACGTTCCGCGCCTGACCGACTTCTTTCTCGAACGGTTTGCACGCGAAATGCAAATCGCCGCGCCGCCGCTCTCGGACGACGCGCGCGAGCAGTTGCAGAATTACTCGTGGCCAGGCAACGTGCGAGAGTTGGAACACTGCATCCAGCGGCTGCTGATTTTTACCGGCGGCCATCCCATCCAGGCCGACGATGTACAGCAAGCGCTCGGCGCCGAGCCGTCGGCCTCTGCGTTCGACGCCGAAGAAGCATTGCGCGGACTGGTCGAGCGATTTTTGAACACGCAAGGCGGCCCAGGCGCCTACGAGCAATGGATCGCTTTGATCGAGCAGCGCTTGATCGGCGCCGCGCTGGAACGGACGCACGGCAATCTGGCCAAGGCCGCCAAACTACTCGGCCTGCCGCGCGCGACGTTGTACGACAAGGTGCAAAAGCACGGGCTGACCACGTCGGAATAGCCCGGCTGCCGACGCGCCGGAAACCCAGCGCGCAAGACGGAAATCCGGCGCTGGCGACTGCGTTGGGGGCTTGAGGCGATCCGGCGGCGCGAGAGCGCATCTCTTTATCAGGCAGGCGTTTGCGCATGCCATCTGCTTCTGCTTGCGGCCGCTGGCACGGCGCGTGCATCAGAGTCGTGCGGGCGGGTTCCAACAAGTCGCGGCGATTCACCAACCATCGTTCAAAGAGGGTAGTTATATGCGCAAAGGACACCTACGAATCGCAGCCGGAGCGTTGACCGCTTTGGCGATCGCCATTGCGGCGACTTCAAACAGCTACGCCGCGCCAGCCGCCACGCTGAAGGCTGGCGATGAAGCCGTGGTCAGCGAAAACGGCACACCGTTGAAGATCGGCAACGACACCTTAGCGACACTGTCTCGCGGGCAGCGATTCAAGGTGATTGAAATCAAAGGTCCGTGGGTCGGCGGCCGGGTGTCCGTTGAAGGCCAGGAGCGAGCGGGCTGGGTATGGAGCGAGCGTGCGCTGACGCCGCAGCAGTTTGCCGCCCAGCCGCGGCGGATTCGCCGATATTCTTTCGATCCTTCGGAACGATTGGCGCAGCCTCGCGCTACCTATAGCCGGGGCAGCTCCAGCCCGTCCTCTTCCAGCGAGCCGTTTGTCATGGGCGCAACTCCCTATGGTCCGCGCTATTGGCGGGCGGATCGTAAAATCAGCGGCTATTGATCCAGCGGCTGTTGATTCAGCGGCTGTTGATTCAGCGGCGATCGTAATCGTTCAGCAATTCGACGCACGCATTAGCGTCGCTGCTCAGCCCGCCAGTGCTCGACCTGCCGGATGACGGCATCGATGGCCGCCGAGGGCGCCGACTCGACGCTTTCGAAGTGCCGGGCCGCGGGGCTGCGCGGGCGGAGCGGGATGTTGCACGTGCAGCGGTACAACTCGCTTTGTGAACCCCAGATCTCGAGCCGATAATGTGTGGCGCCGAGCTCGCGCAGCCGCCGCTCGCTGCGGGCGAATGAATCGTTCGGCCCAGCCGGACGCTCGAGGCTCGCCAACGGAGCGTCGTCGGCCGCCGGCGCACGTATCGTCTGCGGGGGCGGTGGCGAATAATCCGTTTTGAGCAAGGGGCGAGCCGCCAGCGAGTGGGCCGTCGTCTGCCGAGTGGCCGACGACCGCGCGGTCCGCGGCGATGCGTTCCAGAGAGGCGCGGTCTGGGCAATCGCGTCCGGCGATACGGGACGCACGTCGGTGATGGTGGCCACCGGTCGCGCCGATGCCGGGCGAACCGCGGTGATTCGAGCGACCGGCATCGCGGACACCGGCGGCGGCTCGTCAGCCGAAGCCGCCGACGATGCCGGGGGCGGTTCGTCAGCCAGCAGCGGAGCGTGCGTTAATGGCGGCGGTTCGTCTTCGTGCGCCACGCCGGACGGCTCGCTCTGCGGCGAGAGCGCGGTGGATTGCCCCTGCCAGGCCGACTTGAGTACTTTGGGCAAAGCCGTGCCAATCACGGCCGCCAGGGGCACCGCCACCAGACAGGTGACCATGACCATCGTGCGTAATGCCACCATGGTCGATGATTGCATGGACCAATCGACTCCGTTCGTGTAGTTGGCAACTTCCCTGTTGCGTGTTTTGATTTGGCGGCCGACGCCGCCGCGGCGCCGGGCGCGCAAGGTCGCCCGGCAGCTTGAAAGGCGGCGAATCATAGCGAGCTGTGCAGGACGACGACAAGGGCAGTTGCCCACGCGATCGAACCGCGGCCATCAATCCCGCCAGATGGGCGTAGGAACACGTCTGTAAGCTTTTAGGCGGCAAGCCGGTAGCTAACCTCTTGGCACCTTGGTGAAAAAGGAGAGATTGGGCGAGTCTGTATCCAATTCTGGAGTCGGTCGTCGTCACTTAGGCGCGCGGCCCGCA
>JAICLL010000245.1 GCA_025927475.1 Pirellulales bacterium
ACCACCAACCACCAACCACCAACCACCAACCACCAACCACCAACCACCAACCACCAACCACCAACCACCAACCACCAACCACCAGTCACTAACCACTAACCACCGACTGCCCCCTGCGGCCCGGCGTAATCGGTCAAGTACGGCGGTGGCAGGGTACCCTCTGCCAGGCGAGCGTCCGGCAGCGGTGCAAGGGCGGATAGCTTCAGCGGCAGCACGCCAGCCCAAACCGGCAAAACATAGTCCGGCTCGTCGTCGAGCGGCGGACCGACGCGCACTTTCGCCGAAGCCTCTTCGATGGGAAGGGACACCACCAGCGTGCGCCGCAGCTCGTCGGGCGAAGGGGCGCGCACCTCGCTCCAGCGGCCCGGCATGATGTGATCGGTCAGGGCCTTTAAGACCGAAAGCTTTTGCGCATCGTCATGCACCGCGGCCCCGCGACCAAACAGCACCACCGAACGGTAATTGATCGAATGATGAAACGCCGACCGGGCCAGCACCAGGCCGTCGACCAGCGTGACGGCGATCGACGCCTCGCCTCCCTTGGCCAGCAATTGCAGCATGCGGCTGGCGGGCGAGCCGTGCAGATAAACCTGCCCTCCGATGCGCACATAAATCGTCGGAATGACAAACGGCCGATCGTCGCACGAAAAGCCGACGTGGCAGACCAGGCCCTCGTCTGAAATGGCGTCGATGGCGGCCCGGTCATAGACCGCGCGTTGCGGCAGCCGCTTGACCGTCGAGCGCGGGGGGCGAGATGATTCGTTCAATGCAGAGCCAATTGAAAAGATCGTTTGCTTCGTTCCAGACGCGATCAGCCGCCCCGGGGTTCGCGCGCCGCTTATTCAGCGGATGATCAGCCTATACCAACCCGAAACGTAAGCGAGGCAGAGCAGCGAATTTGCCTCGCTTGCGCGTCGGGTTAATGTAAAACCGCCGCGGCGCCAGGTTCTGGGACGGCAGTTTTTAGTCGTCGAACAGCTCTTGGGTTCGTTTTTTCTTTTCCTGTTCAGTGGCGTCGAGCACGCCGCTTTCGAGCTTGATGATCGACTTAAGCTGATTGAGCACGTCGATAAAGTTTTCCCATTGCGACATTTGTTCGAGAATCTGCGTCATCTTATCCACCACGGCTTGCTGTTGCTCGCGGGCGGCGGCGAGCGGCTGTTCGGCGCCTTCGGGATCGGCGGCCACCGCCTCCAGCGACGAGCGAAGCTCGACCATCGCTTCGACGTGAAGCTGGCGGATGGCCTCGATCACCTTGTTCTTGAGCAGATCACGAGCTTGCGCGCTGCCGAGATCATTGAGCGCCATTTCTTGCAGCGTGGCGTCCAGGGCGTTGGCCACTTGCCAGATCTGCCGCGCCACGACCTGGTGTTTGCGCACTAGCCCGTACGCGACTTCGGCGGTCGGCAGACCGGCCAACGGCTCGGTCTGCGACTTGGCGGTTTCGAGCGCGGCGGCAAACTTCGCCCGCTGTGCGCGCTGCCTCATGAGGATTTCATAGAACAATTCTTCGGGCGTGACGACCTGGAACGTGAGCCAGCGCGACGCGCCGGTCTGGCTGCCCTGGGCGCAGTTGTCGGTCGCCGCGCCCCGCAGCTTGACGACGGTGCCGGGGGCCACGCTGTATTCGCCCAGCGCCACCAGCGGCTGCGTCTCGTAGTCGGTGGGCGGGTTTTCCGGCACGCTGGGCGGAAGCTCCAGCGGCAGCCTGTGCAATTTGGTTTCCGGCTTGTCTTCCTTGGGCACCGTGGCTTCGATCTCGGCGCTCAGGCTCGTCAAACCAAAATCGTCGCTGGCGTGCAACGACATCGGAATGCGGGCCTGCGGCGTCACGCGGCGGCCCACGCCCGACGAACGGGCCAGCACGCGCGGCGGGCGGTCAATCAACAGGCCGATCGACAGGTAATAAGGCTTCGACTCCAACTTGCCTTCGACGCTCACTAACGAGATTTCGAGCGTTTGCGGTTCGCGCATCGTCCAGCGGGCGGTGTAATGAGTCTCGTCGCGGCGCTCGAATTTGGGCGGGCTGCCCTCTTTGGCCGTCAACGCCGCGCGGGACAGAGGCACGCTGCTGATCACTTGCAGCTCCAACTCGGTGTCGGGCAAGAAGAGCAGTTGCGCGTCGGCGCCTTCGGGCGTGTGGGCCTCCGACTCGTCGCTGCCCGGCCGCCGAGCGAGCACCACCAGCGAGCTGACCGCCGGGCGATCGATCGGCTCGACGCGGATCGGGCCGAACCAGTCGTCGCCGCCCGTCACGGAGACATCGAGCGGCTCGACCACTTGTGGGATCTCATAACGGAATTCGCTGCCGCCAAAGTGCGTGAAGTTGCCTTGCCGCGACAAGCCGCTGTCGGATTCATATTGAATGCTCACTTGTTCGGGCAGGCGGCCGGCTGGTGCGGCCACCGTGGGAATCAGCAGCATCTCGCCGCGGCCGTCGAGCGTCCAGGCGCCCGCGCGACCAGCGAAGCGCGGCTGGGCCGTCACTTCCAGCGGCAGCGATTCGCCGCGAGCCACCAACAGGCGGCCGTCATCGCCCAATCCGGCGACCGAAAGATAGGTGTGCTGCGGCCAACGCTCGTGCGAGGCCAAAAACCAGCGGCGCGCCCAAATGCCCGCTGCTTCAGGAAAGGAATGATAAAAACCGTAGGCGGCCAGGGCCGTGACGATCAGCAACAGCCACTGCCGACGGTGAGCGCGGCGGTCGAAGGCGGACCACAGATCGGCCTGCTCCAGCGCCTGGGCATGTTCCATCACGGCGGCTTGCACCATGCTGGGCGAGGCCAACACGCGCGACTCCAACAGGCCAGGCAACTGCAATACCGTGGCCACACGCTGGCCCACGCCCGGCACGCGGCGGTCGAGAATGGCCGCCAGATCCAGGTCGTCGAGCCGGAACAACAGCGGCGAAAGTAGCTGCCGCCAGGCGACCCAGGCCACGCCGAGCGCCCCGGCAGAGAATAAAGTCATCCGCACCGGCAAACTTAGCCGCAGCAGCCAATCAAGCGCCAAGCTGGCCGCGCAAAACAAAAACACCGCCGCCCACGTCCAGGCGATGCCGGCCAGCAGCAGCCGAGCGCGCACCCGCCGCCGCACGGCCGCCAATCGCCGGCGCACAGCGTTGCGCCGCGGACGCAGGGTTTCGAGAATCCCACGAGTATCGAGCGCCACGCTCATGTCAGGCCATCCGATATTTCTTGCGCAGCAGCCACTCGGCGGTCAACAGCACGATGACCGATCCGAACAGCAGCGGCGCGCTCCAAACTTCGTCACGATAGGGCAATACCCGCTCGACCTGTTTCACCTGAAACGCGGCGGGCAGTTTTTCTTTTTCGGTGAGGGCGAACACCTGCCCGCCGCTGGCGCGGGCCAGTTCTTCCAACAACGGGCGATCGAGCGTGGGGTGGTCGCGCTCGGCTTGCGGCGGCTCGACGTCGAACTGCAGCGTGGCCGGGCGAATGCCGCCGCTTTCCAGATCGGGGGCCATGCTGGTGGGCACGACGCGCACCATATACGAGCCAGGTTCCGAAGTCACGAACGACGCTTCCAACACGCCCGGATCGTCGGCTCGCGCCTCGAACTCCAGCGGCGCATTGCCTTCGGCGCCCCATGTGGCGCTGCCGTTCAGGTCGGCCAACGCCGAGGTCGGATCGCCGCTCTCGATCAGCTCGGCGCGGACCGTCACGCGGTCGCCGGTGCGATAGGCCGTGCGGTCGGTGGCCAGCTTGAACGGATATCCGCCGCGCAGCACTTTGCTGCGTCCGACACGATCGATCAGCCGCGCCCAGAAACCATCAAAATATTCTTCGTGCAGGTATCGCCAGCGATAGGTGCTGTCGAAGCCGATGAACACCGTGCGGCCAGGCCCATACAGGTGCGTGGCCAACAGCACGTGCCGGCCAAACTGATTGCGCATCCGCGGATCGCCGTGCCGGGCCAGCACCGTGGCCCCCGGCTTGGCGCGCGTCACCGGAAAGTGCCAAAACATGCCGGGCAGGCTGGTGAGCACCTCGCGGTTGCGGCTCGGCTCGGGCGCGAACTGAAAGATGCGGTCGCCGCTGCCTTCGGCGGTCAGCTCCAGCGTCCAGGTTTCCAGCGAGCTGAGCCGCACGTCGGCGGCGGATTGATACAACCCCGGCTCGCGCACCACCGGCAGAATGCGCAGCCAACTGGTTTCGGGACCACCGGTGCCCAGCGACGAGCCGTCGCCGGCCTCGGGGCTGAACAGTTTGTTGGCGTTCAGCTCGCCGGCGATGTAGACCAGCCCGCCGCCGGCGTTGCCGACAAACTTGGTGAGCATCTCCGGCCACTGCGGCCCCAGGTTGCGCATGTCGGGATCGAACAGCACGATCGTGTCGTAGTGGTCGAGTTCTTTTTGATTGGCCGGCAGGCGGCGGAGCGGGCGATGCCCGACGTGCTCGTAACCCTCGCCCGCGCTTTGCAGCCAACTGGCAAACTCCAAGGCGGTGTCGCGCAGCAGAGCGTTGCGCAAAAACTGCACCTCGGGGCCGGGGTAGCCGGCGATCAGCAACACACGGATGCTCTGCCGCACCACTTTCACCTGGGCGCTTTTCAGGTTGTCGTCTTCGCTCAGCTCGGGGCCGGCGTCGGTCACCTTGGCGCGAAAGTCGCGCTGGCCCAGCGCCTCGGGCGTGAAGCGAAAGCCGACCCGCTTGACGAGCGAATCTTCGCCCAGGATGATCGGCTCGCGGCCGATTTCTTTCCACGAGCCGTCGTCTTGCAGTTCTTCGAGCACGACGCTGGCGGGCGCGTCTTTCAACCCGCGCGATTCGACCAGCACCGACAGATCGACCGGGTCGCGCAGAAACACCACGGGACTAGCTTCGATGCCGGCCAGCTTGGCATTGCGCGGGCCTTCGGGCGTGCCAGCGGCCAGCGACACGATCGGCACACGGGCTTTGCCGGCGGCCAGGGCCGCGGGCCGCGGCTCGGCGCCCGAGTTCGATTGGCCGTCGGTAATTAGCAGAATGCCCGCCAGCTCTTGCCCGCGGTGCAGAGCCAGAGCGTCGTTGATGGCGTCGCCGATGCCGGTCGAGGGACCGGTGGCGTGCAGGTTAACGGGCCGTTGGCCGGGTTCGAGCGGTTCGAGCTTGCCGGCAAACGTGTAGCTAGAAATCACGCGGCCCTCGGAGAGCTTGTCCCAAAGCTCGTCGACCACGCGCTGCGAGAGATCGAGCCGGTTGGTCGCGCGCAGCTTGGGCACATCGGCCTCGCCGGTGGAAGTGACCAGCCCGATGCGCGTGGCCGCTTCGCGGGCCGACGACTCGTCGGAATAGGGATCGGCCAGATCCATGCTCTGCGAAGTGTCGACCAGCACCAGCAGCCGCGACGGCACCAACTCGCGCTTGGTGATCACAACCACCAGTTCCAGCAACATGAACACGACGCACGTCAAAATCAGGCCGCGCAGCGCGCCGAGCGCGAGCCGTTTGCCCGGCCCCAGCGAGCGGCCCTCGGCGCGGTACAGCGACCAGATGAGCGCGACGGCCAGCAGGCCGGCGGCAATGGCCGCGGCGGCCCACATGCCTTGCGGCAGCGATTGAAATTCGAGATGCCACTGCGTATTGGGGCCGCGCACCCATTCGGGCGGCGCCTTGATGCCCAGCAGCCATTCGAGCCAAGGGTTCATGAGCAAGGGTCAGAGCAGGGGTCGGGATTCAGAATTCGGGGGCCGTAGCGTAAGCGTTCTCGCTTGCGCCGCGCGGTTCGGCGGTTGGGGCATTTTTTTGGAGGGGATAGGGGGATGATCTGGGGATGGGGAGATGAAGAGCGGGGCCTGCTTGAACTCGTCGTTCGATTGCTTCTCTTCCATCTCCCTGTCTCTCTGCATATCCCCCTATCTCATTCAGCGTTGTCTTCCGGTCCAGGTTGCGAAACATGATTCAACAACTAACAGACCCAGCATGGTCATGGCCAGCGTGCGCCAGATCTCTTGGCCGCGGACGGCGATGGGCGTGTCGCTGGCTGAGACGGCATGAATGATCTCCGGCTGAAAACCGCCCCACAGCCCGCGAAGCTGATCGTCGGCGATCCGCGCCAAGGGGCTCTCACGCCGGTCGGGATCGACCGCTACCAGCTCGTTGCGGCTGCCGGTCGGCACGATGTTCCACAGCAAGCGATACAGGCCGGCGCGGCGGGTGTCGTTGTAGACCAGCGTTTGGGGACGGCGGCGGTCGTCAGGTTGGTTCGGCGCGGGTTGGTCCGGCGGCGGAACGGCGCGGACTCCGTTCCCTACAGACGTTTTTTCGGATGAATCTTCCACGCGCAGCGGCTGTGGCTTGTCGGCGCCGGGCACTTCGACGGTCGGCGGCGGCGTGCCCACCTGCTCGCCTTCGGCCAGGTTGACTTTCAAAGGTTCGCCCGAGGTGAAGACGCGCGTTTCGGCGTCCCCGCGAGCAATGCCGGACGCCGCTTCGCGCATCGCCAACACGTAGCTCGGCTCAGTGGGCCAATCGCTCCAGAGCTTGTCGGCCGTGATCGTCCAGAACAGCACGCGGCCACGCCCGAAACTTTTTTCCAAGGCGGCGGGCGAGGCATCGGCGTTGTTCCACCGCGCCAGCACGCGCACCTCGGGATGATCCTGTTCGCCCCGCACCTGCAGAAACCGGCGGACCTTGATTCGCTCCAGCACCGCCGGCTTGAGTTGCGCCAAGACATCGAGCGGCCCCGGCGATCCTCCTTCGAGCACCAGTCCGGAAAATTCTTCGTCAATATTGGTTTCGGGCAAGGCCGGCAACAATCCTTCGCCGTCGCGATAGAGCAGTTGGGCGTAGCTGGTCGGGTCGATTTGCTCGCCGGGAAAGATCATCAGCCCGGCGCCGGCGGCTACTTGCCGCTCCAACCGCTCGACCTGGTCGCGCGCCAGGCCGCCTACGTTGGCCAGCACAATCAAATCTGGCTGGCCGCCGCCGAGCGTAGCCCACTGCGAATCGGTGACCACTTGCACGCGAAAGGCGTCGGTGTCGCCCGCTCCGATGGCCATCGCCAAGGCCAGAAAATCGACCTCGCCCGCCAGCGGCTCGCTCGATGGTTCCCCATCGACCAAGAGAATATTGACCTGCTCCAGGGCGTTGGTCACCCGCCAGCGGCGATTGTCGCCTGGCAAATCGTCGGCGGGCAACTCGAACTCAACGTGGTGCACCCCGGGTTCTTGAAACGTCGCCGCGAGCGGCACTCGCGCGGTCTCGCCCGGCGCGATCGTGGGCAGCCGCACCACGCTGGGCTTGCCGTCGATGGTCCATGTGCCGTCGAGCGACGAAAGCTCGCGCTCGCTGGCGTTGTGAACGACGGCTTCATAGTGTGTGGCGCTGCCGACCATC
>JAICLL010000024.1 GCA_025927475.1 Pirellulales bacterium
TCGCCGGCGCTGGTCACCTCGCCATCGGCATTGTAGCCCGTGGCGATGGTGTTGACCACGGTGCTTCCATTCACCCATTTTTCCGCGGTCGTGCGGTTCAAATGGTCCACGGTCAGATCGCGGACCCGCGCGTCCCTGTCGGTCTCTTGGATGAGGTTACTGGCGGGATCCCACGAATACAGGCGCGAGTAGCCAAGCTGGTTCTTGTCGCTGGTCACCCGCTCCAGGTTGTCCCGCACCCAGGTGGTGGTGTTGTTGTCGCTGTCGGTCAGCGACGTCATGAACCCGTCCAGGTCGAACGCCATTTGGGTTGTTCCCAACAGCGCGTCTTGCACGGCGGTTTTGCGGCCCAGGGCGTCCCAGGTGTTGGTGGTGGTTTCGGCATCGCTGCCCGTGCCGACGGTGACGGAAGTGACTTCCGAGAGATTGTTGTACGCCGTGGCGGTGTTGACGCCGGTGAAGCTGACGTCGTTGGTTTCGCGGCCCATGCCATCGAATGTGTCGGTCTGCGTGCGAGCGAGAGGATCAAGTTCCTGGGTCCTTTCGCCATCGAGGTCCAGCGTGAATTTCCAGACCGGCGCCGTCTGGCCGACGCCGGGCACGGGCTGGTCGGTCTCGATCACCCGGTTCAGGTCGTCCAGAATTTCGCTGGTCGTGCCGCCATTCGGGGTGGTGGTGCTGATCTGATTTCCATCCAGATCGTAGCCGAGCATGGTGGTCGTGCTGGCGTCGCCCGCACCGCCGGTGGTCAGGTTCGGGGCGATGGTGGCAATCAGCCAGCCATCCGGGTTCCACTGTTGCTGATAGACCCGGCCCATGGGGTCAACCGTTTCCATGAGTTTCTGAGCCTGGTTGTAATCCCAGTGCCAAGTGGGCTGCGGCGCCACCCCATCGGGCGAAGGCTCGATTTCTTCCGTCCGTTCATTGCGGTCGTTATATACCTCTGTATATTGGTTGCCGTCGGCATCGATGTAACCCACTTCGTTGCCGTCGCTGTCGAACGACCAGTGCAAGACGGGCGAGGCCAGCGGGCCCGAGCCGTCGGGGTCAGGCAGTATTTCTTCAATAAGTTCTCCGAAATCATCGTAGATAAATTGCGTGAGATGGCCAAGAGCGTCTTGTTCGGACGTGACCTGCCCGTCGCCGTTATAGGCATACGTGACGGTGGGTCTTGCCGCGCCGGGCGTGGGGGCCGGACCCGTGCTGGTCAACACCTGGCCCCGCCAGTTAAAGGTGTTGTCCGTTTCGTTGGATGCCTGGTCGAACTCCTGCACCGCCATGCCCAGGCCGTTATAGACCACCGTGCTTTGCGGCCCGCCCAGTCCGCCGCCATCGGGGTTCGGCAGCGTGACGCTGGTTTGTAGATCGTTGGCCGAATAGCCCAGGCTGGTGAGCCGCCGCATGGGGTCGAGAATCGAGGTCAGATGATCGGCATCATCATATCCCAGCGTGGTCACAGTGTCATTGCTGCCGCCGGTGGGATCGGGCTGGGTGATCTTGGTCAGCTCAGGATCGTCGCCGTCGCTGCCCAGCGCATACGCATAAAACGTGCTCAGGTTGCGGGCGTCGGTCGCTTCGATTTCCCGTCCCTTGGCGTCCCAGACTTGCGTGTAGGTGGGCCGCACATTGGGATTGTTCGGATCGGGGGCCGGCAGCTCCGTCTCGACCAGTCTGTTCAAATTGTCATACGTCGTCAGCGTGGTCGCCAGCAACTCGTTGGTGTAGCTCGCCGGGTTGTCGTTGAGGTCGTACGTCATCGACACGCTGGCCTGGTCAGGCGTGCCTTGCGCATAGACAATCTCCGCAACCTGGCCATGGTGCGTGTACGAATAATCGGTAAAAATCCCGCGAGGGTCTTCCTCGGTGGCCACCAGTCCGGCCGGCGGATCGTCGGGATTGACCGGGGCGGGCGTGTAGGTGTAGTGCGTCACGCGGTTGGCCACGCCCTGCGTGTGGCTGACCTGCGTCACGGTCAGCACTTCGCCCGTGGATGGATCGAGGGCATAGTCGGTCTCGCGCCCCGCCGCATCCACATAGACCGTCGGCTCGTGCCAGGTGGGGTCGATCGTCCAGGTTTCCTTGCTGCCGTCAGGCAGGTCTCGCTCGATCAGATCGCCGCTGTCGTTATATTGCAGCCCGGTCACCAGCGGCTGCCCGCCCACGGTCAGCGGCGGCTGCGTGATTTGCGTGACCTCGTGCATGTCGTTCACTTGATCGCTGACCGTATTGCCGGCGGCATCCGTCGTCGAAAGCGTATCGCCCGAACTCAAATCGACGGTATAGCTGCTAGTGTGGCCGTTGCCGTCGGTCGTGGCTCCCACGATGCTGCTGGCATAGACCAGCGGGGCGAGATTCGACTGCGTGCCGAGGCCGGAACTGGTGTCCACAATCGCCTGGCTGGCGGGCGTGCTGTTCTCGGTCGAGGTGTTGTCGGGGCCGACGATCTTGGTCACTGCCCGCCACGGGTTATAGCCGCCGCCGCCTGCTCGGGCGAGAGCCGCGGCATGCAGGCCAACTCGGCCGACGTGATCACGCTGCCCGCCGCCAATAATTCGCGGGCTTCCAGGGCTTCGAGCACGTGAACCGCCGCGGCACGATCGAGTAACGACAGCGAGTCGGAGGGGCAAATCGCCATTTTCGCCATTCAAACAACCCGCGTTCGCGGCGAAAAACTGCCAGCGATTCAACCATCGAGTGCCCTCCGAATCTCAAGCCAGTGGCCTGCTGGGAAGTGCCTCTTCCGATCCGGGAGACAAACACTCAACGGCCGTAAGTGTAGCCGGGATTGATAAGATCGCAAGCGAATTCTGGCGAAATGCTACCCTGTTCAATTTACAGGGGGGTTGACATAGAACATGAACTGATGTATACTACAGCTTAGGCCGCACCGATGCCAGAATTCCGCCCCGAATCGCGGAGCCGCAGGAGCGATAATATGTCGCCGCCGAGCGCGCAAAACCGGCGGCTTGCCGGCATTACACCGCCAGCGCGATGGCCGACCGCTGGACGGGCGTTTTGGGCAAACGTCGCGGCGCCGCAAAAAGCCGCCACGGTAGCTCCGACACTCCGGGCGGAGATTTGCGGTCCTGGGATTGTCGATTCGTCCCGTTGGCCCTAATTGCCGCGTTTTTTTGGCGGCTGTTTTACCTGATCGCGGAACACCTTGTTCACCTTGTTGATTTTGGGGCTGATGATCGCGCGGCAGTAGCCGTCGCCTTTGTGGCCGTCGTAATAGTCTTGGTGATACTCCTCGGCTGGGTAAAACGCCGTGAACCTGGTGATCTCGGTCACGATCGGCTTGCGGAAGGCATGCTCGGCGTCGAGCTCTTTTTTATAGTGCAGGGCCAGCTCTTTCTGCTCGTCGGTGTGATAGAAAATCGCCGAGCGATATTGCGTTCCAAAGTCGGGACCCTGCTGGTTGAGCGTGGTGGGATCGTGGGTCTTCCAAAAGACCTCGAGCAATTCGTCGTAGGTGATCACTTTCGGATCGTACGCGATTTGGATCGCCTCGGCATGTCCGGTCAGCCCGGTCGATACTTGTTCGTAGGTAGGATTCTCGGTCTCGCCCCCGCTGTATCCCGAGACCACGTCATGAACTCCCTTGAGCCGCTGAAAGACGGCCTCGGTACACCAGAAGCAACCGCCGGCAAAAGTGGCCCTTTCCAATTTTGCCGCGTCGGCTTGGGCCGCCGGCTTGTCCGTCGCGTTCGCTGGTGAGGTTTTGGCGGGCTTTTCACGGGGCGCTTTGGCCCAGGCGACGCCGACCGCTACCGCCAAGGCGGCTGCGGTCAATACGCTGGCGAGCACTTTCGGCGAAACGGATTTGATGGAAGACATGCGTAGTTCCTCATCGAGTTGGTCAATCAAGTTCAATCTCTTTGTCTGCCTCGAGCACTTCACGCCAGCGCCGCGGCATCGCTCGGTAGGCCACCTGATAGGCCGGTTCGAGTTGCACATTGACGCATAGGTTCGGCTCGATGAATAGCGGCATATCGGGCACTCGTTCGCCAACGGCGATCGGTTCGATGTATGCGCGAGTCGTCCAGTCGCACTCGTAGGCGGCACAGGTCAAGGGTTTGTCGTCGGGCAAGCGAAACGTTTCGCCTGCCAACTCGCTCCAGATAGCGGCGTGAATGCCGTCGGGATCCGATTTGCCCGGCGGAAACGGATCGACCAACAGCAAATGAACTCGGTATTCGAGCAGCTCCAGCGCTTTGCGGAGGAAGGCGTGAAACGCGTGCGTATTCGACTTATTGCCCGGCGAAAGGATTTCAAGAATCGCCACCACCCGATCGCCGCTCACGTGGCGCACGGCGATCGACTTCTTTTTACGCCGATAAAACTCGCCCTCGGTCTCCGCCATAAACCGCGTCGTAGGCCGGGCGGCCGGCGGCGCGGCGGTGGCAACCGCCCCGGAGGCTGGCTCGGCGCCGCGCCGGTCTTGCAGGGTAAGCACATCCGGTCCCAGTCCCGCCGCCACCTGCTCGGGCAAGGCGTAATAATCGCGGGGCAAAAGACCCGAATTCAGATCGTCGCTGATGGCCCAAATCCATCCGTGATGGAAGGCGTGAAAGATTCCGTCAGGCACTTTGGTCCAATCGTGCATAGACCGCATTATAGCGGCCGGAACCGGCATTGCACGCTCTTTCGGTTTCGCTATACTTCGCGGCCCGTCGCAGCGCCTTCCCGTCATTTCTGGCTGCTGGAATCCGCCCATGCTGTTTTGCTCTGAACGTTTCCTGCTGTTTTTTACGATTGTCTTCGCGCTCTACTGGGCGCTGCGCTGGCACACAGCGCGCATTTACCTGCTGCTGGCGGCCAGCTTCTACTTTTATGCAAGCTGGAATCGTTGGCTGGCCCTGATCATTGGCGTCTCGACCACCATCGACTACTTCGTGGCCCGAGGCATGGACGCCACCGACCGGCCCGCCCGCCGCAAGCTGCTGCTAAGCGTCACGGTGATCGCCAATCTCAGCCTGCTCTGCTATTTCAAATACGCCAACTTCTTTTTGCACTCGCTGGAAGAGGCGCTGCGCGCCGCCGGCTCGACGGCCTCGCTGCCGGTGCTGAGCGTGATTTTGCCGATCGGCATCTCGTTCTACACGTTCGAGGCGATCAACTACGCGGTCGACGTCTACCGCCGGCATGTGCGCGCCGAACGAAACCTGGCGCACTTCATGCTGTTCATCACGTTCTTTCCGCACCTGGTGGCGGGACCGATCGTGCGCGCCCGCGACTTCTTGCCGCAGATTCGCCAGCGCAAGCACTGGGACTGGGCGCGGATGCAGCTCGGCGCTCAGTTCTTTTTGATGGGGCTGTTCAAAAAGCTGGCCATCGCCGACCGCATGGCCATGTTTGCCGACCCCGTGTTTGCCAACCCAGAACAGTACCGCACCAGCGCCGTATGGCTGGCCGTGCTGGCTTATGCTTTGCAGATTTATTGCGATTTTTCGGGCTACACCGACATGGCGCTGGGCACGGCCCACCTGCTGGGATTTAAGCTGGCCCGCAATTTCAACATGCCCTATGCCGCGGCCAATGTCTCGGAGTTCTGGCATCGCTGGCATATTTCGCTGTCGAGCTGGCTGCGCGACTATCTGTTTATTCCGCTAGGCGGCAGCCGCGGCACCGCCTGGCAAACCAACCGCAATCTGCTGATCACCATGACGCTGGGCGGTCTGTGGCACGGCGCCAGTTGGACCTTCGTCGCTTGGGGAGTGCTGCACGGGCTGTTATTGGTGGGCCATCGCTATTTCCGCGACTTTTGTCGCTCGCGGCCAGGGCTTGAACAGGCTTTGCAATCGCCGCCGGGCACAGCCGCCCGCGTCGCACTGACGTTCTTCACCGTCTGCATGGCGTGGGTCTTCTTCCGGGCGACCACATTTACGGCCGCGGCCACTGTGTTTCGCCACCTGTTCGCCGCCCATCAAGGGCTGGCGTTGCCGATGCACAAAGAGAGTTTGCTGGTGCTGGCCACCGTGGTGCTCATCTGCCACCTGGTGGGCTTGGCCGGGCTGTGGCGGAAGTGGTCGGTGCGCGTGCCCGCCCCGCTGCTGGGCATGAGCTACGCCCTGCTCTTGACGGTCACTCTGGTGCTGGCGCCCGACGCCGGCAAGGCCTTTATCTATTTTCAGTTCTAGTCGGCGTTGAACACCGCCGCCACACCAATGGCAAAGTCTGCCAGGAGCGGCGAGCAGGCCGATTCACCCGGAAGGAGCAAAAACATGCCATCCCAGACCGGCGGGCGCCAGGCCTTGCGAACGCATGCCCGGTCTGCCGTTGGTTGCGGTTTAACGGGTTTCGCCTTGTTGCAGGTCGGGCTTTCGGTGGTGATGGACCGCTGGGCGCCGGTGCTGCACGATCCCGAGTACGGTCATAAGCTGGCACTGCTGCGAGCCCGACAAGCCGAACATCCCGATTGGCCGTTGGTGCTGGTGCTGGGCAGTTCGCGGTCGGGCATCGGCTTGTCGCCGGCGGCGTTTCCGAAGCTGGCCATCGAGGGGCACTCGGCGTTGGTGTTCAATTTTGCGATCACCGGCTGCGGTCCGATTCAGGAATTGCAAACCTTCCGGCGGCTGTTGCGTCACGGCGTGCGGCCGCAACGAGTGCTGATCGAAGTGCACCCGTTGCTGCTGCATCAAGACCACGGCATCGGCGAA
The DNA here is from genome assembly GCA_025927475.1 of Pirellulales bacterium. Lineage (GTDB taxonomy): Bacteria > Planctomycetota > Planctomycetia > Pirellulales > JAICIG01 > JAICLL01. The sequence goes on from JAICLL010000024.1 coordinate 6,660, forward strand.
GAGACCTGGCTCGACCCGCGGCGGCTCGATCTGGCCGACCTGGGCACCGTGGGGCGCTATGTCGGCCACCCCTGGAGTTTATACGAGCGGTGGTGCCGGCTGCGTTTGTCTCCCTGGTATTCCAATCGGTTTCTGATTCTCAACCGCTTTGCCCGCTCGTGGCTCGAAGCGCAGCACCATCAAGACGCCTGGACGCACTTAAGCGGCGATGGCTGGCTTCCTTACGGCCGGCAGGAGATTCCGACCGATGAATACCGCAAAGGCGTCGAGCACGCCCGGCGCGAGTATGGGCCGATGTTGGCCGATTTTCATGTTACCGCGACGGCCGACGCGGCGCTGACGGCGCTGTTGCGGGCCTGCCGCGACGAGGGAATTCCAGCGGCACTTTATTTAATGCCTGAAGGCAGCGAGTTCCGCAGTTGGTATTCACCGCCGGCGCGGCGCGAGATTGCCGACTATTTGGCGCGGTTGCGGCAAACCTATGGCGTACCGGTTTACGATGCCACGGCGTGGTGCGACGATGGCGATTTTTGGGACAGCCATCACCTGCTGGCCACGGGCGCCCGGCGCTTTTCCAAGCGGTTTGGCGGCGAAGCCGTGCGCGAGTTCTTGGCGGGAAGCTATTATACTTCACGCGGACGTCCACGCGACGTTTCGCAAAACACGAGATAGGTCACAGCGCGCGTAAAGTCCGTAGGGTGGGACTCGCTGCGCTCGGCCCAACCTACTCCGCGGCAAATCGACAAGCGGTTGCCGATTTTGCCGGTCCGATTTTTCAGCACGCGGATAACACCAGCTTGCGGCAGGTGAACGCTTCGGCAAACCGTGTGGGCGAGTTGCACTCGACGCCGCGCAGACGTAACAGCGACCAGAATGTGTCGGGCGTGAACCAGGGCTTGCTGCGTTGCGTGGCGAAGACCTCGACGAGCGATTCCACCTTACGCCGGCAGATCGCCTCGGCCAGCGGCACAAAGAGGTTGGGATGCCCGAGATCGCCCTCGTATTTGGGAATTTCGTATTCGACGATCAAGTGATCGCGAAAGGCGCACCAGCTAAGTTCGGCCACCAGGCGATGGTCTTGGTGCAGGTCTTCGCGGCGATGCGTGAAGATCAGGTCGGGCGGCTGCTCTTTTTGCAAGTCGGCAAAAAACTCCTTGAGCTCGCCGCCAATAAATGGAAAGCAAGTATCGCGGAAGCCTTTGACGGTGACCTTCCGTTGCCGAGCGTTGGCCAGAAACAGCTCGCCGCCGCGCGTGGCTTCTGCGGACCGGGCTGTATCGCCGCTGAGCACCACCCAATGGACGTCGATCTCACGCGGCCGCTCTGCCAAAAGCTGCATGAGCGTTCCGCCGCAGCCGATCTCCAGATCATCGGCATGAGCGCCCAGGCAAAGGATCGAGCGGATGGAATCGCAAGGAAACGAGAGCATCGGATTTGGCCAGGTTAATGAGCGAATCGCACGCGCAAGCCGCGCCGGCCGGCGGCGATTGCCGCGCGCGGATGGCTCGGCTCGGGGGCGTGTTTCCAGACTTCCCACGGCGCCTCGCCGCGGGCGTACATGTCGTCGAGGTGCTGCTTCTCTTTATAGGTGTCCATGCAGCTCCAAAAACCTTCGTACTTCAACGAGCACAGCCGCCGCTGGGCGATTAGCCGTTGAAACGGCTCGACCACCAGTTCTTCGCCGCCGCGCAACTGATCGAAGATCTCGCGGCCTAGCACAAAGCAGCCGCCGTTCATCCACACGCCCGCCGCCGCGACGGCCTCCAGACGCTGCACCGAGCCGTCGTCGTCCATCGACACCGCGTGGAAGCTCTGGTTGGGCCGCACACTGAGAAAAGCCGCGCCCGCCCGACGCTGGTGATAGAAATCGACCAGGTCGGGCAAGTGAAAATCGGTAAGGCCATCGGTGTAATTGGCCAGGAATGTTTCTTCGCCATCCAAATAATTCTCGACCGCCAGCAGCCGCTGGCCGATGTTCGACGAGGTGCCCGTGTCGGCGAAGGTGATCGTCCAATCATGAATGTCGCTGTTCGCCAGGTTGATTCGGGCGCCGCCCGAGGTCAGCACAAAGTCGTTCGAGAGGCACTCGTCGTATTTCAGAAAGTAGTTCTTGATAACATCGCCCTTCCAGCCCAGGCAAAGAATGAAATCTTTGTGGCCGAAGTGGGCGTAGTACTTCATCACGTGCCAGAGAATCGGGCGGTAGCCGATGTTGACCATCGGCTTGGGAATGGCTTCGGAAAACTCGCGCAGCCGCATTCCGAATCCGCCGCAAAAGAGAACGACTTTCATTGCACTACCCCCGTTCCGATTGGTCCTGACGAGCTGAAGGACAAGAATTCTACAGAGACCGTCAGCAGTTGATTGCCAAGACCGATTCGATCACCATCAACGATGTGCAATTCCAGTATGCTTGCAGCCCTCGAACTCGCCACTCAAAAAATCTCTGGTTCGGGGATGGGCACGACGAACCTGCCACCCCAGTCGCGGATGTAGCCCAATTGCTCGACAATCTCGTCGCGCAGGTTCCACGGGAGAATCAGCACCAGGTCGGGCCGCGTTTGGGCGATCCGCTCGGGCGGATCAATCGGAATGTGCGTCCCAGGCAAATACTTGCCGTGCTTGTACGGATTACGATCGACGGTGTAATCGATCAAATCGGTACGAACGCCACAATAATTCAACAGCGTATTGCCTTTGCCGGGCGCGCCATAGGCTGCAATCGTGCAGCCCTGTCGCTTGGCCGCGATGAGCAGCTCCAGCAAGGAATGTTTGACCCGCACGACCTGCTCGGCGAACGAGGCGTAGCCTTCGAGGCGGTCGAGGCCGGCGCTGCGTTCCACAGCTCGCAGGGCAGCGACGCTTGGCGACCGCGATTGGCCTCCGCCGGCGTGCTGGGCAAACACCCTTAGCGACCCGCCGTGGCTGGGCAGTTCTTCGACGTCGAAGGCGGCCAGCCCGTGCGCGGCCAGCAGGGCCTCGACGACAGCGAAAGACAAATAACAAAAATGCTCGTGATAGATGGTGTCGAACTGGTTGCCAGCCATGAGCCGCAGCAGGTGGGGAAACTCGAACGTGGCGACTCCGCCCTCGGCGAGCACAAGCTTCACCCCTGCCACAAAGTCATTCAATTGCGGCACATGGGCCAGCACATTGTTTGCCACCAGCAGATCGGCCCGTTTGCCCAGCGCCAGCAACTCGCGGGCGGTGGCCGTGCCAAAAAACTTGACCAGCGTGGGCACGCCCTTGTCGATTGCCGCGCGGGCCACGTTGGCCGCCGGCTCGATGCCCAGGGCGGGAATGCCGCGGGCGACAAAATTTTGTAGCAAATAGCCGTCGTTGCTGGCGATCTCGATCACCTGGCTTTGCTGGGTGAGGCCGAATCGCTCGATCATCCGTTCGCTGTAGCGGCGGGCGTGCCGCAGCCACGAGTCGGAGAAGGATGAAAAATAGGCGTATTCGCTAAAGATGTCCGCGGCGTTGACATACTGCGGCAACTGCACCAGCAGACAGCGGTCGCAAACATAGACGCAGAGCGGATAGAACCGCTCGGCGCCGTCGAGCTGCTCCGCGGATAAGAAACTCTCACACAGCGGCGACATGCCCAGATCGACGAACACCCGCGAGAGCGCCGCATCGCAAAAGCGGCAGCGATGCCGCGGCGCGGTGGATAAATTCATGGAGGGTCGCACAGCGGTGTGGACAGCCGCGTGACAAACATCGGCAACTGCGTGAAGTGTCATGGCATTCGGATTTCCGAAGGATGAATTGCGTTTGACAAGGTAGCACCCGGCCTTGTGCCGGGCAGTTGTGGCATGGTTTTGGAATGGCCGGCCACAAGGGCCGGGGCTACCAATTGGTGCTCAAGCAAGACTTCGGCCGCGTCGGCGATGACGGCAAACGCCAAGCCCGAGCGATGAGCGATGTCGAGCAGCGAATGCCGGCCATCCGACAGATTCAGCACCCAAAGCATCGCCTGCTGGAAACCGCCGCGGTCTGCCCGGCCGCCGAGCGTGCGATATAGCCCGCGCCGGCCAAGCTGCGGCTCGCCATAGGGATGACAATTGAGGTATGTCCGGTCTCGTTCGAGCACGTCAACGATGCCAATGCACGCATCGAGCGAATGGGCCAAACTGGCCGGGCAAACGAAGTTGAGATTGTCTGCCGAGGTATGATATTCGGCAAATTCGCCATGTGGCGTGCGCATCAGGCAGCCGACTGGCAGATTGAAGCCCGGCGAGCAATACTGCCGCTCGTCATAGCCCCATGGCGCAAAATCGCGGATGCGAAGGTGGGATAGCCGCCCGCGGCTATCCATCGCCGACGCAGCCGGCGCCGCCGAACCAGCCGAGGGCGGCTGGTCCACATCACCGTCCGCCGAATGCGAAAGCACGTGCTGCACCGCGCGATCGATCTCGGCATCGCCCCGGCGGCTGCGCTTGTAGGTGAGATTGCCTCGATCGCCCAACAGCGTCAGCACCAGGCCGTGCTTGATGCGGTCGAGCGAATGCTCATTGCGGCTCAGCCATACCAAGGGGCCTATGGTGGCGGGCGCGAACAAAAACCGATAGCTATAGCGTCGCGGCGCCGTGCGCAGGTGCTTCGCCAGGAATGCCGCCACGGCTACGCCCGACAAGTTGTCGTTGGCCAACGACGGATGGCACACATGGCATGAAACAAGCACCTCGTCGGTCGTTTCGCCCGACAGGTAATACTCGCCGTACGTGAGCGAGCCATCGAAATGCCGAGCCTTGATCGACACTTGGTATTCCGCGTCATCGCCGCGGCGCTCAAACTGCTGCCAGTCGCGATAGGCGATGCAAAAGCCCCAAGTGCGTTCATAGTACGACGTGCGATAGGGCACCCAATCGGGTCGATCGGGCAGCGTGTGGACGTGCTGTTTCAGTTCGCGCCACGGCATCCGCCGTTCGACTCCCACGCTGTAGTTAACCACGTGCAGATTCGACCGCCGGAAATCGACCAGCCGGACGCCGTGAGCGTCTTCGATCGAGGCATCGTCGATCTGCCACTCAGGCGGAACGGTCCAGTCGAAGGCGGGCGTGCCAGTCGGAACTTCATGCACCTCCAGCGGCAGATACTCTTGCAAAATCCGAAGCGTCTGCCGCACGCCGTCGCCGGTGAGGCTGCGACAAATTGGATAGAGCCGGGCAATGAGCGCGTGCAGCCGCTCGCCGATATCGGTTACTTCCGGCGGAACGCCGATGTCGTCGCCCGTCTGGGTCATCGGTTCAAGCATGCTGGTATGAAGAGACATAGTTCGGCCAGTTGCGGTCTTTGTCGGAGATGATGGTCACTGGCAGGGGCCAGTGAATGGCAAAGCCCGGATCGTCGTAGCGCACGCCCCGCGCGGCCATCGGCTCATAGAACTCGGAAATTTGGTAGAGTAATTCGGTATCATCTGCGAGCGTTTGATAACCCTGAGCACAGCCGGGCGGCACATACAGCGCCCGCCGATTATCGGCGGAGAGTTCTGCGCCGAGCCAGCGGCGGTAGTTGGGCGAATCGTGCCGCAGATCGAGCACCACGACATACGCGGCGCCCTTGATCGCACGGACCAGCTTGGCTTCCTCGTGCGGGGCGGCCTGGTAATGCAGCCCGCGCAGCGTGCCGCGCCGCTGGCTAAAAGCGATGCTCATCTGGGCCGGCGGCTGCACGCAACCGTGGGCGGCGAACTCACGCTGGCACCACACGCGGGCAAAGAATCCCCGTTCGTCCGTCGAACGTTCGACGTCGATCAGCCACGCGCCGGCAATGTCTGTGGTGATGAATTGCATGGGATGAGAGTTAGTGGTCGATTCTTGTAGGGTGGGCCGAGCACAGCGAGTCCCACCTTCCGGTTCACCGCAGCGTGTTGGAGCTAATTGCCAAGAAGGTGGGACTCGCTGCGCTCGGCCCACCCTACTGCCGTTTCATCGATGTATCGCAGGCCAATCGGTCGCCAGCGCAAATCGCCGGCCACGCGGCCGTCGGCGATCAGCGATCGCAGCGTCCGCAGCCGGAAATACGTGGCGCCCGTCAAATCGTCGGCGGTCAGCCCATGTTCGCGATAGGCGTCAAAAAGCTGCCCGACGCCGCGGGCGACGGTCCAACGCGGACGGAAGCCGGGCAACTGCCGGGCGATTTTTGAGCAATCGACGCGATAACAGCGCTGGTCGGGCGAAGCTCCGGCGGCATACTCGATGCGGCAGCCGGCAGCCTCGGCCACGATCGCCGCCACCTCGTTCACACGATAGTTCTCTTCATTGCGACCGACGTTGAACGCCTGATTATGGATCGCCGCGCGGGGGGCTCGCAGCGCGGCCAGAAACGCCCGGCAAATGTCTTCGACATGGACCAGCGGCCGCCAGGCCGTGCCGTCGCTGCGCAGGCGAATGACGCCAGCCGTGAACGCCGCGGCCACGAAATCGTTCACCACCAAATCGAGCCGCAGCCGGGGCGAGAAGCCATAAGCGGTGGCGTTGCGCAAAAAGACCGGACTGAAATCATCGTCGGCCAGCAGCGAAAGATCGCACTCGGCCAACACCTTCGAGCGGCCATACGGCGTGCACGGGTGGAACTCGGCATCCTCGCTCACCGGGTCATCGCCGGCCGAGCCATAGGTGCTGCACGACGACGAAAACAAAAACCGCTCGACGCCCACTTGCCGGGCCATTTTGGCCAGCCGCACCGTGGCCAGGTGATTGATCTCGTAGGTCAGCGCCGGATCGAGATCGCCCAACGGATCGTTCGACAGCGCCGCCAGATGAATCACGGCGTCGAAGCCGCGCAGATCGGCTGCCCGCACGTCGCGCACATCGACTTTATAGTAGCCGGCTTCGGCCGCCCGAGCCGCGAACGCACAGTCCTCATATAAGTCGCTGTCGATGCCCAGCACGGCGTGACTCTCGGCCAGCAGCATCGGCGTCAGAACGCTGCCGATGTAGCCATTGCATCCGGTGACAAGAACTCGCATGGTGCTCCTCGTTTCGTAATGACCTTAAATGCTAGTGGCTAGTGGCTGGTGGTTGGTGGTTGGTGGTTGGTGGTTGGTGGTTGGGGTAGAGCCTAGGCGATGCCCCGGGGCTCGACTGACCGGGGCATCGTTACACTCTGCCCCAGCCGCCGGAGCGTTCTGCAGATCCACGGCGCTCAGCGGTTGCCAGACTGGTTCGGCCGAATCGCGTCGGTCGAAGACGACAAGCTGCGGAACGGAATGGGCCGGTCGATTGAATAACCACTGGGTACAAACTTGTGCCACGTCGTCGGGCTGCAACAGACGCCCGTCGAGGTGCGCGGCGGCAACTTGAGCTAAGGTGCGACCGGAGCATTCCGCCGCGCGCCGGGCCAGCGGCGTATCGGTCCAGCCGGGGGCCACGGCATCGACCTGAATTCCCCGCGGCCAGAGTTCGTTGGCCATGAGCCGCGCCGCCGCCAACGCCGCTGCTTTGGAAAGCGCGTAAGGACCCGTGCCTCGACAAAACGCCGACGACGACAGAATGAATAGCACCTGCCGCAGACGGCTCGACTGTGCGGCGAGCGCCGCGGTCAAGCGCACCGGTCCGATAACGTTTACTCGCAACAGCTCTTCCGCGGTCGCCGGGTCGGCGAGCAACGACCGGTCGGGCGAGTATTCTGCGGCACAATGCACCACGGCATCAACCGCGGGCAACCCTCCATTTAACCCCAGATCTTCACGACGCAGGTCGATTGCCAGCGTCTCGCCGACGCCGCATTGATGGATGACGGCGGAGGCGCACGGTGCATTTCGGCAATAACCGACGATCGGCCAAGCGCCGGACTGCGCGCAGCGCCGCGCCAGCGCGGCCCCGATGCCGCCCGAACCGCCGGTGATCAGAATGCGCTTGGTCATTTACCTGCGATCCGACAAAGATGACTCGAAAGGAAGCGTCAAGGGAAGCGCAACGGAGTACGGGCTCCTCTGCTCGGTTCGTGTCGCGCGCCCGATATATGGATTGATTTCGGATTTGCGTTCGATTGGCAACGTGACGGTCGTGCCGAGGCCCAGCGCGGCCTCCACCATCGCCCGCCGCCATTTGGCGGGTTGCAACAGGTAGCGGCTGAAGGCCAGCAGGCAGCGAGCTTTTTCCAACGGGCCAAGCTCTGCGTGGGGAATCAACGATAAGTAACCCCATGACGAGCGCACTTGCCGCGGAAGAGTGAGTCGCCGCGCCGCTTGGGGATTCATATGGCGCGCCTGGGCGGCAGCCGACCGGTTGGCCGAAAAGCGCTGGTCGTGCCAACGCGAGAAAAACAAAGTCTCATCGAGTTCGGCGAATCGGCCGAGCAGCGCCAGCTCGGCCAGAAAAACCTTTTCGGCGCCGTTGTACGGGCGGTGCAGCCCGGTGCGGCGCATCGCGTCGGCTCGAATTAGCCCGAATACTTCGTAACACCGCACCGCATGCACAAGCACGCCCAAGTAACGCCGGCTGGCGCGGGGCGAGCTGACGCAGCGTAGCCGCCTGGCTTCGGTGGCCGACGAGACGCCTTGAAAGTCGATTTCTCGCGCGTCGAGTGGTGAATCATCGTCCACTCGTTGTTCGTTGGCGTCGATCACCGCGGCGCGGGCCGAGCAAAGCACCAACTCTGGATCGCCGTCGAGACGCTCGACGCACCGTGCGATGAGCGTCGGAGCACAGAGGTCGTCGTGCGCGGCCCACTTAAAATATTCTCCCCGGGCCAATCGAAACACTTCCGAAAAATTCCAGCCGGCGCCCCGGTTCGTTAGCTGCCGGTGATAGCGAACCCGCCGATCGCGCGCGGCGTAGTCGCGGCAAATCTCCGCAGTGCGGTCGGTCGAACCGTTGTCGGAAATGACGATTTCCAGGTCGCCGAACGTCTGCGCAAGCAGGCTATCGAGCGCCGCGGCCAAATAGTTCTGGCCGTTATAAACCGGCACGCCAATGCTGACTCGGGGATGGTGATTGGTCATGGTTCGTTGCGTGAATCTTGGTAGCTGCCCGGCACAAGGCCGGGAGCTACCTTGGGTTCGATTGTCTGATTACGCCGCGCCGGCTTGCACTCCATACTTGGCTTGATATTCGCCGCGGATCCAAGCGAATGTTTTTCGCATCCCCTCCGCCAGTGGCGTGCTCGGCTCCCAACCGAGATAGCCGCGGATTTTGGTGTTGTCGCTGTTGCGGCCGTTCACCCCTTTTGGGGCCGATAGGTTGTAGGTTCGGCGGAGCTTGGCGCCCCCGATCGCTTCGACCAGGTCGACCAGCTCGTTGATGGAGACCAACTCGCTCGAGCCCAGATTGATCGGCTCGTCGATATCGCTGTGCATAATCTTGTCGATGCCGGCGATGCAGTCGTCGATGTACATGAAACTGCGGGTTTGCCGGCCGTCGCCCCAAAGTTCGATTTCGTGCTGGCCGGTGGCCAAGGCTTCGAGCACTTTGCGGCAGACGGCGGCGGGGGCCTTTTCACGCCCGCCCTCCCAGGTGCCATGTGGTCCATACACGTTGTGGAACCGCGCCACGCGGGTGATCAGGCCGAAGTCTTCGTAGAAGTGGCGGCACATCCGCTCGGAGAAGAGTTTTTCCCAGCCGTAGCCATCTTCGGCCAGAGCGGGATAGGCGTCGGCTTCCTTGAGTGGCTCCACGTCGGCGGCGCGTTGCTTGTCGGCGTTGTACACGCAGGCCGAGCTGGCGAAGAAAAACCGCTCGACGCCCGACTCCAGCGCGGCCATCAGCAGGTGCGTGTTAATCAGCACCGAGAGCATGCAGAGCGCCTTGTTTTGCTCGATGAACCCCATGCCGCCCATGTCGGCCGCCAGGTTGTAGATCTCGCCGGCGCCGCGGCAAGCGGCCAGGCAGGCATCTTTGTCTTTCAGGTCGGCCACGATGTTTTCGATTTGCGGAAACACCTGATACCACTCGCCGAGCGGCTTGATATCGACCGAACGAATTTGGGTATGGCCTCGCCGCAGCAAGTCGGCCACCAAGTGCCCGCCAATAAAACCGCCGCCGCCGGCGACGACAATCAAGGGTTGTTTTTTCATGAATCTGCCTCATGGAGTAAGTGGTGATGTGGCGAAGCAAGACGTCGAAAGGCAATCTGTCTGGCAAGCTTGACGACAAACAGCGTATTCGTAACCAAATAGCGGCGCGCCAGCCGGCGAGGCTCGCAGCAGAGACGAAAGAACCATTCCAGCCCGCGCCGCTGCATCCACGCAGGCGCCATCGGTTTCGTGCCCGCGTGAAAATCAAACGCCGCGCCCACGCAAAGCTGCACCGCGTGCAAACGGTCGCGGTGCTCAAAGGCAAAATGGTCTTGCTTCGGGCAGCCCAAGCCAATGAACACCAGGCGGGCACCGCTGGCGTTGATCCGCTCGACCACTTGCCGGTCTTCTTCGTCGCTGAGCGGACGAAAAGGGGGCGACTCGCTGCCGGCAATGCGCAATCGAGGAAACGTCCGTATCAACCGAGCCTGAAGCTTTTCGAGCACTTGGGGCGTGCCGCCATAAAGATAGATCGGCGCCTCGCGGCGGGCCGCCTCGCCACAAACGCGCCACATCAACTCGGGACCATAGACGCGCTCGGCCAGCCGCGCGCGGTAGAGCCAATTGAGCGCCCAGCGCACCGGCTGCCCGTCGGGCGTGACCAGTTCAAAGCCGTTGACGCGCCGCCGCAACTCGGCATCGCAGGCGGCTGTCACCACGGCATGCACCGCCTGACACGCGACCACCGCCTGTTGACCGTGCTGGGCCGCGGCAAGAATCAACTCGACGGCCTCATCATAGGTGATCGGACTGATGCCGACGCCCATCACGTCGAGCTTGCCGGGCCAGGCCCGCAGAGCCCCAACCGCAGCGGGCGCCGGTGATAACGCGACATTCATTGTTCGGCCCTCCATGAATCGCGGCTGTCGCGGGCACCGGCCTGGCAAACCATCGGTTCGCTCACACCTTGCGTGTCGAGCGTGGCGCCGGCGGCGACGTAGGCTTCGCGCGTGCTGGCCGCGATTTGCCGCCACGTGTAGCGCTGTTCCACTTTTCGCCAGCCGGTTTCGCCCATGGCCTGGCATTCGTCGGCGTCGGAGAGCAAACGGCAAATGGCGGCAGACAATTCGCCGGCGTTTTGGTTGACCAGTAGCCCGTCGACGCCGTCGTCGATGACGCTGGCCACCTGGGCAATACGCCCGCCGATGACCGCCTTGCGGTGCGACCAGGCTTCGACAAACACGCCGCCGAAGCTCTCTTGCAGCGAGGGCAGGCAGAGCAACTCGCAGGCGGCCAGGGCGGAGGTTTTGGTGGCCAGGTCGACGCAGCCCAGATTCACCAGGCGGCGGTCTCGCATGTGCTCGAACAAGCGGCGCGAATAACCTGTGGGCGGCCCGATGAACACAAAACGCACGTCGGCATGGCGTTGCCACACGGCAGGCGCAGCTTCGACCACCGCGGCCAGGCCCTTGTAACGCAGTTGCTGGCCAACATAGAGCACGAACCGTCCGGCAATGCCAAACCGGCGGCGGAACGCCTCGCCGCAAAACTCATCGGCCAGAATCGGCCCCACGCCGGTGACGTGAATGCGGTCGGCCTCCACGCCTTTCTCGCTAACGAGCAGATCTTTCTCAGCGGCGGTCAATGCAATCACCGCGTCCGCCTCGCGATAGAGCCGGTCATACTCGCGATAGAGCCAGCCGCGCCAACGCGGATGATGGTTCGGCGTGAGCACGAACGGAATGGATTGGCGATGCGCGAATTCGCAGGCTGCCCGAGCCAAAAACTCGCGCCCGATGCGGGTAGCGTGGACCAGCGCGGGCTGACCCGCCAGCGGCTCCAGCTCATCGCCGATGAGGCGGCTCAATCGCCTCACGGCGCCGCCCATGCAGCCATAATATGCCGCCGCCCAGGGCAACATTCGCAACCGCCGACCAGGCGAAAATCCCAACCGGCTGATGGGAACTCCCTCATACAGGTAATCAAGCCGCGGCTCGCAGCAGACGGTGCTCAGCCGCACCCAATCGCGCCGGTAGCGTGAAGTGTGCGTGACTACGCGCGGCGAATGCCCGGCGCGTTGCATCTCGCCAATCAGGCGGTGCAAGTGCATCTGGGCGCCGCCGATGGCGGGCGGATAAACCGTGCTCGCATAGAGGATGTTCAAGCGTGGCATTCCTTGTTCGTGGCGGCGCGGATGGCCTCAATCAGGCCGTCAACCGCATGTGCTGGTGTGAGTCGAGCTACGGCGTCGCGCGCCGCCACGCGCATTGCATTCAGTTCCTCGACCGAGCACGACAAAGCGCGATCGATCGCCGCATACATTTCGTCCGGCGCATCGGGCCGGAACATCCAGCCGGTACGATCGCCTTCCGCTCGGCGACAGCACGTACCTTCGCCGAGCGAACGGCGACAGAGTTCTTCGACCGCCTGGCTATAGCGGCTGCCCAACACCGGCAACCCGGCGGCCATGGCTTCGTTCACCACCAGGCCCCATTCATCGGCCAAGGTGGGAAACACAAAGATTCCGGCCGCGGAGTAGGCGTCGGCGAGTTGGTCGTAGCTGCGCTCGCCGAGAAAGCGAAGTCGAAGATTCGGCGGCGTTGTTCGCTGGCGCAGCTCGTCTTCGACCGGTCCTGAGCCGGCGAGATCGAATGCCACTTCGCGCTGAGGATGATCGGCGGCCCACCGCGTAAGCACGTTGACAAACGGTAGCAGACCCTTGCGCTCGATCAGTTGACCCACATACAGAAGGCGATGTGCGGTTTTCGGCGGCCGTGTGACGGGCAGCCGTTCAAAAAGCCCCGGCAGCGCGACATAGGGGACACGAAACGTCCGCCCGCGGTCAACGCCGTAACGCTCGACGTATCGAGCGCCGCTTTCGCCATTGACCACGACGGTCTCGGCCCGCGGCAGCAGCCAGCGCCGCAACCAATGACGTCCCAAGCCGCGGCCCTGCTCGGTGTGATCGGACAGCGTGGCCCACAGCACCAGCGGCGTTCGCCGAACCATGCTCGAATAGAGCGCGCTCAGCGCCGAGCGAAAGCCCAATTCGGCAGATACGATCACGTCGGGCCGCAGAAGCCTCAATTGGCCCAACGTGTCGTAAGGCAGGTGAACTTGCAGTGTATCGCAAAAGCCGGTCGCGTGGCGCCAGGGCCGCTGGACCGTCATGGTACGTTGCAATTGCACGTCGAGCTGGCCCCAATCGGGCGTCCATTTTCGGTTCGATTCCATCGGCGTCGACAGCAAAATGGTCAGCCGTTCGACGCGGCGGGCCAACTCGGCGTAAACCGGCACCCGGTACGGCGGAATAAAATTGGTCAGCAAGACGACATGCCCGGCGACCTTTGCGCTCGTCGAATGACGTTTTCCACACTGCTGCGCAGCTCGAACGTAATCCCGCGATGCCGTCGAACGAAAGTGAATCCGCTTCTGAAACCCAACTCTCGTGCTGCTGCGAGGTCGCGGCGTACGGAATGAATTCGGATTTGGGACATCGCGCCAAAACAACGCGATGAGCCAGCAGAGCGTAAACGCTTCGGGCACCGGGTTGAAAATCGGCGTTTCGGTCAGCCCGCTGATCATCACAAGCACCGTGACCATATCGGCAAACGCGGCCGGCGCGGCCCAGAGCCGATAGAGCTGCGTCAACATCATGGTTACCAGGAGCAGCACGCCGAACACACCGGTTTCGAGCAGACCATCCAGCAGCAACTGGTGCGGATGCGCGGCGGGAAACAACTCGAAGTCGCTCATCAAGAACCGCGAGCTACCGAAGCCATAGCCCAGCCAGGGAGAACGGGCGGCTTTTTCAATCGCAAAATGCCACAGTTCGGTGCGGCCATTCATGGAATACACCTCTTCGGCGTCGCCCTCGCGCGCGGCGCCCACCAGCCACTGCGACCAATCGACGCTGGCCAATTCGGCGGCCAGCACCGCCGCGGCCAATAGCGCCGCGGCGCAGGCCAACCGGGCTGGCCCTAGGCGCCGCATGACGCACAGTGCCACCAGCGCCGACACCGCCGCCTGCGACGTGCGGCTATCGGTCAGCCATAGCGTGATTGCGAAGAACGCCAGGGGCGCAGCCAACCAGCGCCAACGCACTCGCCCGCCGATTCCCAGCACGCCGAGGCAGCCGATCGCCAGCGCGCAAAAGCCGCCCAGGCCATTGGGGTGCGTTAAGCCTCCCAGCCGCCACACCGGTTCTTGTCCCTGCGCCAGATACTCGGGTTGGCCCAGTTCTGGCTTGGTGAACTGCGCCACCCAGCAGGCGGCGGCGAAAAACAGAAAGGCGGCGATCAAGGTCTTGATCACCGTTTCATGCCCCAAGCGCACCAGTACGGCCGGTGCGAACAACACCGCGCACACCAAGGCCACGCACGCCGCAAATGAATACGCTGGACTGATCGCCACCGGCGCCGTGGCCATCGCCCAGGCCGCGAAGACCAGACAGCAAACACCGGGGAATCGCGGCAAGCAGCGGTGGATGCCCGGCAGGTGAATCAGTCCATAAAGCCCGCACAAGCCACACACACTCAGCCGCAGCAGCGACTGCCAGTCGAACGTGGTGGAGTCGGGTTCCACCACGCGCAGCGTAGCTTCGTTGACGATCACAACCGCCGCCAGCAAGACCATGCCCGACCATCGCAATAGCGCGTCGGTGAGCACCGCCGGAGCAATGCATGCTGCGGAAGTGAAAGCGATCCGCGTCATGCAAGCGCTCCTGCCGCGCGGGCGGCGCCGGAAAGTCGGGCGTAGGCGAGCCATCGCACGGCGCCGCCGGCCACATTACCGGCCAGCACCGCGCAGGCCGCGCCGATGACGTTCCATGCCGGCGTCAACCATCCTCCGACGCCGAGTGTGACCAACAGCGCCAGCAGCGAGGCATAGAAGGTCTCGCGCGGTCTGCCCATGGCGCGCAGCCCGCTGTCTGCCCCCATGCCGAGCGCATTGGCCGCCAGTGCCAGCGCCAGCAGGGTAAGTGCCCCGCCGTGCTTGGCATAGCTAGGGCCATAAAGCAGGGCGAGGGCGGAAGTGCCAAATCCCCCGATCGCCAGACAAACCAGCAGCATCAGCGCTGCCATCCGCCAGGTAAATGTCTGAACCACCCGCTGCATTTGCGGCACTCCGCCGGCGGCGTATGCCCCAGCCGTGGCCGGCCCGAGAAGATTGCCGAGCCCGATGATCATGGGATTGGTGAGCGACACCACGGTTGCGGCCGCGGCAAATTCGCCGGTGGCCGCCGCGCCCAACAGCAGCGCCAGCAGCCAATGCAACGAATAGGAATTGGCGGTGCCGCACATTTGCTCAGCGAAAATCCAGCGGCCCAGCGACCAGTTGCGCCGCCAGTCGCCTATGACGCGGCGACGACGAATCGCAAGCCGTCGGCCCGACCGCACCAGCCACACCACGCCGCTGGCCCCACAAGCCACACCCATCGCAGCCAATGCCGTAGCCGCCGACAATCGTCCCGCGACTGCCAGCCAGGCCAACAGCAAAAGCTGGCATCCCGCGGCAACCGCGTCGATTCGCACCGCTCGGTCCAATTGCAACTCGGCGAAAGAGAATCGCCGCGCCACTTCGCGCAGCAACATCAGCGGCAGCGTGGCCATAAGCACCCCTACCACGGGAGCGAAGCCTGAGAAACGCAAACTTGCCGAAAGCGCCAGCGCGCAGCCGCCTAGCACCAGCATCGAGACGAAGGCCGCCGCGGCGCTGTGCGCCAGCGCACTGCCGGCATAGGAAGGGCGGCGGCGGCCCGGCAGCCGCGCCACGAAAATCGTGTAAGGCGTCAGCACCAGCGACTCCTGCACGCCGCGAATCAGAATCAGTAGCGTAAAGCCGAGCGCATACAGCCCCAGGGCTTCTTCGCCGCAAAACCGGCCCACCACCACGCTGGTGGCGAAGCTCGCCCCGCTGACGATGCCCTGATCGAGCATTGCCATCCAAGCGCGCGGAACCGAACCGCAGAGGCGCCGGCGCCCAAGCACGGCGACGCGGAGATGTGGAGACGCGGAGATGCAGGGAGTTTTCGAATCTCCCGCTCTCCCCGTTTCTCCGTGTCGCGGTTCGAGTTCAACGACGGCCGAATCGCTCATCAAATGCCCCAACTCAATGTGCCCCCGTGCCGCGGACCACCGCCCAGACGGTTTGAATGAGCAGCTTCAGATCGTGCAGCAGCGTACGCGAATCGGCATACCGCAGGTCCATGCGCATCCACTGGTCGAAGCTGACGCGCGAACGTCCGCCCACTTGCCAGATGCAGGTCAGGCCGGGCGTAACCTGCAGCCGCCGCCGTCGCCAACCCTCTGAGGCGTCCGACTCGTGACACGGCAGAGGCCGGGGTCCGACAAGCGACATGTCGCCGCGCAGAATGTTGTACAACTGCGGCAGCTCGTCGAGGCTCGTCTTGCGTAGCAGCCGGCCCAGTCGCGTGACGCGCGGGTCGCGCTTGATTTTGAAGGCCGGCCCATCTTGCTCGTTCATGGCCAAAAGCTCGCGCTGGCGCGACTCGGCGTCGGCCGTCATTGTGCGGAATTTGTAAATCACAAACGGCTTGCCGCCGCGGCCCGCCCGACGCTGCCGAAACAGCACCGGTCCGGGCGAAGTC
Source organism: Pirellulales bacterium (assembly GCA_025927475.1). GTDB lineage: Bacteria > Planctomycetota > Planctomycetia > Pirellulales > JAICIG01 > JAICLL01. Next base: position 23,231 of record JAICLL010000024.1, read on the forward strand.
AGTTTGACCGCCAGCGCAATCAGCGCCATGCAGGGCGACAAGAGCGCCAAGCCGGTCGCGGCGCCGAGTACGTCGAGCACGCGCTTCCAGGCAGGCAGCGCTTGCGTCAGCAGCGGTTCAACGGGCGACGTGGTTCGTCCGACCGGATTGAACGCATCGTCCTCCGCGCCGTCGGAATGCCACTCCGACGGATAGACATAGACCTCGATGACCGGCGGCGGCAGCCACTCGGGCAACAGCAGGCAAACATCGTCGGCCACGTTCCAGGCGCCTTCGGCGGGCGTATACGGCAGCAGCGCCGCCAGCCGCCCATCATCGAGCCAGCCAATCTGGTCGATTGCCCGCAGCCGGCCGGCAAGGGTCTTTGCCAACCGCCGCCGCGTCGCATGCGTCGCCCGATGGTCGCCCGGGGCGAAGGCCACCAACGAGAACTCATTTCCGCTACGATCGGTTCGCGCGCGTTCGTGCAGCAATGCGCGACGAAAGTCCTCGACGGCGCGAATTCGCCGACCGCACGGCGCGCTGCCGCGGTCGGTGTAGTCGTGAGATGTTCGCGCGATGGACATAGGAAGTGGCTGGTGGTTGGTGGTTGGGTTCAGGGTTCAGGGTTCAGGATTCGGGATGCGGGATTCGGGATTTGGGATTTGGGAGTCCAGGGGCCAGAGTTCAACAGCCGGGAGTTCGCAGGTTCAGGAGTTCGTCGTTGGCGCCGCGATGCGGCAGCAACCACTAGCCACCAACCACTAGCCACTAGCCACTAGCCACTGAACCGGCCCTGCCGCTGCGACTCGGCCATCAGTGCCAATCCCACGGCGCCGCACAATCCAATCACGCCGCCCAGCGCTAGCGTCAGCAGCCGACGCGGACGCACGGGCTTCATCTCGTAACTGGCCGGCTGAACGACGCGGATATTCGAAATGCGTTCAAGCTGCAAGGCTTCGTCGATCTTGGCCTGCTCGAGCGTTTCGGAATACTTGCGATAGTTGGCTTCTTCCAGCGCGACCTCGCGGCCTAGCCGCGCGACGCGCAGATCGTTTTCGTTCAACACTGCCAGCCGCTGGCGCGCCTCTGCCAGTTGCCTTCGCAACGCCTCGGCCTTGGCCGCCAGGGCCGCCATCGCCGGTTCGCGCTCGAGCAGGGCAAGCTGGGCCTGCTCGTTCGTCCGGCTCGGGCCGGTGGTCACCTGCGTGCGCGAACGATCTTCGCGCTGGAGAATCGCCCGCGACTGGGAAAGCTGCTCGCGCAGCCGCCGCAGTTCGGGATGGGCGTCGGTGTATTTGGCTTGCATCTCTTGCTCTTTCATTTCCAACTCATAGAGTTTCGCCCGCATCGTGTCGGAAGCCATGTTGGCGTATCCGGTGGTGTGGGCCGTAACCTTCGTCTCAGGGAAGGCGATCAGCTTGTCGGTCACCGAGCGCACTTCGGCCCGGGCGGCCTCGGCGGCGGCTTCGGCGGTGAGCAACTCGTCTTCGAGCCGCGCGATCTGGACCACCATCAGCTTGCGTTGCTCCTCCGGAGCGGCGAGGCCCGTTTCATTCTTCAGCGCCAATAGCTTGGCCTCTTTGCCCGACAACTCGTTGCGCAGTCGCTCGGTTTGCTGGGCGAAGAACTGCCGCGAGCCGGGCGTGCGGTTGGCCTCGATGTGCTCGTCGAGATAGCACTCGATGAGCGTCTCGACCACCTGTTGCGAGAGTTCGGGCGTGGGCGATTCGCAACTGATCTGCACCACATCCGATTTTTTGATGGTTTCGATGCGTAGCGATTTGAGCAGCGCCAACACGGCCTTTTCGCGGTCGGGCAGCGAATCGAGCAGCCGCACGTCGCCCCATAGGGCCAGGCCGGCCTTAGCCGCCGGCAGCTCTTCTTGGCAAACGCCTGACGACGATGCGAACAACCCGCTCAACTTTGGGTGCAAGATCGTTTGCGGCCCCAATTCATCGACCACTTTTTCGGCCAGCATCCGACTTTTCAACATCGCGACCACCGAGTTGAGTTCGCTTTCGCGGTTGATGGGAATGGCGACCGCGGCGGGCTGGCCCAAGGTGGCGGTGGGATCGATCGCGACGTTTTCGCGCCCCAACCGTACAAACAGCCGCCCTTCCGAGCGATAGCTGCGCGGCGCGAACAAGATGATCCCGACGCTCGCCCCCATCGCCGCCACAAAAAACAGCGCCATCCGCCGCTGATGGCGGAGGAAGATGCGATAAAGATCGCGCAAGTTGACTTCCGACGCTTGATAGCGAACGACCATGACGCTGCTCCCGATCGACAGGGCGTTGACTTGCCCGGAAATGACCCCGAAATGAGGTGATTAGTCGATCTTAATCAGGCCGCAACGAGTGGCAACGGTGGAAAGCGACAAAGACTCGCCGAGCGCGCCCGCGGATGGACAATCGCCGTTACAACCGATACAAACGGAACAACTGCTACGATTTAATGGGGAGCGGCGCGATTCAGATCCTATGCCCGGTACGCGCGTCATTGTCGTTGGCTCGGTGAACACCGACCTCGTGATCCGATCCCCGCTCTTGCCTCGGCCGGGCGAGACCGTGTTGGGCGGCGAATTTTATGAAGCGGCGGGAGGCAAAGGCGCCAACCAGGCGGTGGCCGCCGCACGAGTCGCGCGCGAGCCGGTGGTCTTCGTCGCCGCAGTGGGTGATGACGGCTACGGCCGGCGGGCGCTGGAGGATTTGAGCCGAGAAAACCTCGAAACCGGTTGGATCAAAACCGTCGCGGGCGCCGCCTCGGGCGTAGCGCTGATCATGGTGGGCCACGACGGCGAAAATCTGATTGCGGTCGCCCCCGGCGCCAATGACGATCTCACGCCCGACGATCTTGATGCCCTTGGCGATGACGTCGTGGCGTCAGCGAGTGTCTGGCTGACTTCGCTTGAGATTCCGCTGGAGACGGCGCTCGGTGGATTACGTCGGGCGCGCGAGGCCGGACTGACCACCCTTCTCAATCCCGCGCCAGCCGGTGAACTACGCGAGCGGCAAGACCTGCTGCCGTATGTCGACGTCTTGACGCCCAACGAAAGCGAAGCCGCCGTGCTGACCGGCATCGACTGCTCGACGCCCCAGGGCGTGTTGAACGCGGCCCGCCGCCTGCGGCAAATGGGCTGCCGGCAATGTATTGTGACGCTGGGCGCGGCGGGCTGCCTGGTGGTTGGTGACGAGGTGACAGAAATCGCGGGGCATCGCGTCACAGCAATTGACACGACGGCGGCCGGCGATGCTTTCAACGGCGTATTGGCCGTAGGTCTTGCCGAAGGCCGCTCGCTGGTCGAAGCCGCCCGTTGGGCTAACCGGGCCGCGGCGCTGGCCGTCACCCGCCGCGGCGCGCAGCCCTCGTTGCCACGCAGAAGCGAACTATCCGAGAATGATTGAATATGACCGCTTTTCCTCGCCTACCGCCGCGCTCGCCCGACAGCCACAAGGGAGATTTTGGATACGTGCTGCTCATCGGCGGCTCGATGGGCAGGACCGGCGCGATGGCGCTGGCCGGCACCGCGGCGCTGCGCAGCGGCGCCGGGCTGGTGCAAGTTGCCACGCCGAGGGCCTGCCAGTCGATCGTGGCGTCGTTCGAGCCATCCTATATGACCGCCGCCTTGGAACACGACGAGGCGGGCCGCATCAGTCTGACGGCCCGCGACCGCCTTGCCGAACTGGCCGAGAAGGCGACGGTGGTCGCTTGTGGTCCGGGTTTGGGGCGCTCTGACGATCTATCGGAGTTGGTTGGCTGGCTTTATACGCATCTGAAACAGCCCGCCGTGTTCGATGCCGACGCCCTCAATGCGCTGGCGACGCGGCCGCAGATCCTGAGCCAGGCTGGCGGACCACGCATACTAACACCGCATCCCGGCGAATTTCAGCGGCTGACCGGCGCCGAGCAACGAATGCCGCGCGACGAAGCAGAGCGCCGCGCCGCCGAGCTTGCCGCGCAGTGCGGCGCGGTCATCGTGCTCAAGGGGCATCGAACGCTGATCACCGACGGCCAGCAGCAGTTTCACAACACGACCGGCAATCCTGGCATGGCCACCGGCGGCACCGGCGACGTGCTCACCGGGATCACGGCGGCGCTGTTGGCCCACAAGCTGCCACCGCTCGACGCCGCTCGCCTGGCGGCGCATTTGCACGGACTGGCGGGCGATTTGGCCGCCGCCGAGCTGGGAGAGGTGTCGATGATCGCCAGTGACCTGCTGCACTATCTGCCACGGGCGTTTCAACAGCACGGAGCAGCGTCGTGAGCGAATCGTCGCAGGCCCCGCTGGTGCGTCTGGGCCACTTAGATCATCTTTGGTTTCAGGTGACGGGCACCCGCTGCAACCTGACCTGCCATCACTGCTTCATTAGCTGCAGTCCCACGAACGACCGCTTCGGCTATCTGACGTTGGAACAGGTGAAGCAAACGCTCGAGCAGTCAGTCGCGCTGGGTGTGAAGGAATATTATTTCACCGGCGGCGAGCCGTTCTTACATCCCGAAATGACGGCGATGCTCGTCGAGACGCTCCGCTTTGGGCCAGCCACCGTGCTGACCAACGGCACGGTGCTCAAAGACGCCTGGCTCATGTCGCTTGCTGAAGCAGAACAGGAGAGCCTGTATAGCCTCGAATTCCGTGTCTCGATTGACGGCTTTTCGCCGGCAACGAACGACCCAATCCGCGGAGCGGGAACGTTCGAGCGAGCGATGCGCGGCGTCGAGCAGTTGGTCGAGCATGGCTTTTTACCGATCATCACCGCGGCGCGCACCTGGTCGGAGACCGATGATCATGAAATCATCGGGCGGTTTGTGGAGGCGCTGAAAGCCCGGGGCTATCGCCGGCCGCGGTTGAAGATTCTGCCGGCGCTCCGCCTTGGCGCCGAAGCCCGCCGCACGCACGGTTATGGCGACGACGAACGGGTCGATGAAGTCATGATGCGCGGCTTCGACGTCAGTCAGCTTATTTGCGAGCACAGCCGAATGGTGACCGACCGCGGCGTGTATGTCTGCCCGATTCTGATTGATTCGCCCGAAGCCCGGCTTGGCGAGCGCCTGGCGGATTCGCTGGGGCCGTACCCGTTGCGGCACGGGGCGTGTTATACCTGTTATCAATACGGCGCCATCTGCTCGAACCCTTCGAGCGGCGAGGCGCCTGATTTTTAGGCCTCGGAGCGATGGTTTATTTCCAGACGTCACCTCTTGCTCTTAAAAGCTCATGAGTTCAAACTAATGTCAGACGCTCTTCCATCGCACGCTTACTAGTCAAATGAAAGTTCGTGACATCATTCGACTATTGGTCGATGACGGTTGGAAAAAGACATCTCAAAAAGGTAGCCACCGCCAATTCACGCACCCAACCAAGCGCGGAAAAGTGACTGTACCGGGCAAGCTCTCCGACGACGTGCCGGCAGGAACCTACCGAAGCATTCTCCGACAAGTAGATCTGAATGAGTAGCATATGAGCATCGATGTAAATGAAACGCTTGACCGGGAGCAGACGCGGCAATGCAAAGCAGATGAAATGACCGTCGACCACGGGTCCGAATGGCGCGAACAGTTCGCGCCCGGCTCGTTTGGTTGCCATGAGCTTTTGGATCGCGTGAATCGGGCCGCGGAACAAATTGAGCGGGACCTGCTCAACCATCCAGCCTGCATTGCCAGTGCCGATTGGTATAGCTTGGCGGATGAGGCGGCGTCGGCGTTACACAAACTTTACCAGCGTATCGGCGCAGTCCACCTTGATGCCGATCATATGCCACCGCGGACCAATAGCCCGTGAACTGAGTGGCTGCGTCCGTCGGTTTTAAGCTTTCAGGAACTAGCGTATGTTCGTCGCTTTTGGCGAGATCATGTTGCGGATCGCCCCCGAGGGGCATTGGCGGTTTCGTCAATGTCTGCCCGGCAAGGCCGAGCTGTCGTTCGCGGGGGCCGAGGCCAATGTGTGCGCGGCGCTAGCTTTGTGGGGCGCGCCGTGCCGATATCTAACGGCCCTGCCGAACAATCCCATCGCCGAGAGCCTGCTGGGCGTGCTGCGCGGATTGGCAATTGATACGCAATACGTGGTCAAGCGCGACGCCGGACGGCTGGGCATCTACTTTGTCGAGACCGGCGCCAATCAGCGCAGCTCGACGGTGATTTATGACCGCGAACACAGCGCCATCAGTCTGGCCCTGCCGAGCGAATACAACTTCGCCGCCGCGCTCGACGGGTCGAAGTGGGCGCATGTCAGCGGCATTACGCCGGCCTTGAGCGAAAACGCCTTCGCTTCGACGCTCGAATTGGTGCGACTGGCCAAACAGCACGGGCTGGGCGTTTCGTGCGACTTGAACTTTCGCCACAAGCTTTGGCGCTGGAAGCCCGGCTTTTCGGCCAAGCAGCTCGCCCACGAGTGCATGACCCAAATTCTGCCGCACGTCGATCTGCTGATTGCCAACGAGGAAGACGCGGGCGACGTGCTAGGCATTCACGCCGAGGGAACTTCCATCGAGCAGGGCCGAATCAACCCCGCCGCCTATGAACAAGTCGCCCGGGCCGCGGTCCAGCAGTTTCCGAACATCGCTCGGGTGGCGGTCACGTTGCGCGAAAGCGTCTCAGCCAGCCACAATAACTGGAGCGCGATGCTTTTCGACGCGCCGACCGACCAAGCGTATTTCGCTCCGCTCGACGCCGAAGGGCAGCATCGTCCCTATGAAATCCGCGACATTGTCGATCGTGTCGGGGCGGGCGATGCCTTCGCCGCGGGGCTTTTGTATGGCCTGCACTCGGCAGACCATGCCTCACCAGAAAAAGCCCTGCAGTTTGCCGTCGCCGCCAGTTGCCTGAAGCACTCGATCAAGAGCGATTTTAACTATGTGACCAAAGAGGAGGTTGCGGCGCTCGTCTCGGGCATCGCCTCCGGCCGCGTGCGTCGTTAACGCATCGGTGCGATTTGATGTGACCAGCGATACTTGATATGCTTTGCTGGGCGGGGTGTGCCAGGTGCCGGTGGCTGGGGCAGGGCCTCGGCGACGCCCCGGCTTATCCAAGCCAAAAGAAAGCCGCGAGGTCAGCCGTGCGCCGTTGCGTTTTTTGCCTAATGATTACGCTGCTGGCGTCGGCTACCTCCTGGGCACGCCCGCCGCACAAGCAGAGCCTGCGGCGACATTACGGCGAATTGCTGCCGGCCAAACTTTTCGCCTGCTCGACCTGCCATCTCACGCCCGAGCAGGCAGGTGATCCGGCTAGTTTCGATGCGGACTTTCCGCCTCACAACTCATTCGGCGCCAGGTTGAGCGAACTGGGCGACGAGCTCGAAGCCGCCGGGCAGCCGTACGATATCCAGAGTCGGCTCCGCGCGGTCGCCTCTGAGGACACGGATGCCGATGGCGTGCCCAACGAACTGGAAATACTTTCCGGTCATGCGCCAGGCATCGCGACGGACCAGCCGACCGCCGACGAATTGGCCGCGGTTACGCAAATCGCCCAGCAATTCGCGGCGCGGCAGGCGGGCTACCTCTGGACGCCATTCCGCTCGATCGAGCGTCCGGCGGTTCCCATGAGTGCGCGGCCCGACTGGACTCGAAATCCGATCGACGCCTTCCTCGCTCAAGAACATCAGAACTACGGGTTGCAACCGCGCCCCGAAGCCCCGCGACACGTGCTGTTGCGCCGCGTCTATCTCGATCTGATCGGCTTGCCTCCCACGCGCGAGCAACTGCACGCATTTCTGAAAGATCCATCGCCCGATGCTTACGAAAATGTTGTCGAGCAGTTGCTGGCCAGCCCGCACTATGGCGAGCGCTGGGGCCGGCATTGGATGGATGTCTGGCGCTACAGCGATTGGGCCGGCTGGAGCGGCGGCAAGCAAATCCGGGACAGCCAACCGCACATCTGGCGGTGGCGCGATTGGATCGTCGAGTCGCTCAACGCCGACGCGGGCTATGACCAGATGCTCCGCGAGATGCTGGCCGCCGACGAACTTTATCCCGGTGATCGGGCAAAGTTGCGGGCCACGGGCTACCTGGTGCGCAACTACAAAATGCTCAGCCGCGAGACCTGGATGCAAGACACGGTGATGCACACCGCCCAGGCGTTTATGGGGCTGACGCTGGGCTGCGCTCGCTGTCACGATCACATGTACGACCCCATCGCGCAGGAAGAATATTATCGGTTTCGCGCGATCTTTGAACCGCACCAGGTGCGGCTCGATCGGCTGCCGGGCCAGCCCGACACCACGCAAGACGGCCTTGCCCGGGCTTACGATGCCGACGTGACGGTGGCCACATATCTTTTTGAGCGGGGCGACGACCGGAAGCCCGATAAAGAACATCCGCTCGCTCCCGGCGTGCCGTCGCTATTGGGGCCGATCGAGTTCAAGCCCGAGCCGGTGGCACTGCCGCCGACGGTTTATTATCCGGGTTTGACGCCGTTCGTGCAGCAAGAAACGCTGGCTGCTGCAGGAGTGCAAGTGACCAAGGCGCAAGCGGCGCTCGACGACGCGCGCGCCAAGGTAGCTCCCGGCCTTGTGCCGGGCAGTTCTAAGGTTGATTCGAAGGTGGCGGTCGATCCGCTGGTGGCCGCGGCGGAAAAGTCGCTGAAGGCGGCGCAAGGCGCGCTGGCCTCTGCGCAAGCGCGGATCGCCGCCGATAATGCTAAATATGTCCAACCGCCCGCCGCCAACGCCAACGATTTGGCTCTGGCAGCGGGCAAAGCCGAGCGCGAGGCCGTCTGGCTGCAAGCCGACGCGGACGTCGCCGCCGCCGAACAAAGTTTGGTTTCAGCACAGGCCGCGATGGCGCAAAAACCCGACGATGCGGCGGCAAAAAAAGCGGTGGCCGGCGCTGAAAAAAAGCTGGCCGGACTGAAAACCCAGCGCGAGGCCGCCGAAAAAGCTCGCGGGGAGATGTCGCCGAACTATTCGCCGCTCAGCCCGGTTTTTGCCAATACCAGCAGCGGCCGCCGCGCGGCGCTGGCTCGCTGGTTGACCGATCGCCGCAATCCCTTGGTTGCGCGTGTGGCCGTCAACCATATTTGGCTGCGGCACTTCGGACAAGCGCTGGCGCCCAGCACGTTCGATTTCGGTCAGAACGGGCAGCCGCCCACGAACCCCGCCCTGGTCGATTGGCTGGCGGCCGAATTGATGGAGCCGAGCGTCGGCCCGCCGGCCCCGCCGTGGTCCATGAAGCATTTGCACTGGCTGATCGTCACCTCGGCGGCATATCGGATGGCCTCGACGCCCGACGCTGCCAACCTGGCCATCGACGCCGACAACCGCCACTTGTGGCGGATGAATTCCCGTCGCATGGAGGCCGAACTGGTGCGCGACGGCGTGTTCTATGCGTCCGGCTCGCTCGACACCACTCAGGGCGGCCCCGACATCGACTACAAGCTCGGCCTCAGCCTACCGCGGCGCAGCATCTACTTCCGCCACGCGCAAGAGAAGCAGATGGAATTCCTGAAGATGTTTGACTGCGCCGCGGTAACCGAGTGTTACGAGCGCAAACAAAGCATCGTACCTCAGCAAGCGTTAGCGCTAGCCAACAGCGAATTGACCCTGGTGCAATCGCGCCGCCTCGCCCGTCGCTTGAACGAGGAGACCGGCAGCGATCAGGAGGCGTTCGTCGGCGCAGCCTTTGAGCAGATTCTTTCGCGGCGGGCGACGGCAGAGGAGCTTCAGGCGTGCCTCGAGTTCGTTCAAGAGCAGCAAAAGTTCTTCGCGGCGAAGTTTGCAAGCGGCGAGGCAGCTTCCTCCAATGATTTCAGCAAGCCCTCGACGGACACGGTCATGCGCGCACGTGAGGACCTGGTGCATGCGTTGTTCAACCACCACGATTTTGTGACGATACGGTGACGAGCATGGGGAGCTTGGGAGACACGGAGACACGGAGACACGGGGACACGGGGACACGGGGACACGGAGACACGGGGACACGGGGACACGGAGACACGGAGACACGGGGACACGGAGACACGGGGACACGGAGACACGGGGACACGGAGACACGGAGACACGGGGACACGGAGACACGGGGACACGGGGACACGGGGACACGGGGACACGGGGACACGGGGACACGGAGACACGGAGCAACAACCGTGAATAATCAACGGATCGTAAATCGCAACGGCTCTCCCAGGAAGACGATTCGAGAGCATACTGATTTGGAGGTCTACCGACGTGCCTTTGCAGCAGCAATGCGGATCTTTGAACTCACGAAGACTTTCCCGCGAGAGGAACGGTATTCACTCACCGATCAGATTCGCCGCGCATCGCGGTCGGTCTGCACGAATCTCGCTGAAGGATGGCGCAAACGCCGGTATCGCGCTGCATTTATTTGTAAATTGAATGACAGCGAAGGCGAAGCCGCCGAAACACAGGGCTGGATTCAGTTTTCCGTAGAATGCGGCTATCTGAAGCGTGAAGTCGCCGCCGAGTTGTATCGAGAATACGGTGATATCCTGGGCATGCTGGTGCGCATGATCGAAACCGCTGACAATTGGGTACTCCGATGAACAAAGAATTCTTCCCTGCTGCCATGCCCCATTGCTCCCATGCCCCCATGCCCCCGAGCTCCCCTGCTCCCCCGCTCCGCCTTTCCAACTGGCGCCGAACGCGGCGCAGCTTCCTGGCCGACACGGGCATGGGTTTTACCGGGCTCGCCCTCGGCGCGCTGTTGTTCAAGGATGGGGTAATTCGCGCCGACGAGAATGCACCCAGCGAGGGACCAAAATCCGGCCCGCATCATCCGCCCAAAGCGAAGAATGTCATCTGGATCTTTCTCTGCGGCGGCGTCAGCCATATGGAAAGCTTTGATGTCAAGCCGGAGCTGAACAAGTACGCCGGCAAGTCCATCGAAGATTCGCCGTACAAATCGTTTCTCGATCCCGACCGGATCAACAAAAACCTGGTCGGCATCAACCCCGCCCACATGCAGCGCAAAGAACTGATGGGCCTGCAAACCGGCTATCGCCCCTATGGTCAGTGCGGGCTGGAAGTCGGCGACTGGTTTACGCACATCGGCTCTTGCGCCGACGACCTGGCGGTAGTCCGTTCGCTCTGGACCATTCACAACGACCACGGCACGCAGCTCACCTGGCACACCGGCCGCCATCCGCGCGAAGGCGCCTTCCCGACCATCGGTTCTTGGATCAGCTACGGGCTGGGTTCGCTCAATGAAAACCTGCCCGATTATGTGGTGCTCGGCACGCCGACGGGCGATTGCTGCGGCGGCGAGTGGACACACGGTGCCGGGTACCTGGGGCCGGAATATGCCGGCGTGCGGCTCGACGTGGGCGCCAAAAATCCCTTGCCTTTCGTCGCGCCGGCCGATGGCGGCGTGCTCGTCGAAGAGCAGGCCGCCGAATTCAGCCTGCTGGGCCGATTAAACACGCTGGCTGGCATCGACTATCCCGACGACGCCGCGCTGCGGGCTCGCATCAAGTCGTATGAACTGGCGTTCGGCATGCAGACGGCGGTGCCCGAAACGCTCGACCTGGCCAAAGAGACTGCGGCGACGCAGCAGCTTTACGGGCTCGACAGCGGGCCGACGCAGTCTTTCGGCAAGCTTTGTTTGTCGGCGCGGCGGCTGGTCGAGCGCGGCGTGCGGTTTGTGCAGGTGTTTCACGGCGGCGGTGGGGGCGGCTCTTGGGACGCCCATTCGGAAATCAAATCGAACCACACCAACCTGGCGGCCCAGGTCGACAAGCCGATCGCCGGCCTGCTGACCGATCTGAAGCGGCGCGGCATGCTCGATGAGACATTGGTGGTGTGGGGCACCGAGTTTGGCCGCACTCCGGCGGCGCAGGGCACCGGCCGCGATCATCATCCGCAGGCCTTTTGCGCCTGGCTGGCTGGCGGCGGCATCAAGGGCGGCGTGACGCACGGCACGACCGACGAGCTCGGCTTTTACTCCATCGAAAACCCCCACTATGTGACCGACATTCACGCCACGGTGTTGCACCAGCTTGGTCTCGACCCGCGCCGGCTCGAAGTGCCCGGCCGCCGCCGCCTGGAGATCGACCTGGGAAGGCCGATTGTGGAGATCGTTGCCTAGGGAAGACGCAACGATGGACGAACTGGAAACACGTCGGTGGTTGGCTTACATTAGTGAGGACACCGCCCCTCCTCAAAGAAGCCGCTCCATATGAGTTACTCCGCTATTGCCCGCCTCCGTCTGCTAAGCATTACGCTCGTCCTTCTGGCAATTTCAACCGCCGCGGCCGATGTGCCACGCGCCCTGCCGGCGGGAAAGACACCGGCCGACGAACGCCTTGGTCCTCCCAAAGACCTCGATGGTTACTTTCCGCTGAGCGTGCCCGGCAGTGTCGACCAGTGGAATCAGCGCGCCGAACGGGTCCGGCGACAGGTCAAAGTGGCCACCGGCCTTTGGCCAATGCCGACCAGCACACCGCTGAACGCGGTGGTGCACGGCGCCATCGAGCGCGAGGGCTACACCGTCGAACGCGTTTATTTGGAAAGCTATCCCGGGCATTTTGTCACCGGCAGTCTTTATCGCCCGCGGGGTCGCAGCGGCAAGCTGCCGGCGGTTTTGTGCCCGCACGGGCATTGGGCCAACGGGCGGTTTTTCGACGCCGGAGTCGATTCGGCCCGCCGGCAGATCACCCTCGGCGCCGAGCGGTTCGTCAACAGCGGTCGCTTTCCGTTGCAGGCTCGTTGCGTGCAGTTAGCCCGCATGGGCTGCATCGTCTTTCACTACGATATGATCGGCAACGCCGATAGCTTGCAACTCTCACGCGAGTTGGTCCATGGCTATGCGAAGCAACGCCCGCAGATGGACACTGGCGACCGTTGGGGATTCTTCAGCACGCAGGCCGAGTTGCGGATGCAATCGGTCATGGGCTTGCAGACCTACAACTCGGTGCGAGCGCTGGATTGGCTCAGTCAGCTTCCGGGGGTCGATCCCGCGCGCATCGGCGTCACCGGCGCCAGCGGCGGCGGCACGCAGACGTTCATTCTCGGCGCAGTCGATCCGCGGCCCGCGGTCGCCTTTCCCGCCGTGATGGTCTCAACCGCCATGCAAGGCGGCTGCACCTGCGAAAACTGCAGCCTGTTGCGCGTCGACACCGGCAACATCGAGATCGCCGGGCTGTTCGCTCCCAAGCCGCTGGGCATGACCGGCGCCGACGATTGGACCAAAGAGATTGCCAGTAAGGGCCTGCCGGAGTTACAGCAACTTTACAAGCTGCTGGGCGCCGAGGGCCAAGTCATGGCCAAGCCGCTGTTGCACTTCCCGCACAACTACAACTACGTCAGTCGCGCGGTCATGTATGCTTGGTTCAACAAGCATTTGAAGCTCGGGTATCAGGACCCGATCGTCGAGGAAGACTTTGTGCCGCTATCGATCGCCGAGATGACCGTCTGGGACGGCTCGCATCCCAAACCGCCTTCCGGCGACGATTATGAACGCAGCCTAGTTCAATATCTCACCGACGAGGCCCAGCGGCAGATGACCGCTTTGACGCCCAAAGACGCGCCGTCGCTGACCAAGTATCGAGAGGTCGTCGGCGGGGCCGTTGATGTCTTGATCGGGCACAACCTGGCCGACATCGGCACGCCGGAGTTCGACAAAACCGCCGAGCAAGACCGCGGCGATTATTGGCAGTTTCTCGGCGTCTTGCGAAACTCGCGGCACGGACAGCAATTGCCGGCCCTGTTTTTAGAGCCAAAGAACTGGAATCAGCGCGTGGTGATTTGGATCGGCGAATCAGGCAAAGCCGGCTTGCTGAACGGCGACGGCAGCCCCCAGCCCGAAATCGCGCGGCTGCTGGCGGCGGGCAACGCCGTGGCGAGCATCGACCTGCTCGGCCAGGGCGAATTCTTGATGCCCGGACAGACGCCCCTGAAAAATCGCCGAGTGAAAAACCCGCGTGAATTTGCCGGATACACGTATGGCTACAATCACACACTCTTCGCCGATCGCGTCCATGACATTTTGACTTTGATCTCCTTCGTCAAAAACAACGAGCGGAAGCCCGAGCATATCGATCTGGTTGGGCTGGGGGGCGCGGGCCGTTGGGTGGCCGCGGCTGCCGCTCAGGCAGGAGACGCCATCGACCGCGTCGCCATCGACACCGCGGGTTTTCGGTTTCGCAATCTCACGACTTTTGACGATGCTGATTTCTTGCCCGGCATCGTCAAATATGGAGACCTGCCGGCCCTGATCGCTTTGATCGCACCGAGGCCACTTTGGCTGGCCGGCGAGACAGCGCCGCCCGCTCCCGTGGGCGAAGCGTACTCGGCGGCCGGCAAATCGGGCAACGTCTCGCTCTACCGCGGCGACAAAAGCGAGACCGCCAAGAACGCGATCGATTGGCTGCTCAAATGAGCCATGAGCTTTGTCGACGGACAAAACCGAAGCATGCCGCGCTATCTGCGGCGGTTCAGCGCAGCGCGCTCGCGAAATCCCGAATTCGGCGACGCCAAATGAATCCAGCGAGCGACGAGCTTTTCGAGCTCGCCATCCAGCCAAAGAGCGAAGGGGGCGGAAACGTCTTCGCCTTGCACGGGCAGTCCAAAGTGTTGATCGTGATCGGCCGCCGAAGGCCGTCGCTTGCCTGATTTCGATGCCTGACTCATCGTTGCAATCCCCCAATGCCTCCTGTCGCCACTGCCTTCGCCGAAAGGGTCATTCTGGCAGGAGCAACCTTGGCAGCAGAAAAGAGCGATTCCTGTGCCAGCCGGCCGCTCGTAGGAGATGACAGCCGGAAAGCCCGCTAGGTTCGCGGCCTAAGCGGCATGTGGAACAGGGGTTACTTCGGTAGGCCGAACACACCCTCATCTCAGCCAGGTTAGGCGCTAAGTTGAAGCCCCTGTCGCGTTATCGCGACATGCGGCGCGAGATGGAGCCAGGGCGGAAAAAAGAGCCTGACGGCGGCTGGCAGTCTGAAGCGGAACTGCTTGTCAGCCCGTGGCCGTTGGCCTATGATGCGGTCGATACATCATTAGGCGTTGATGGGTGCTTGCGGCGCCCAGTAAAAGGGCGAACCAGCAGAGACGGAGAGACCACCGCATGTTGACGATCTTAGGCAAACCCTCGCGCGGTTTTTGTGATGGCCTGAACCGCCGCAGCTTTCTCAAGATCGGCGGCATGGCGCTGGGCGGGCTTTCGCTGCCGCAGTTGCTCGCCGCCGAGGCCCGGGCTGGCTCGGGCCGGTCCCACAAGGCGATCATCAATATCTTCCTGCCCGGCGGCCCTCCGCATCTGGATATGTGGGACATCAAGACGGAGGCGCCCGCGGAGATTCGCGGTGAGTTTTCGGCGATTCCGACCAAAGTGCCGGGCATCGAAATCAGCGAGATGTTTCCGCGAATCGCGTCGATGATGGACAAATTTGTGCCGATTCGCACCATTGTCGGCGCGTTTGGCGGGCACGATGGCTACCAGTGCATGACCGGGCGCGTTCCGAACAATCCGCCCGGCGGTGGCTGGCCGGCCATGGGCGCGTGGGTGTCGAAGGCGCAAGGCGCTACGCGGCCCGGCGTGCCGCCCCATCTGTCGCTAATGTACAAGACCAGCACCCGCACCTGGGGAGATCCGGGCAACGGCGGTTTTTTAGGCGCCGCCCATGCGCCGTTCCGCCTGATGGGCGGCCCCGGGCAGCGGCTGGCCGACGATATGGTGCTCGGCGGCATTACGGTCGAGCGGCTGCGCGACCGCACCCAGCTTCTGAGCTCGTTCGACAACTTCCGCCGCCAAGCCGACGCCAGTGGCGTCATGGAGGGCATGGACGCCTACACGCAGCAGGCGATGGGCATTCTCACCAGTTCGGGCCTGGCCGACGCGCTCGACTTGTCAAAAGAAGACCCCAAAATCGTCGAGCGCTATGGCAAGAACGACCCCAAATATCAGCGCGATGGCGCGCCGCGGATGGTCGAGACGTTTTGCGTCGCGCGGCGGTTAATCGAAGCCGGCGCGCGGGTCGTGTCGATGAACTTCAGCCGCTGGGACTGGCACGGTCCCGATGGCATGAACTATGTCGAAGGGCGGATCGACATGCCGCTGCTCGACCAGGCCCTTTCGGCCCTGGTGAGCGACCTGCACGAACGCGGCATGGAACGCGATGTGTCGGTGGTCTGCTGGGGCGAGTTCGGTCGCACGCCGCGCATAAACCGAAACGCCAGCCGCGACCACTGGCCGCAGGTCTCGTGCGCCATCATGGCCGGCGGCGGCATGCGCACCGGCCAGGTGATCGGCCGCACCAACCGGCTCGGCGAATATGCCGCCTCGCGCCCGGTGACCTTCCAGGAAGTTTTTGCCACGCTGTTCCACAACGTCGGCATCGACGTCAACACGGTCACCGCGCTCGACACGCACGGGCGGCCGCAATATCTGGTCGAGTCGGGCACACAGCCCATGCCCGAGTTGGTGTGAGGGCTCGTTGCCCGAACTCAGAGCTTGGGCCACTCTGGCGGGTTTGGCGCCGTAAGCGTCAAGCGCTCGTGGCGCGTGGGGTGAGTGAATTCGAGCTGCCGCGAGTGCAGGGCGATGCCGGAGGGAAAGGCGGCCCGGCTGCCGTATTTGCGGTCGCCCAAAATGGGCAGGCCGCGATGCGACAATTGCACCCGAATCTGGTGCTTGCGCCCAGAGTGCAGGACGATCTCTAACAGCCAACCGGCGCGGGTTTCCGAAACTCGGCGATAGCTGAGGCTGGCCTGCTGCGCCTGCGATGCGGCGCTCGCCGCCACACACATTCGCATCCGCCGCTCGTCTTTGACAAGCCAATCGACGCATTCGGCCGTGGGCTCGGGCAGGCCCGACACGATTGCCCAATAAAGCTTTTGAATCGAGCGCGCGCGAAACTGTTCGGCCAACCGCGCCGCCGCTTTGCTGGTGCGAGCGAACAACACCACACCAGAAACCGCCGCATCGAGCCGGCTGACGGTGCCCAAATACACGCCGCCGGGCTTCAGATATTTCAGCTTGATGTATTCCTTGGCCAGAGACCACAAGCTGGGCCGCCCCGCCTCGACGCCCATGGTCGCCAAGCCGGCCGGCTTGTTGAGCGCGAGCAAATGGTTGTCTTCATAGAGCACGCGGTCGGCGATCGTCGGTTGTTTGGGCAATCGCGACACAGGCTTTCAGCCGGCTTCGACCTGAGCGGCGCTGCCCGCCAAAGCGGCCTTGCCGTTGGACGATATGCCGCGCGTCGGCGATGGGCCAATCAGCGCCTCAATCTCGCGGTCGTCCAGAATCTCTTGTTCGGCCAAGGTGGTGGCCAGCTTATCGAGCTGATCGCGGTTTTTATCAAGCAGCTTGTGGGCCCGCTCGGCCGCTTCGTGCAGAATGCGCGCCACCTCTTCATCGATCAAGTGCGCCGTATGCTCGCTGAATTCGCGCTGCTCGACGATCTCTTTGCCCAAAAACGGATGCTCCTCGCTGGTGCGATAGGCCACCGGTCCCAGCCGCTCGCTCATGCCCCAGTGCGTGACCATCCGCCGGGCAAGTTGCGTGGCTCGCTTCAGATCGTCTTCGGCGCCGGCGCTGTATTCGTCGAACACCAGCTTCTCGGCAGCGCGGCCACCCATCATGAACACCAGCCGCGCGTGCAGCTCGCCCTCGCCGATATTCAGCCGGTCTTCTTCCGGCAACAACTGCGTGACGCCCAATGCCCGACCGCGCGGAATGATGGTCACCTTGTGCAACCGGTCGGCGCCGGGCACCAACCAAGCCAGCAGCGCATGCCCCGATTCGTGGTACGAGGTCATCATCTTTTCTTTGCCGGTGAGCACCTCTTCGCGCTTGGGACCCATGAGCACTTTGTCGCGGGCGATTTCGAAATCGGCCATGTCGACCTTGTCTTTGCCTTCGCGCGTGGCCCACAGGGCCGCCTCGTTCACCAGGTTGCGAATGTCGGCCCCGGTGAGTCCCACGGTGCCGCTGGCCAGGCGGTGCAAATCGACGTCATCGGCCAGCGGAACTTCGCGGCAATGCACCTTGAAAATTGCCTCGCGGCCCTTCAGGTTCGGGCGGTCGACCGTGACGTGCCGATCGAAACGTCCAGGCCGCAGCAAGGCGGGATCGAGCACATCGGGCCGGTTGGTGGCGGCCAGCACGATGACCGCTTCATTGGGGCTGAAGCCATCCATTTCGCTCAGGATTTGGTTGAGCGTCTGCTCGCGCTCGTCGTGGCCGCCGCCCAAGCCCGCGCCGCGCACGCGCCCAACGGCGTCGATTTCGTCGATGAACAGAATGCAGGGCGAAGCCTCTTTGGCGGTTTTGAACATATCGCGGACGCGGCTCGCGCCCACGCCCACGAACATCTGGATAAACTCAGAGCCGTTGATCGAAAAGAAGGGCACGCCGGCCTCGCCCGCCACCGCCTTGGCCAGCAGCGTTTTGCCGGTGCCCGGCGGGCCCATCAACAGCGTGCCTTTGGGAATGCGCCCGCCCAGCCGCTGAAATTTCTCGGGATTCTTCAGAAACTCAACCACTTCGGTCAACTCGTTTTTCACGCCTTCCAGGCCGGCGACATCGTCAAACGTGATGCGGGCTTTGCTGTCTTCATAGCGCTTGGCGGGGCTTTTGTTGAATCCCGACAGCAAACCGCCGCCTAGAAATTGATCGCGCGCCCGGCGAAACATGAACCACATCAGCCCAAACAGCATCAACGGCATCGCCAGATAGATCATGAAATACAGCAACTCGTTGTTGCCGCGCTCGACGACCTGGTAGTGGGCGCCCAGTTGCTTGCGCATCAGGCGGTCGAGATCGTCACTGGCCAAGGTGCTCAGCACGACCATGAATTCCTTGCCGGCAAGCTGCTCGAAGGTCGCTTCTTTCACGACCGTGGCTTCCGGGGCAGCACTTCCGGCCGATTGAGCCGATGATTTGGCGGCCGCGGGCTTCTCGTTCGGTTCGGCTTTCGCCGTGCTTTTTTCCGCCGCTTCGGCGGGCTTGAACTTGCCGTGAATCCGTTGCCCTTCGAGCGTTGCCTCGGCGATGTGCCCTTTCTCAAGCTCCTGTACGAAGCTGCCGTAGCTGATTTCCGCCGGCTTGGAAGACGCCTTGCCAAACCACAGCAAACCGACCACCGCCAGCACCATCAACAAGATGAGAAGGAAGGGCGGCGTGGCGCGCGGGCGCGTCGGCATCGGCCGGTCGGGGGCGGGACCGCCGCCCGCGGGTTTGGTCTCCATCGCTCGCTCTATCCTCCCGATCGTTTCCGAATGCGGCCCCGAATCGGGCCAAACGAGTTATTATACCGCTTACACTGGCGATTGGCGAATGAGGACGTTAAAGCTTACTTGACCCCTTCGCACGCTTACTCTTATAATGCGGAGCTGTACTGCCGCCGTGGCAAGCTTGGAAAAACGTCGCATGTCAAAGCAAATGCATCGCTGGTTGAGCTGGGCCGTGGTGCTCGGCTATCTGCTGGCCAGCAATTGCCTCGGTCTTTGGCATTCGCATCACGGCGGGCTTCACTCATGCCAGCATGGCGCTTCGCACTCGCTTGGCTGCCCTCACGAAGCCGACGAGACTGCAATGGCCGCCGGAGAGGGGCGGCCTCATGGCTCGATGCCGGAAGACCATTGCGCGGTCTGTCGATTTTTGGCCCAGAGCGCCCTGCCGGTGACGGCGATTGCCCCGCCCATGCTCGGCGAATTGGTCGTCGAGGCGCGAATCGCCCCGCCCGTTGCTCCCATCGTCTGGAGCGTCAGCGGTGGGGCAGCACGGGCGCCTCCTTGCGACGCTTGAACGCTTGTTCGATGCGTATGCGTCCCTAGATCGGCAGCGCAGCTCCGTCTTGCGAGACTGACCGGCTCCGGTTGAAAAGCCTGATCTACGGCCGCCTTCCGACCGATTCCCGCGCCTCCCGCTGCGCGATTGCGCCACGGGGTGCGCGTCTCCATCCGGTGCCAGTACATTCTCATGCCACATCCACGCCAGGCTTTCACGCTCATCGAGCTGTTGGTGGTCATTGCCATCATCGGCATCCTGACCGCCCTGTTGCTGCCCGCGGTGCAGGCGGCCCGCGAGTCGGCCCGCCGCACACAATGCGATAACAACCTGAAACAGATCGGCGTGGGCCTGCACGCCTACCACGATGCGCTCGGCCGGTTTCCGCCGGCCTATGTCGTCTCGCCGCTAAGCAACACGCTGATGGGCCCGCCCGACGCCGCCACAGGCGACACCGGTCCCGGCTGGGGATTTTTAATGCTCAGCCTGTCCTATCAAGAGCAAGCGCCGCTGGCAGCCTCGTTCAACGTGCATTTGCCCTGCTGGTCGCCGGCCAATGCGGCGCCCGCCAAGACGGTGCTGCCGGGGTATGTGTGCCCCACGGCGCTTCAAATGACGCCGGTTTATAACGTGGTCGACGCGTCGGGCAACTCGCGGGCGGTCTTCGCCAGATCGAATTATGTGGCGATGGCCGGTCGCGGTGCGCCTTGGGACAATTACTGCGATCCCGCGACCGATCTTTCGGGCATCGCCGACGGCGTGCTGTATCGCAACAGCCACACCCGTGCGGCAGACATCGCCGATGGCCTGAGTCAGACGATGATGGTGGCCGAAAAAACGCCCTTCCATAGCGATTCGACGTGGGTCGGCGTGGTGCCGGGCGCGGTGACCAACCCCTCGCCGTGGTTCGCCCTGGTCGGTTCCGATCCAGGGGCATCGCAGGTGAATGTCCATGCCGGGCCGGCGCCGCAAGAAGTGCCGCCTGTCATCAAGCCACCGAACCAGCCCTTGGCCAATACCGACGAAGTGTGGGCCAACCATCCCCGCGGCGCGAACCTGTTGTTTTGCGACGGGCATGTGCGCTTCATCTCGGAAGACATCAATGCCCTGGTATGGTCGCGGTTGGCCACACGCGCCGGCGGCGACGTGGTGGATCACGATTCGAGCGCGTTTGATTGAGCCCTCCGATGCCAGAAATTGCAAAGCGAACCGCCTGGCTGGTAAGCGCCGCCCTATTGGCAGCGGCGGTCGGTTGCGGACGAACGCAGCAGATCTCGCGGCCGAATCAACCGCTCATCGACGCATTGCGCACTGCCACCTCGGCCCGCATGTTGCCCTGGATCGACGAGTGCGCCAAATCGCTGGAAGAGCGCAAACAGCAGGGCGACATCACCGCCGACGAAAGCAAGGCCCTCCAGGCGGTCATCGATCTGGCCCGCGATGGCAACTGGAAAGAAGCCGAGGCCCAAGCAAAGCGCCTGGGCAAGGCACAGCGATTGTCGGGCGGCTAACGTGAGCAATGGGGCACGCCCAGTTCAGGGCGCGAAAAGCTCGTCCCTACTTCGGGCGTGCTGCGCGGCGCGGCGTCGTCCGCCTCGTCGAGCTCGCGCTCGGCCTCGCGCAGCACCTTGGCGACTTCCGCCCGGCTCGACAAGTAATAGCAGACGCCGATCATGGCAATCAGAATGGTCACGGCCCGATAACCAATCGCCACAATAAAGCCGTGGCCTTCACGGATGGCCATGTGAGCCGGCACATGGTCATACAGAAACTTGATGACCATTTCCAGCGCCCCGAGGCCGTTGACCGGCAGCGGCAGCACGCCGGTGACCATGGCCAACGGCACGATCACAAAGTGATCGGCCAGCGACGGATATTCACCCGGCAGGCCGCGAGCAACCAGATAAATCGAGATCGTCGTCAGTGAATGCACCACGGTGCTCAACGCCGCCGACAACCACAGCATGCCCATCCGGCTGCGATAAATACGAATGGCCCCCAGCAACTTGCCGAACACCGGCCCGACCCTCGGCAAGCGGGCCAGCAGGGCGGAAAAGCCGCCAAAGGTGAAGCCCGGCACCAGCAGCATCAGAATGCCCGCCGCCCCGGCCGCCGAACACATCAGCGCTGCCCGGCAGATCAAGCGCACGGTTTCGTCGTTGGCGTTCCATTGACCGGTGAGCAGGCTGGCCACGCTGGCCATGACAAACAACATGTAAAGGCCGATCACGCGGTCGAGCACCACGGTGGCCACCGCTTCGGGCCGGCGGCCGGGAAGCTGCCGGGCAATGAAGACCGCCTTGAACAAATCGCC
Source organism: Pirellulales bacterium (assembly GCA_025927475.1). Lineage (GTDB taxonomy): Bacteria > Planctomycetota > Planctomycetia > Pirellulales > JAICIG01 > JAICLL01. The sequence continues at coordinate 45,200 of JAICLL010000024.1, forward strand.
GCCCACGCTGCCAAACGAAACAAAGTTGAGCAGGTAACCCAGGAAACCCAGCCGAAAGGCGTCGCGCAGCGAAAAGGGCAAGTCCAACGCCCGCACCAGCACATGCCAGCGCACGAAGGTGAGCATCACCGCGCCCAGGCAGGCCAGCGCGGCCAACCCCAGCATGCCCCAATGTTTGGGCTGGTGCGCCAATTGAGCGAAGGCTTCGTTATTTCGGGCATCGACGACCAGGTAAGCGATAATGCCTAGCGAAACGCCGAATTTAACCAAATTGGCGACGAGGCGATGAAGGAAATGTCGTTTCAAGTCAGATCGTTTGAGGGTGCGTGAACAACGCCACCAGAAGGGGCGTTGCTTGACAGGCGCAAACTATGGTGATAAACTTTTCGGTTCGCGCGGGCAAGATCAATCGCGGCGAACATCCAGCGGCGAAGCGTGTCTTTCCGGCGTTGATTTTCGGGGGATTAGCTCAGTTGGGAGAGCGTCTGGCTGGCAGCCAGAAGGTCAGGGGTTCAAGTCCCCTATCCTCCACTTCTTATAACTCTGGCCAGTCGTTCGACTTAGAACGTGCCTGCTGAAACAGCAGTGTGGCCCTTGCGACCGGAATCGGGTCAGGTTGACCCGATTCCGCCGAAAGGAGCTTCACTGTGCGCACCCCGAAGTATCGTTTGCACAAGTCGAGCGGGCGGGCGTTGATCGAGTTCGATGGTCGCCGCTATTGGCTCGGGAAACATGGCACCGCCGAGAGCAAGGCGCGATTCAAAGCCAAGGTCGCCGAGTGGGCGGCCAAGCATGGGCGCGTGATCGAGGGCGCCTCGCCAACGCGGCCCACCGCGGGGCCCGTGCTGGTTAAAGAGTTGATCTTGCGATTCTGGTCCGAGCACGTGACGGAATACTACAAGAAGCACGGACGCCCCACGACAACTCAGAACGACATCCGCACCGCGCTCAAAACGCTCCGCCGGCTGTACGGCGATACGCCAGCCGTCGAGTTCGACCAGGTGCGACTCGACGCCTACCGCAATGAATTGATCGACGTGCGCCGCAACCGCATCGGCACGGTCAATTATCGCATCAACCACGTGCGGGAAATGTTTCGCTGGGGCGCGGAGAAAAAGATCGTGCCCGCCAGCGTTTGGCAGGAGCTGCTTACGCTCAAGAACCTGAAGCCGGGGCGCACACGCGCGGAGCCGAATCGTCGCGTGCCCCCAGTCGCCGACCAGGTCATCGAGCAGACCCTGGCCCACTTGCCGCCGATCGTGGCGGTCATGGTCCGGTTCCAACGGCTGACGGGGTGCCGCCCCGGCGAAGTTTGTTCGCTGCGTCCCTGCGATATCGAGGGGGCGCCCGGGCCAGCCCAAGCAACACCGGCCGGCGACGAGGCGCCGCCAGTGCTGCCGCTGCGCCCCGCCCCGGCCACAGCCAAAGGCGCGATGAGAGCGATATGGATCTACCGCCCCGAAGGCCACAAGACCGAACACCACGGCATCGAGCGGCGAGTGTACATTGGCCCCAAGGCGCAAGAGATTTTGCGGCCGTACCTCGACCGGCCGCCAGAAGCGTTTTGTTTCGACCGCGGCACGAACCAAAAGCGGTATGCACCGGGTAGCTACGCCCAGGCCATACAACGAGGCCTCAAACGGCTGGCAAAATCGTTAGGCCACAAGCCGCCCAAGCCGCCCTTCGCCAAGAATGCGAAGCCGGGCCAGAAGCCGCGTCGTCGCAAGGGCTGGGTGCCGCCGCGATCGTGGTTTGAATCGGTCGGCGCGCCCTACTGGACGCCGAACCAAATCAGGCACACCAAGGCCACGGAATTAGAAGCGACGTTCGACCCCGACGCTGCCCGCGTCGTCCTCGGGCACGGAGACCAACGCACCACGCGCATCTACGCGGAACGGGATTTTGCACGCGCCGAAGAAGTCGCCAGGCAGATCGGCTGAAAGGAGATCGCAATGTTGAAGTCGAAGCGGAAGCATAAGGCAACGCCGACGGGGCACCCGCGTAATTTCCCGCGCGTCGGAAGCGGCATCTACAGCGACGGCCAGCGCGTCTTGTTCGTGCCGCCAGCGGGATTATATGAAGCGCGGAATGCGGTTCTGAAACAAAGGAAAGAAGGCAAGGCAATTTCGATCGATGAAATAGAGCGGGACACGCGATCCGACATAGTGCGGCGCAACCTGAAACGCTTCGGCGCCGTCGCATGGTTTCGCGGGTGGCTGCTGAACGGTGACACGCCGCCCGCAGACGTGCGGGTCGCCTCGGAAGCCGACGTGCGCCGCGTAACGGCCGCCTGGAACGCGGGCAACATCATGCGTGAAATCAGCAAGCGCTACTCCGTCAGTGACTACTGCAAGTTCTTCACGAGAACGACACGGCCACAGGGCGACTTCCCAGCGGAGCGCATCGCGGATTTTTTGATCTGGCTTTTTACCGCGAAGAAGATCGACGGCTGGCTCATCCTCAAAGAGTGGACCGTAAATTTCCGCGGGCAGTTAACCCCGCGCAGCCTACGCGACGGCGCCAACGTCTCCCTGAGCTGGTACAAGAAAATGATGCGTAGCAATCCTTGGCGCTCGGCGGTTGTGACCGCCGTAGCGGCCGCGAGAGCGGGGCGCGATCCCGCGCCGCTCTTCGCCAATATGCCGGCGGAGTGGCCGCCGAATTGGCGAAAGCCCATCGACGCCGAGCGCGTCGCAAGCATCCGTACCCGTCTGGCGGCCGGCGAATCGGCAAATTCGATCGCCGCGGCGGTCGGCTGCTGCCGAAAGACGGTCGCGCAGGTCAAAAACGGTACGCACCGGTTTGCCGCCAAGCCCGCAAACTGGCGGCGTCAACTCGACTGCGCCGTACGATTCGCCAAGGCAGCGCGAGACAGCGAAGCCGAAGCTCGCACCCGCATCGCGAAACCGAGCGATTCGGCCAGCGTGGCCGCCCTCAGAACTGAAGCAAAGCACCTGGGCGTCTGGCTTGACGTCGAGAAATGGCTTTACACCGGGCTGGCCGCCGTGGCCGCCGGAGACGAAGACGTGGACTCGTCGCGCAACAGCGGCTTTCGCCGGCGGGGACAGATCGCCGACCGCGTGTATCTACCCTTCCCACTGATGACCGCCTTCCAAAACAAAGCCAAAGCCGCGTGGAAAGAGAGTGAAATATGGCGGCTGGCGGATGATCTTCCCTGCTTTTCCCTTTGGTTCGCGGATTCGGTTTTGCCGGCGCCAAAACGCGGACGCCGCTGCCCCTATCGCGAAGCCCTGGGCCTGGCCCAAAAGAGGTCGGCAGCATACCGCACTCTGTACCGAAACGACCCGGAGGCGCTGCGCATTGAACGGCCGACCGTGAGGACTCCGCCGACTGATGTCGCAGCCTTGGTGCATGACAACTCGGCCGAGCCACTGCCGGAGCACAACCGTCGCCGAAGGCGCGGACGCCCGGTCGATCCCCAAGTCGCACAGCGTAACGCCGAGATGATCGAGGCATGGCGATCACGCGAGTACAGCAACTTCGGGAAACTCGGGCAAAGATTTGGCGTTTCGAGGGCCGTAGCAAAGAAGGTCATCGACTCGGCAGTGAAGCGCAACTAAATTGGCGTGAATTAGGTTGCGCGCCCCGCTGTCAAGCCCCGCGGCCTTTCCGGCCGCTTTTTTTTGCGCCCCTTTTTTCCCGCGTTTCCGCGGCTTCCGGCGCGACTTTGAGCGCAACCAAATTGCCCGAATTAGGTGACATTTGGTGCGCGTTGACAATCGACCGCAGTTTCGGGGCACAACTGCGGAGTGTGATCGTGGTCGATGTCGTTCGCGGGCGCCTACCCGCACTAAAGCCGGACCGGCCGTATAGTCTGGGCCAGCTCGCGACCGCGATGGGTGTATCCCATCGCAGCATGTTGCGGGCGGTTAAGACCGGGCTCGCCCCGCGCCGCGGCGGCGAACGCATAAGGCTGCCCGGGTTTCGGGCGGGCGGGGCCTGGCGGGTGATGGGCGCCGATGCGCTAGCTTGGTTGCGGCTGATCAACGAACCGCGCGAAGTCGCCCCGCAAAGGGCGGCCGACTACGCGGGCAGGCTGCGATCACACGACGTCGACGCGCTACTCGACGCCGCGGGCTTTTGATTTGTGCGAATGTGAAAGCGGGCTTGGACCGCCGGCCGCCTGGCCGGCGCAACTGCATGGAGGTTATTCGAATGTCTGATCTTCACGGGCTGCCAATGGGCGGCCTAATCCTCACCCGCCGCGCGGGCCAAGAGGTTGTCATCGAGATCGACGGCCGCATCGTCGCCCTGGTCGAGCTCCACGACATCCCCGGCCGCGATCGGGCCCGCATCCGCGTCAGGGCCCCCAGCGACGTGCTGGTCGATCGCGCCGAGGTCTATGACCGTCGCCGCCAGGCCGCGGCGGGAGGGGCGACACGATGATTGCGCCCACCAATGGACACTACCCCCACCGCCTTCGCCCGAATGGCCGGCTACCGCGGCTGAGCATAGAAATGCCGCCCCACGATCTGGAGGCGGAGAAGGCCGTGCTTGCCAGCCTCATCCTTGACCCATCGGTCCGATCCGAAGTCGCGCAGGTGATTTCGCCCGCCGAATTTTATTCGCCCGCGCACCGCGTAGTCTGGCACGCGCTGGCCGAGATGGCGCGACGCGGCGAAACGCCCGACCCGGTTTTGCTGTCTCACGAATTAGGGCCAGACGGAATCGCCGAGATCGGTGGACTTGCGTATCTGACGGAGATCATCGAGAGCGTCCCCACGCCGGCCAACGCGGTGTTCTATGCGCGCATCGTCAAAGATCACGCTGATAGGCGAGCGGTCATCGACGCGGGCCGCGAGCTGCTCAAGCTCGGCAACCAAAGCCAATGCGACGCCGACACACGCACTGCCGAGGCCCGGCGAATCGTCCTCGGACTTAATGCCGAGCCGGCTGACACGCGCGGCCCCTGCGAGACGCTTGCCTACCGGCCCTTCCCCACGCATGCCTTGCCGGAAGCGGTGCGAGGGCTGGTGACCGCTGGCGCCGCCGCCATCGGGTGCGACGCCGCCTACATCGCGCTGCCCTTGCTTTCGGTTCTCGCCGCGGCAATCGGCAACAGCCGCCGCATCAGGCTGAAGCGGGCATGGACCGAACCCGCGATCGTCTGGACGGCGATCGTCGGCAACAGCGGCACGATGAAGTCACCCGCCTTGGATCTCGCGTTGCGGCCGGTCCGCGCGCTGCAAGGCAAGTCGTTCGCATTTATGGGCAAGACCCCGCCGGCGCGGTATCTTACCAACGATGCCACCATAGAGGCCATTGCGGGGCTGTTAGCGAAACAGCCGCGCGGTATTTTGCTCGCCGCCGACGAGCTCTCGGGCTGGTTACGCTCGCATGACGCCTATAAGTCGGGCCGCGCCGGCGACACCGCGAAATGGCTGGAGCTGCACGGCGGGCGCGCCCTTACGATCGACCGGAAATCGGTAGAGCGCCCGGTGGTCTACATTCCCAATGCCAGCGTGAGTATTACCGGAGGAATTCAGCCGGACATACTTCGGTCCTGTCTCGGACACGAGCACCTTGCCGACGGGCTGGCAGCCAGGCTTCTGATGGGCTGGCCGCCGAGCACCGTAAAGCGCTGGCGTGAGGCCGACGTATCCGAGGATACCGCCGATTGCATCGACCTCGTCGTCCAGAAACTCTACTGGCTCGAACCGGAGCTCGACGCGGCCGGGGAGCCCTATCCAAAGCCAATTGGCTTTTCGATCGAAGGCAAGCGCGCTTGGGTGGAGTGGTACAACGCTTTCGCCGAAGGCCAGCAAGGGCTGGCGGCCGAGCTCGCGTCAGCCGCGGCCAAGATCGAAGGTTACGCCGCGCGGCTATCGCTGATCGTCCACTGTGTCCGCCAGGTCGACGACGAATTGCCATGCGACGCACCGATCGACGGTGCCAGCGTTGCCGCGGGGGTCGCCATCGCCGAATGGTGTTGGGCCGAGGCCCAGCGCATCTACGCGATGCTGGCCGAGTCACCTGCGGAGGCGATGCGGCGAGAATTGATGGAGTTTGTCAGGGCGCACGGTGCCGAAGGCATCACCCCGAACGAATTGAAAGCTAGCTCGCGCAGATACCGAGGCGCGGGCGCAGCACGAGAGGCCCTAGATCGCCTCGTTGCTGATGGCTTTGCACGGTGGGAACGACGGCCCGCCGGACCGCGAGGCGGACGCCCGAGCGACGTCTGTGTATTGAATGTCTCCGGTCCCGGTACCGAAACCGCGCAAAACACGGCAGAAGATGGGGTTTCGGTACCGGGACCGCCCCAGGCAGGGGCAGACGGGACACTGCAGGGGCCGCGCGTTGAATCGGGTGAGATATGACCACAGCCCCGTTGCTCGAGCGGCTCGCCAGTCTCGGCGTGGATGTTTGGGCCGACGAAGGGCGGCTGCTCTGGCGAGCGCCAACTGGCGTGGTAAGCGGTGATCTGTTCGCCCAGTTGCGTGATCACCGGTGCGAGATTTTGCAGGCCCTGGAGGCAAAAGAATCCTCGCCCGTTCCCGCGCCGCGCCCGCTACCGCTACTCGGCCGTTGCCGCCTTCACGTCGACCCCAGCGACTGGCACGACGAGCAGGTTGGCCAACGCATTCGCACTTCGTGCAAGAAGTGCGGCACGTTCATCGGTTACCGGCCGCTGCCAGCTATGCGAAGTAGCAATCCGCGAAGCCGGCAAACGCGCCGCGCCTAGGCGGCCCGCGACTCACAACTGGGCGACGATGACTCGCACGACGCCAGCGAGGCCGGCTCGTCGTCGCGGCGGATCTTCAGTTCGCGCGGCGCCACGAAGTCCAACTCGGTCTCGGGGCCGCTACGAACGACGGCAACACGCATCAGCCACCGCCCATGCGCATCGTAGACGTTCACTGACTCGCCCGGCTTCCGAGAGATTTTGAGGCCCATGCTCGTTTCCTTCGAAGAAGGCAGTGGCGTGCCGTCCCTGGCACTTCGCCGGCCCATCCTGACCGAACCACGCCGCCGGCATTATGGGCCGACTTGCCGCGAGATGGTGAGACCAATTCGCTTTCCCTTCGCGCGAAGGCAGGGCGGTAGGGCAAGGCCGAGAAGCCCGGCCGTTGTAGCTTTTACAAATCGACGTAGCCGCCAGCGGCACAGATCGGTACACTCCGCCTCATGCCAAGAAACGAATCATCGAGCCATGCGCCGTCGCCCACGTTCGTTGGCCGGCTGCGCTCAACGTGCTGTCGTCGGTTCGCTTGACGCCGGTTTCTTGGCGTGAAATGCGTCGCGGCCGAACCACCGGCGGCCGGAA